>NZ_JBIMKE010000003.1:0-463132 GCF_043673425.1 Streptomyces sp. M41 | reverse complement strand
CCCCCCCCCCCCCGACCCACACCCCACCCGCAAGCGCTACGCACGCCCCCACCGAACCCGCACAGGCGCCGCAGGCACCAACGCGAACCCCCACAAGCACCGCAGGCATCAACGCGCCCCACACAGGCGCCGCAGGCACGGCAGGCACGGCAGGCACGGCAGGCACCAACGCGAACCCCCACCAACCCCACCCCCGCCCAGCCGCCGCAGGGCACGGTGTGGCCAACGCCTCACCCCACCCCCCCACCACCCGGAACCGATCCTGCCGGGGGGCGCGTCTAGGGGGGCGTGCAGCGTCAAGGCTTCATCGGCGGCGGCAGCGCCGCGATCAGCATCCCGCTTCGTGCGACGGGCAGCGTCCTGCTGGTCGCCCACCTCGCATTCGTCGCCTGGCTCACGCTGCGCCCCCTGGACGTCCCCTGGGTCATGCCCGCCAACCTCCACCCCTTCGACGGCATAAGGGCCGACCTAGCCCTCGGCTGGCAGGAAGCCGCCCGCCGTATCGCCGAGGGCCTCGCCCTGCTCGCCCCCCTGGGCGTGCTCATCCCCATGGCACACGGCAGACTCACCACCTCCCCCCTCGGCTCCCTGGTCCGTACGGCCGCCGCAGCCGCCCTCATCTCGCTCGGCATCGAGCTGCTCCAGACCGGCGTACCCGGCCAGGTGGTCGACGTCGACTCCCTGCTCCTGAACACGGCCGGCGTGGCGATGACGCATGCGGCGATCGTCCCCGCGTCCCGGGCCTGGCTCCGCCGCAGGACCCGTCGCACACACGCCTCGACCGTCCCCCAGGAGGAGCCCTCTCAGGGACGGACCCCGACGATTCCCAGGGTCGGCATAGCCCCATAGAGTGACGCTTTGCCCGCTTCGTCGCCGTAGCGTGGATGTCAGATGAGGCACCCACACGGAGAGCCCACCAAGGGGCTCCAGCCGACGCCAAGCGAAGGAGCCGCACCATGACCGCGCTCGCCCGACCCACCCACGGCCGCATGATCGGCGGAGTGTGCGCCGCGCTGGCACGGCGCTTCGGCACCTCCGCGACGACGATGCGCGTGATCTTCCTGGTCTCCTGCCTGCTCCCGGGCCCGCAGTTCCTGCTCTACATAGCGCTGTGGATCCTGCTGCCCTCGGAGAACAAGGCGGCGACCCGCACGGCCTGGTAGCAAACCAGCGCCCGCACAAACGAATGCGCCCCCGCCACAACGGCGGGGGCGCACTCCCAGAGCGTCACGCGAAGCATCCCGCAGAGCGTCACGCGAAGCACCCCGCGGAGCGTCACGCGGCCTCGGCCAGCTCCCGCCGCCGCACCCGAGCCGCCCGAGTCCCGAACAACGTGATCGTCACAACTCCGGCCACCGCCAGCAGCCCGACCCCGACGGTCCCGCCCCAGCCGCCCGCGTGGAAGGCCACCGCGCCGACCATGCTGCCCGCGCTGGAACCGACGTAGTACGCGGACTGGTACAGCGCGGCCGCCTGCGCCCGCCCGTGCGTCGCGGTCTTGCTGACCGCCGAGGACGCCGCCGCGTGCCCGGCGAAGAACCCGCCGGTGATCAGCACCAGCCCGAGCAGCACCAGCGGAAGCGACCCCGCGAGAGACAGCAGCAGCCCGGCCGCGGTGGTGGCGCCGGCCGCGTACAGCGCGCCTCGCCGCCCGAGCCGCCCCACCAGCCGCCCGGCCATGGAGGCCGAGACCGTACCGACCAGGTACACGAGGAAGATCGAGCCGATGATGCCCTGGGGCAGGCCGAAGGGCGCCTCCGTCAGCCGGTATCCGATCACCGTGTACACGCCGCCGAAGACCGTCATGAACAGCGCGCCGATGGCGTACAGCCGGCACAGCAGCGGATTGGAGAGATGGTTTCGCACCGTACGGACGAGCACCCCCGGCCGCAGCGACCCCGGCTTGAAGTGACGCGGCGCCGGAAGCAGCAGCCGGAAGGCCACCGCGCACGCCACGGCGATCGCGCCGATGGCACCGACGGCGACCCGCCAGCCCCACTCCTGCGCGACCCAGCCGGTGATGACCCGGCCGCTCATGCCGCCGACGCTGTTCCCGGCGACGAACAGCCCGATCGCGGTGACCAGTGCCCTCGGCCGGACCTCCTCCGCGAGATACGCCGTCGCGGACGCCGGCAGACCCGCCAGCGCGGCACCCTGGACCGCCCGCAGCGCGACCAGGACCGTGAGGTTCGGTGCGAAGGGCACGAGCAGTCCGACCGTCACGGCCACCACCAGCGACACCGTCATGACCGTACGACGTCCGAAGCGCTCCGACAGTGCGCTCATGGGTAGCACGAAGAGGGCCAGTCCACCCGTGGCCGCCGCCACCGTCCAGCTCGCCGCGCTCGCCGTGACCCCGAACTCGCCGGAGATCAGCGGCAGAAGGGCCTGGGTGGAGTAGAGCAGTGCGAAGGTCGCGACACCGGCGAGGAAGAGGGCGAAGCTCATCCGGCGGTAGCCGGGGCCGCCCGGGGCCATTCGGGAGTCGACGGCAGGGACAGGGTGCGCGGCGCCCACGGTGGTGGACGCCCCGGTACTGGCGGGAGACATGCTTCGAAGTTACGTACGGCCCCACTCATCCGTCCAATGCATGGATTCGCCATAATCGTTCCCATGGTGCATCAACACAGCTCACAGGCTCGCCTGTCACCATCCAGTGACACAGAAGACATGACGATGTTGCTCGCACCGCGCCTCGCGTATTTCGCCGGCGTCGCACGCACCGAGCACGTCACCAGGGCCGCGCAGGAGATGCAGGTCCCGCAGTCCACGCTGTCCCGTGCCATGGTCCGCCTGGAGCAGGATCTGGGCGTCGACCTGTTCGCCCGGCATGGCCGTACGGTCTCCCTGACTCCCGCCGGCCGCGCCTTTTTGACCTCGGTGGAACGCGCCCTCGGCGAGATCGGGCGGGCCGCCGACGAGGTCCGTGCCGATGCCGATCCGGCCACCGGCAAGGTCGCGTTCGGCTTCCTGCACACCATGGGCGCGGAGACGGTCCCCGGCCTGCTGCACGCCTTCCGCGCCGATCACCCCCGCATCCGCTTCAGCCTGGTCCAGAACTACGGCGAGGCGATGCTCGAACGCCTCCGGGCGGGCGAGCTGGACCTGTGTCTGACGTCCCCCGTCCCGGACGCCCCCGATCTGGTCGCCCGCCGCCTGGACGAACAGAAGCTGCGGCTGGTCGTCCCGGCCGACCACGCTCTGGCCACCCGCAAGCGGATCCGCCTCGCGGAAGCGGCGGACGAGACCTTTGTGACCCTGGAGCCCGGCTACGGCATGCGCCGCATCACGGACGACCTGTGCCAGGAGGCGGGCTTCAAGCCCCGTATCGCCTTCGAGGGCGAGGAGGCGGAGACCTTGCGCGGCCTGGTCGCCGCGGGGCTGGGCGTCGCCCTCCTCCCGCCGCCGACGGTCCCCCGTCCAGGAGTGGTGGAACTGACGGTCACGGCGCCGAGGGCGGCGCGGGAGATCGGCGTCGCGTGGCTGGCGGACCGCCCGGACACCCCTCCGGTGGCCGCCTTCAAGAGGTTCCTGCTCTCGAGGCGGGGCAACCTGCTGCCCACCTGAGGACGACACGTCAGGGGCGCGGGGAACTGCGCGAGCAGCCACATCCCGCCCCGCACCCACCGACGCACCGAACACCCCGACGCCGCGACCACCCTGCCGCCGCGACCACCCCTACCGCCGCAACGACTTCCCGAACCCCGAAGCCAAGGGCATCCGCAACCCCAGCGGCGGCGGAGCGGCGAACGCATCCTCGACCGGCCGCGAGAAGGCCCGCCCGAACAGCACGCCCATGATGAAGTCCTCTGCCAGTGCGAGGACTTCGTCCCGGTGCTGCTGCAACCCGTGCCGGTCGGAGTGCACTTCGAACCGGCACACCTCACGGTTCGCCTTCTTCGCCCGCGCCGCCAACCGGAACGACAACTCGGGATCGGTCCGCTCGTCGTTGGTCCCGTGGACGATCATCACCCGCCGCCCGCCGAGCTGCTTCACCGGTTCGGGCGACGCCGCCATGTCCTCCTCGGGCAGCCAAGGCGCCATCGCCAGTACGGAGTTCACGGCCTCGTGCCCGCCCGCCTGGAGCGCCGCACGCCCGCCCATGTCGACCCCGGCGAGGCAGACGGGAACGTCGCCATAGCGGCGTACGACCTCGTCGGCGGCCCACAGCGCGTCGCTCCGGTGGTTGGCGTCGCTGCCGTTCCACCCGCGAAACCGATAGTGGACGACATGCGTGACGAGCCCCTCCTCGCGGCCCGCCCGCGCCAGCCGGCGTCCCAGGGTCCGCAGGTACGAGGTCGCCAACAACGTTGCCGGCTTGCGATGTGAGACCTCGTCACCGCCGGGAAGCAGGAGCACCGCCCCGCTCACCGCTGTCGGCTCCGGCCCGATCGGCCTGCCCAGTCGGGCCCTGCGAACCGGCGTCGCTTGCTGTGCCATGACAGAACAGTGTCAGAAGTGCGGGTGTACGCGACCCGTCCGTGGGGTCACTGTTACGTATCGACGGATTCGTAAAGCAGTCAACGAGACAAGTGAGCGAAGAGCAACGAAGAACGAGCTCTCTACGCGCGTAGGCGTTAGAGTGCGGAAATGACGAGCCAGACTGCCCCGAAGGCGCACACCCCGAGCTCGGATCAGATCCGCCGGGCTCCGAAGGTTCTGCTGCACGACCACCTCGACGGCGGGCTCCGCCCCGGCACTGTCGTCGACCTCGCCCGCGAGTCGGGCTACACCCAGCTCCCCGAGACCGACCCCGACAAGCTCGGCGTCTGGTTCCACGAGGCCGCCGACTCCGGCTCGCTGGAGCGGTATCTGGAGACCTTCTCGCACACCGTCGGCGTGATGCAGACCCGTGAGGCCCTCGTCCGGGTCGCGCGCGAATGCGCCGAGGACCTCGCCGAGGACGGGGTCGTCTACGCCGAGGTGCGTTACGCGCCCGAACAGCACCTCGAAGGCGGCCTCAGCCTCGAAGAGGTCGTCGAGGCCGTGAACGAGGGCTTCCGGGAAGGCGAGCAGCTCGCCCGGGCGAACGGCCACCGCATCCGCGTGGGTGCGCTGCTGACCGCCATGCGGCACGCCGCCCGCGCCCTGGAGATCGCCGAGCTCGCCAACCGCTATCGCGATCTCGGTGTCGTCGGCTTCGACATCGCGGGCGCCGAGGCCGGCCACCCGCCCACCCGGCATCTCGACGCCTTCGAGTACCTCAAGCGCGAGAACAACCACTTCACCATCCACGCGGGCGAGGCTTTCGGGCTGCCGTCCATCTGGCAGGCCCTCCAGTGGTGCGGCGCCGACCGGCTCGGGCACGGGGTGCGCATCATCGACGACATCCAGGTGCAGGCCGACGGCTCGGTGAAGCTCGGCCGGCTCGCGTCGTACGTACGGGACAAGCGCATCCCGCTGGAGCTGTGCCCCAGCTCCAACCTCCAGACGGGCGCCGCCGACTCCTACACCGCCCATCCGATCGGTCTGCTGCGACGGCTGCATTTCCGCGCCACCGTGAACACCGACAACCGTCTGATGTCCCACACCAGTATGAGCCGGGAATTCGAGCATCTTGTCGAGGCATTCGATTACACGCTCGACGACATGCAGTGGTTCTCCGTCAATGCGATGAAATCATCGTTCATTCCTTTCGATGAACGACTCGCGATGATCAATGACGTGATCAAGCCCGGGTATGCCGAACTCAAGTCCGAATGGCTCTTCCAGCAGACCACGTCTACCAGCGGCTCTGCGGCCGAGGAGGAGTGAGCGGGCGGTCTGCGCGTACACGGAACGCAAACCGCATTCACAATCCGTCCTCATTTCGATGTTTGCGGCGGCAGCCGGGGCGTGTTTACGGTCGAGGACCGCTCACAACCCCGTAACGAATTTCGAGGTCGCATTTCATGAAGCAGTCTGCTGCCAAGACCCTCGGTGTCGCCGCTCTCGGTGCCGCCTTCGCCGCCGCGGGCGCCGGCGCCGCGAACGCCGTGCCGGTGGGACCGGAGGCCGCCGGCACGGCGCTGGACACCGTGACCAGGACGCTCCCCGCCGAGAACCTCTCCCAGGCGACGCCCGCCGCCACCGAGGGCCTGGCCCAGGGGCAGGAAGCGGTCACCTCCGGGCTCACCGCCGCGCAGCCGGCTGCCGAGCAGGTGCTCGCCGGCGGTCCGACCGGCCTGGTCACCGGGCTGCTCGGCGGTCTGCCCACCCAGGGCCTGCCCACTCAGGGGCTGCCGGTGAGCGCCCCGGTCGCCTGACCCGCCTCATCCGAGCAGCGCCGCTGGGGCGCACCCTCCGACACGGGTGCGCCCCAGCGGTGTGTCGGTTCCGGCGCACCCCTTCGACCTGCGCATTCACCCGCTCCGGGGGCCATTGTCAGTGGGCTGCGGTAGCTTCCGAAGTGTTGGGCGCGACGAGGCGTCCTACCGGGATACGGCCACAGGGGTGGGTGGACGATGAGCGACGGCACGGCGACAGCGACGGACCTCGACATCAGGCTGGAGAAACACCGCGTCGAACTGACCGGATACTGCTACCGCATGCTCGGCTCCTCCTTCGAGGCTGAGGACGCGGTGCAGGACACGATGATCCGCGCCTGGCGGAGCTACGACAAGTTCGAGGGGCGCTCCAGTCTCCGCTCGTGGCTGTACCGCATCGCGACGAACGTCTGCCTGGACATGCTGACCGCCGGCAACAAGCGGGCCAGGCCCATGGACCTGACCGAGTCGACGCCGCTCGCCCAGGCGGCGCTCTCCCCCCGTCCGGACAACACCTGGCTGGAGCCGATGCCGGACAGCCGGGTGCTGCCCACGACCGACGACCCGGCCGAGGCGGCCGTCGCCAAGGAATCGGTGCGGCTCGCGTTCATGGCCACCCTTCAGCAACTGCCGCCCAAGCAGCGGGCGGTGCTGATCCTGCGCGAGGTGCTGGCCTGGAAGGCGAGCGAGGTCGCCGAGCTGCTCGGCACCACGGTCGCGTCGGTCAACAGCGCGCTTCAGCGGGCGCGCGCGACGCTCGCCGAGCAGCACCAGCCGGGTGGGAAAGCGGCCGTCTCCAACCCGCTGGACGAGGAGCAGCAACAGCTTCTGAACCGCTATGTCGCGGCCTTCGAGGGCTACGACATGACGGCGCTGACGGCCTTGCTGCACGAGGACGCCATCATGACGATGCCGCCGTTCGACCTGTGGCTGACGGGCGTGGAGGACATCACCGGCTTCATGACGACGCTCGGCGCCCCCTGCGCCGGCTCGCGTCTGGTGCCGGTCCAGGTCAACGGGCTGCCGGGGTTCGCCCAGTACAAGCCCGACCCGGAGAAGGGCGGCTTCACGCCCTGGGCGGTCCAGGTCCTGGAGATCTCAGACGGCCGGATCACCGGGTTCCACTGCTTCCTCGACACTCAGCGCTGGTTCCCGCTGTTCGACCTCCCCCTCCACCTCGAAGCTGAGGCCGACCAGGTCCAGGAGGGCGTGTAGCGCGGGACCGGCGTCCCGCAGCCGTATCCGGCCACCGACCCGCCGCGCGGTGAGCTGGAGGCGGGCCAGCAGCTCCACGGCGCTCAGTCCCGGCGGTCCGAGCCCGCCGACATCGCACACCAGGACCCCTGCCCCGGCGGCCTCCAGCCGCGCCCGCGCCTCGTCGCACAGCCCCGCCACCTCTTCCCGGGTGACGGGGCCGGCCAGCACGAGTACAGCGGGTGTCATGGCGTCCACGATCGGTAGACCGGGCGGGCGGGCAGAACTCATCGGACCGGCGGCTCCCTCGTCCGGTGCCCGGTGTGTCACGTCCGTGCGAGGGGTGTCCGTCGACCGGGATCACATTGACCTGCCGCCCTCCTTCCCAGGAGGGTTTGCTGTATGCGCCACCTATCAGCACGTTCCCGAATACGTCGCGGTTTCCTCCCAACCAAGGAGGTTCCGTGCAGGGGGTGTTGACCGGGTTCGCGGTGATCGCGGTCGTGATCGGGGTGGGCTATGCGATCGGTCGGCGCGGCCACCTCGGCGTTCATGGCCGTGAGGTCCTCACCAAGCTGGCCTTCCACGTGGCCTCTCCGGCGTTGCTCTTCACGACCCTCGCGCAGACCGACCTCTCGGTGATCTTCTCCAGCCGCCTCCTGGTCACCGCCCTGAGCACGGCCGCGGCGGCCGGTGTCTTCGTCGCGGTCGGGGTCGTACGGCGCTGGGGCGTGGGCCGTACGACGATCGGCGCGCTGTGCTCCAGCTATGTGAACTCCGGCAATCTCGGTATCCCGATCGCGGTGTATGTGCTGGGAGACGCGTCGCTGGTGGCGCCGGTGCTGCTGTTCCAGCTGGTCGGGGTCACCCCGATCGCCCTGACGATCCTCGACCTGTCCGGCGGGGGCGGGGAGGGCCCGCTGTGGCGGCGCCTGCTCACCCCGCTGCGCAATCCGATCGCGGTCGGCTCACTGGCGGGCGTGGCGGTGTCGGCGGCGGGCCTGAAGGTCCCGGCCCCGGTCATGGACCCGCTGACCCTGATCGGCGGCATGTCGGTACCGGCGGTCCTGCTGGCCTTCGGCATCTCCCTGTGCGGCAGCACGATGCCCGGCCGGGGGCCCGACCGGCATCCGGTCCTGCTCTCGGTCGCCCTGAAGTCCCTGGTCCAGCCCGCGGCAGCCTGGGCCCTCGCGGCGGGCGTCTTCGGTCTGCGCGGCGCTCCTCTGCTCGACGTGGTGGTGACGTCGGCGCTGCCCGCCGCCCAGAACCTCTATACGTATGCGTCGAGTTACAGGGTGGGCGAGCGGTTGGCGCGGGACTCGATCCTGCTGTCGACGGTGATTTCGGTGCCGGTGCTGGTCCTGGTGGCGGCCTTGCTGGGCTGACGATCAGTCGACCGGGAATTCGCCGGTGTCGATCGTCACGTCGAACGGGTCCGGCACCTTGATGGGGTCACCGAACTTCACAGCGCTCAACATCCGGTACACATCGCCCTTGGGCTCCCCGAAGAGCGTTGCGGTGGGCCCTCCGGGGGCCCAGCGGTCGATCAGCAGGTAGAGCGGGATCCCGGCGGTGGCGTAAGCGGCGGGCTTGCTGTCACGGTCGTGGGCGTTGGACTTGGAGGTCACCTCGACAACGAGTTCGGCCAGGGCCGCCGGGATGTGCGATTCCGCCTCCGCGCACTCCTGCACGGGGGCCACGAGCAGGTCAGGGATGAGCATGCCCAGGCGTGACGGCACGGCGATCGCCAGCGTCTGGAAGATCCCCCAGTCCTCGGGGATCGCGGAGTAGAGGCGACGTTGAACTCGGGCCGCGATCACGTGGTGGCGGGATGCGGGAGCAGGTGACACGGTGATGATCCCCTCAATGATCTCCACCTTGCTGCCCTCGGGCCATTCCATCTCCTCCCAGTACCGGACGAGGTCCTCCCAGTTCTGGTCGGTGTCCTGGCTCACGGTGAGTGCGCTCATGGCCGTCTCCTATCGGTGCGTCACCGATCCCAGCATGCCGAACGGGACCGGTGGGGGCCCACCGATCCCGTTCACCCGAATGGGAAACCGCCTGGTCAGGCGATACGTTCCAGCACCACGTGCGACGCCGTGAAGTCCGTTCCAGCCCCCGCGATGTCGTAAGAGGCCTCCACCGCCTCCAGCGCGTACGCGAACCGCTCAGGCGTGTCCGTGTGCAGGGTCAGCAGGGGCTGACCCTCGCGAACCTCGTCGCCCGGCTTGGCATGCATCTCCACGCCCGCGCCCGCCTGCACCGGGTCCTCCTTGCGCGCACGCCCCGCGCCCAGGCGCCAGGCGGCGACGCCGATGTCGTAGGCGTCGAGGCGGGTCAGGACGCCGGAGGACGGGGCCTTGATCACGTGCTGCTCGCGCGCGACCGGCAGCGCGGCGTCCGGGTCGCCGCCCTGGGCCGCGACCATGCGACGCCAGACGTCCATCGCCGAGCCGTCGGCCAGGGCCTTCGCGGGGTCGGCGTCCTTCACTCCGGCGGCGTCCAGCATCTCGCGGGCCAGGGCGATGGTGAGCTCGACGACGTCCGCGGGGCCGCCGCCCGCCAGGACCTCCACCGACTCGCGGACCTCCAGGGCGTTGCCGGCCGTGAGGCCGAGCGGGGTCGCCATGTCGGTGAGGAGCGCGACCGTCTTCACGCCGTGGTCGGTGCCCAGGCCCACCATCGTGGAGGCCAGCTCCCGCGCGTCCTCGATGGTCTTCATGAAGGCGCCGGTGCCGACCTTGACGTCCAGGACCAGCGAGCCCGTACCCTCCGCGATCTTCTTCGACATGATCGAGGACGCGATCAGCGGGATCGCCTCGACCGTGCCGGTGACATCACGCAGGGCGTACAGCTTCTTGTCGGCCGGCGCCAGGCCGTCGCCCGCCGCGCAGATCACCGCGCCCGTGGTGTCGAGGACGTCGAGCATCTCCTCGTTCGACAGCAGGGCGCGCCAGCCGGGGATCGACTCCAGCTTGTCCAGGGTGCCTCCGGTGTGGCCGAGGCCCCGGCCGGAGAGCTGCGGGACCGCGGCACCGCAGGCCGCGACCAGCGGGGCCAGCGGGAGCGTGATCTTGTCGCCGACGCCACCGGTGGAGTGCTTGTCGGCGGTCGGGCGGGACAGGGACGAGAAGTCCATGCGCTCGCCGGAGGCGATCATCGCGGCTGTCCAGCGGGCGATCTCACGGCGGTTCATGCCGTTGAGCAGGATCGCCATGGCGAGCGCGGACATCTGCTCGTCGGCGACCTCCCCGCGGGTGTACGCGTCGATGACCCAGTCGATCTGCGCGTCGCTGAGTTCGCCGCGGTCCCGCTTGGTGCGGATGACAGAGATGGCGTCCATGGCCATGGCTTTCCTTCCGGCCGTACGTTCAGAAAAACGGCACGGCCCTTCTGAGCGGCTCGCTCGTTCGAGCACTCAGAAGGGCCGCACGAGACTTACTTGTTGAGGTGGTCCCGCCCGAAGGCCTGGGGCAGCATCTCCGAAAGCGACAGGATCCCCTCGGGCGTCTCCAGCAGCAGCTCCGGGCCGCCGAACTCGTGCAGCAGCTGGCGGCAGCGCCCGCACGGGACCAGGATGTCGCCGTCGCGGTCCACGCAGGTGAAGTGCGTCAGCCGGCCGCCCCCGGAGTTGTGCAGCTCCGAGACCAGCCCGCACTCGGCGCACAGGCCGAGGCCGTACGAGGCGTTCTCGACGTTGCAGCCGGTGATCGTACGGCCGTCGTCGACCAGGGCCGCGACACCGACCGGGTAGCCGGAGTACGGGGCGTAGGCTCGGGACATGGCGTCCCGGGCCGCTGTCCGCAGCTTGTCCCAGTCGATGTCCCGGGAGGCGGCCGACGTCATTTGCCCTGGCCCTTCTTGTACGGCAGGCCGTCCGCCTTCGGCATCCGCAGGCGCTGCGCGGACAACGTGAGGACGACGAGCGTGACGACGTACGGCGTGGCGGAGACGACCTGGTTCGGGACCTCGTTGGTGGTGGCGTACCAGGTGTAGACGAGGGCGCCGATCACCGCGGTGATCATCGACGAGGCGTACTTCTTGCGGATCACCAGCCAGACGGCGCCGATGATCAGCAGCAGCGCGCCGAGCAGCAGCAGGGCGTGGACGTTGGTGGAGCCGCCGCGCAGGTTGAGGCTGTCGGTGTAGCCGAACAGACCGGCGCCGAGGGCGAGGCCGCCCGGCATCCAGTTGCCGAAGATCATCGCCGCGAGACCGATGTAACCGCGGCCACTGACCTGGCCCTCCAGGTAGAAGGGGTTGGCCACGATGGAGAGGAAGACGCCACCGAGGCCGGCCAGACCACCGGAGATGATCACGGCGATGTACTTGTACTTGTAGACGTTCACGCCGAGGGACTCGGCCGCTACCGGGTTCTCACCGCAGGAGCGCAGCCGCAGACCGAAGGCGGTGCGCCACAGGATGTACCAGGTGGCCGGGATCAGCGCGATCGCGATCAGGGTCAGCCAGGAGACGTTGGTGACCAGACCGCCGAGCAGGCCGGCGATGTCGGAGACGAAGAACCAGCCGTTGTTGTTCAGTTCCCGCAGGCCGTCGGACAGGCCCGGCACGGTGAAGTGGCCGAGGGAGTCGACCGCCGGGGACTGCTTGGCGGAGCCGCCCGCGTGGCCCTCGAAGGCGAGGGGCGCGAGGTAGCGGGTGAGGCCGAGGGCGAGGATGTTGATCGCCACACCGGAGACGATGTGGTTGACCCGGAAGGTGACGGTGGCGATGGCGTGCAGGATGCCGCCGATGCAGCCGCCGATGATGCCGACGACGACACCGGTCCACGGGCCCCACTGGAAGCCGGCCCAGGCGCCGAACCAGGTGCCGAGGATCATCATGCCCTCGAGGCCGATGTTGACGACGCCCGCCCGCTCGGCCCACAGACCGCCGAGACCGGCGAGGCCGATCGGCACGGCGAGCTGGAGCGCGGTGGACATCTGGCTGACGTTGGTGATGCCGTCGGCGCCGGTGATGAGGCGGACGATCGAGGTCAGCGCCAGTGCTCCGGCGATGACCAGCAGCAGCACGGGCCACGACAGGCGGCGGCCGGTGGGCGCCCCGGGCTGAAGCGTGGGCTGGTTGACGTCGACCGCTGAAGTCTGCGGTGTGGTCATCGGCCGGCCACCTCCTTCGTGGTGTTGTTGTCGGCGCCGAGGACGTGACCGGCGGCCAGTTCGGCGCCCACGCGGCGCTGCTGGCGGCGCAGGCCCCACTCGCGGACGGCCTCGTAGGAGACGACGACGGAGAGCACGATCAGGCCCTGCATGATGACCGCGATCTCCTTGTCGTAGTCATGGAAGTCCAGCTCGGGCGAGGCCTTGTCGAGCCAGGCCCACAGCAGGGCGGCGAAGGCGATGCCGACGGGGCTGTTGCGGCCGAGCAGGGCGATGCCGATGCCGAGGAAGCCGATGCCGGTGGGGAAGTTCAGGCTGTAGGTGTGGGTGTCGCCGAGCAGGATCGGCAGACCCGCGAGACCGGCGATGCCGCCGGAGAGCAGCATGGCGGTGAGCACCATGCGCTTGGGGTCGACACCGCTTGCCGCGGCGGCGGTCTCCGAGGCGCCGGAGGCGCGCAGGTCGAAGCCGAAGCGGGTGCGGTTGAGGACGATCCAGTAGGCGATGCCGAGCAGGACGGCGAGGAAGACCAGGCCGTAGATCTCGCCGGCGTCGCCCATGCTGATGCCGGGGACCCAGCCGGACTCGTGCATCTCGCCGGTGGTGTTGTTGTTGCCGACCTTGACGCCGAAGACGTTCGGCAGCCACAGGTAGGCGATGACCGATGTGGCGATAGCGTTGAGCATGATCGTCGCGACGACCTCGCTGACGCCGCGGGTGACCTTGAGGACACCGGCGATGCCGGACCAGAAGGCGCCGGTGCAGACCGCGGTGAGCAGCAGCAGCGGAATCTGCAGAGCCGCGGGCAGGTTCGCGTGGGCGCCGACGATCGCGGCCATCATGGCGGCGAGCTGGTACTGGCCGTCGACGCCGATGTTGAACAGGTTCATCCGGAAGCCGATGGCCACCGCGAGGGCCGCGATGTAGTACATCGAGGCCTGGTTGATGATCAGGACCTGGATGTCGGAGAACGAGGCCTGCTCGAACATCAGGACGTACGGCTCGACCGGGCTCTTGCCGGAGGCGATCAGGACGATCGCGCTGAGCACGAAGGCCACGGCGAGCGCGATGACCGGTCCGGCCACCGCGAGGAGCACGCGCTCCTTGTCGAACTTCTTCATCAGCGGGCCTCGTCTTCCGGAGCCTCGGGAGACTTACGGATCTCGGGGGTGTCTGCGCCGGGCTCGGCGGTGTCGTCGTGTTCCAGGTGACCGGTGGCGGCGCCGGTCATGGCCGAACCGAGCTCCTCCGGGGTGATGGTGGCCGGGTCGGCGTCCGCGACCAGCTTGCCGTTGTAGATCACGCGGAGGGTGTCGGACAGGCCGATCAGCTCGTCCAGGTCGGCGGAGATCAGCAGCACGGCCAGGCCCTCGCGGCGGGCCTCGCGGATGTGGTCCCAGATCGCGGCCTGCGCGCCGACGTCCACACCACGGGTGGGGTGCGCGGCGATGAGGAAGCGCGGCTTGTGGCTCATCTCGCGGCCGACGATCAGCTTCTGCTGGTTGCCGCCGGACAGGGAGGCGGCGGTGACGTCGATGCCGGGCGTGCGGACGTCGTACTCCGTCACGATCCGCCGGGTGTCCTCCTGAGCCGCCTTCGGGTCCAGCCAGACGCCCTTGGCGAGGGGCTTTTCGGTGACATGGCCGAGGATGCGGTTCTCCCAGAGGGGGGCCTCCAGGAGCAGGCCGTGGCGGTGGCGGTCCTCGGGGATGTAGCCCATGCCCTGCTCGCGGCGCTTGCGGGTGCTCCAGCCGGTGATCTCGTCGTCGATCAGCGAGATCGTGCCGGAGTCGGCGGACTTGAGGCCGATGAGCGCGTCGACGAGCTCGGTCTGGCCGTTGCCCTCCACACCGGCGATGCCCAGGACCTCGCCCGCGTGGATGGTGAACGTGATGTCGTCGAGCAGGGCCTTGCCGCCCGGTGCCTGGAGGCGCAGCTTGTCGACGGTGATGACCGGGCGGTCGGTGACCGTCGACTCGGCGGTCTCCGGGGTGGGCAGTTCGCTGCCGACCATCATCTCGGCGAGTTGACGCGGGGTCGTCTCGGCGGGGACGGCCGTGCCGACCGTCGTTCCGCGGCGGATGACGGTGATCTCGTCGGCGACGGAGAGGACCTCGCCGAGCTTGTGCGAGATGAAGATGACCGACAGGCCCTCGGCCTTGAGCTCGCGGAGGTTCTCGAAGAGCGCGTCCACCTCCTGCGGCACCAGGACGGCCGTCGGCTCGTCGAGGATCAGGGTGGTGGCGCCGCGGTAGAGGACCTTGAGGATCTCCACGCGCTGGCGGGCGGCGACACCGAGCTCCTCGACGAGGCGGTCGGGCTCGACACCGAGGCCGTAGCGCTCGGAGATCTCCTTGATCTTGCGGCGGGCCTTGGCGCCGATGCCGTACAGCTTCTCGCTGCCCAGCACGACGTTCTCGAGGACGGTGAGGTTGTCCGCGAGCATGAAGTGCTGGTGCACCATGCCGATGCCCCGGACGATGGCGTCGGCCGGGGAGGAGAAGGTGACCTTCTCGCCGTTGATCGCGATGGTGCCCTCGTCCGGCTTCTGCATGCCGTAGAGGATCTTCATCAGCGTCGACTTGCCGGCGCCGTTCTCACCGACCAGCGCGTGGACTGTGCCCTTGCGGACGGTGAGGTGGATGTCGTGGTTGGCCACGACGCCCGGGAATCGCTTGGTGATCCCGGCGAGCTCGACGGCGGTCACCTGACCGTTGACCGCCGCGTCGGCCGGAGGGCTGCTGGACGCGTTGATGGCGCACTCTCCTGGGGACGGGGGTCGTCTACGCGCGTAGCGCCCCGATGGCCTGATAAGGGGCCGACGCACCGCGACAACGGGGTACGGGGAGCGAATCCTCCCCGCACCCCGTCGCGCGAACGCAACCCCTCGGTTACCGCTGCTCAGGGTATGGGAGGTGACTCATGGGCCCTGCCGGCGTCGTGTGCCGTCACCTGTAGCCGGCCTGCCCCATGCGTCACCACCCGTTGCAATCAGCTGGACTTGACCTTGATCTCGCCGCTGATGATCTTCTCCTTGGCCGTCTTGATGGCGTCCTGGACCTCGGCGTTGTCCGCGAACTTCGGGTTGGAGTTCGACAGGCCCACTTCGCCGGTCTTCAGATCGCCACGAACGATACCGGTCTCGGGCTTGCCGTCCTCGACCGACTTCGCCAGGTTGTAGACCGCCTTGGCGACATCCTTCATCGCCGAGGTCAGGATCGAGTCCTTGTACTTGGCGAGGGCCGCCTGCTGGTACTGGTCGGAGTCGACACCGATGGCCCACACCTTGTTGGCGGCGGCGGCCTCGATGACGCCCTGACCGGAGAGACCGGCGGCGGCGTAGACGACGTCGGCCTTCTTCTCGATCTGCCCCTCGGCGGCCGACTTGCCCTTGTCGGGGCTGGAGAAGCCGCCCTCCTCCGCGGTCTGCGTGAGGTACTGGGAGATGACCTTGACCTTCGGGTCGGTGTCCTTGACACCCTGCTCGAAGCCGGCCTGGAACTTGTGGATGAGCGGGATGTCCACGCCGCCCACGAAGCCGACGGTGTTCGTCTTGGTGCTCTTGGCGGCGGCGACACCGGCGAGGTACGAGGCCTCCTCCTCGGAGAAGACCAGGTCGGCGACGTTCTTGGCCTCGACGGTGGAGTCGTCGACGATGCCGAAGGTGGTGTCCGGGAACTTCTCCGCGGCGCCCTTGACGGCGGCGGCGTAGGCGTAGCCGACACCGATGACGGGGTTGTAGCCCTGCTTGGCCAGCGACGCCAGGCGCTGCTCCTTGTCGGCGTCCGTCTCGCCCTCGGTGGGCTCGACGTCGTCCGTCTGGTAGCCGAACTCCTTCTTCGCCTTCTCCAGGCCCGCGAACGCCGCGTCGTTGAAGGACTGGTCGCCCTTACCGCCGACGTCGTACGCGATGGCGAGGCCCTTGTCGCCCTTCGAGTCCGACGAGGCCTCGGTGGAGGTGCCGCCGCAGGCGGAGAGAGCGAGGGCCAGAGAAGCGGTCGCTGCGCCTGCGACCGTGATCCGGGAAATCCGGCGCATGTTGTGAGACTCCTGTCGTACTGGCGGGTCCGGAGGAGTGCGGGTGCGGTCCCGCGTCGTCGGTGCGCGCTCTCGATGTGCCGGACGAAGGTCCTCGTAGCGGAACTACTAGGGCCTTTGGCCGATGCATCGAGAGTGCGGGTCGGCGGCGTGGTGGCGTGCCTGCACTTCTCCGGGGTCACCTGGCGCCGGACGGTGCAAGCTCGGAACGGCTGCACAGCAACGGCGCTGGCTTTCGCCGCAGAGTAACGCGCGTAGACCTGCCAGGAAACCCCTTCTGTCCACCTTGTTATCCGGCCGTGGCCAACTCCACGCGTGGCCTTGACCAAGGGCTTGCCGACAGCAAAGGGAGGGTGGCCCTGGGTGACACCGGGTGACACCGGCGCGGCAACGGCGAAGCGGGCGGACACCCTTCGGTGCCCGCCCGCTTCCAGCCTGCTTCCCGTGGTCCCCGACTACTCGGTCTTGACCTTGATGGTGCCGTCGATGATGCCTTCCTTGGCCTTCGCCACGGCGTCCGTGAGGCCCGGGATCTTCGCCATCTCCGGGTTGGACTCGGACAGGCCGACGCCGTTGACCTCGAGGTCGAAGGTCTGGGTGCCGGTCAGCGGCTTGCCGTCCTGGACGGACTTGGCCAGCGCGTAGACGGCGCCGCCGACGTCCTTGAGGGCGGAGGTCAGGATGTAGTCCTTGTACGACGCCAGCGCACCCTGCTTGTACTGGTCGGAGTCGACGCCGATCGCCCAGACCTTGGCCTTGGCGGCGGCCTCGATGACGCCCTGACCGGACAGGCCTGCGGCCTGGTAGACGACGTCGGCCTTCTTCTCGATCTGGCCCTCGGCGGCGGCCTTGCCCTTGTCGGGGCTGGAGAAGCCGCCCTCTTCGGCGGTCTGCGTCAGGTACTGCGAGACGACCTTGACCTTGCCGCCGCTGGTGTCCTGGACACCCTGCTCGTAGCCGGCCTCGAACTTGTGGATCAGCGGGATGTCCACGCCGCCCACGAAGCCGACCGTGTTGGTCTTGGTGGCCTTGGCGGCGGCGACGCCCGCCAGGTACGAGGCCTGCTCCTCGGCGAAGACCAGGGAGGTGACGTTGTCACCCTTGATCACCGAGTCGACGATGCCGAAGGTGGTGTCCGGGTACTTCTTGGCCACGGCCTCCATCGCAGGGCCGTAGGCGAAGCCGACACCGATCACCGGGTTGTAGCCCTGCCGCGCCAGCGAGGCCAGGCGCTGCTCCTTGTCGGCGTCCGTCTCGCCTTCGGTGGGCTCGACGTCGTCCGTCTGGTAGCCGAACTCCTTCTTGGCCTTCTCCAGGCCCGCGAAGGCGGCGTCGTTGAAGGACTGGTCGCCCTTTCCGCCGATGTCGTACGCGATGGCGACGCCCTTCTTGTCGCTGTCGCCGTCGCTGCCGCCACCGTTGTCACTGCTGGTACCCCCGCACGCCGTGGCAGCGAGCGCGATCGACGCGACCCCCACCGCGACACGGGTCAGTTTGGATGTCCGACGCATCGTGAAGTCCCCATTCTCCAAGCCCCGCAGTGGGTGCTGAGTTCGGCGCACAGTAACGCGCGTAGACACTCCTGGGAACGGGGTTTCGCCTTGCCGTTATCCATTCGTGCCGATGGCCGGTTACGTCCTTGTGAACCACCGGATCGAAGGGCACGCACGGGACGACTGCACCGAGGGTGCCTCCGCCGCGATGGCGCTCAGGACGGCCCGCCATGGGGCCAGGCTCCCCCCGCTTCGCCGGAGCCGCAAGCGGAAGGGGACAGTGGTACGACCAGGGCCGGCGCCACGCAGGGCCGACGGCGGTGGAGAAACTCTTCGTCGATCTTGAGGGCGGACGGCGAGCTGTCCACCCTTTCGGAAAGCAGAACGGCTCGCCATTTCAGCCTTGGTGCAGGTCCCATAGGCAAGGTTGCCGCTGCCCTTGGGCGGCGGCATAGCGGAGTGTCTTGTTCCTGGAAGTTCCTGGAAGTCGGTTCTACTCGGCGGCGTCGAGCAATGCCGCCGCCGTGAAGAGTTCCACGCCCACCGTGATGGCCGACTCGTCGACGTCGAAGTCGCCCTGATGCAGGTCGCGCCCGATGCGGTCGCCCGGGTGGCGGACGCCCAGGCGGGCCATGGCGCCGGGGACGTGCTCCAGGTACCAGGAGAAGTCCTCGCCGCCCAGGCTCTGCTCGGTGCTCTCGACGGACTCGGCGCCGCGGCGGGCGGTCATGGCGTCGCGCAGCAGTTCGACGGCGGCCTGGTCGTTGACGACGGGCGGGACGCCCCGGACGTAGTTGATCTCCGACTTGGCCCGGTGGAGGTTGGCGACCTCGTCGATGGCGGCGACGACCAGGTCCGGGGCCTGCCGCCAGGTGTCGAGGTCCAGGCAGCGGACGGTCCCGGACAGCTCGGCGTGCTGCGGGATGACGTTCGGCGCGTGGCCGGACTCGATGCGGCCCCAGGTCACGGAGAGGCCGCTGCGGGCGTCGGCGCGCCGGGCCACCAGGGCGGGCACGTCGGTGACGACCCGGGCGGCGGCGGTGACCAGGTCGGTCGTCAGATGCGGGCGGGCCGTGTGGCCGCCGGGGCCGTCCAGGGCGATCTCCAGGCGGTCGCAGGCCGAGGTGATCGGCCCCCGGCGCAGCCCGACCTTGCCCGCGTCCACCTTGGGGTCGCAGTGCACGGCGAGCATCCGGCCCACCCCGTCGAGCGCCCCGCACGCCACGGCGTCGGCGGCGCCGCCGGGGAGCACCTCCTCGGCGGGCTGGAAGACCAGGCGGACGGGGCGGGGCAGCTCCCCGCGCCGCAGGAGGTCGGCGAGGACCAGACCGGTGCCGAGCACCACGGTGGTGTGGACGTCGTGGCCGCAGGCGTGCGCCCGGTCGGGCACGGTCGAGCGGTACGGGCACTCGGTCTTCATGTCCGGGATGGGCAGCGCGTCGATGTCGGCCCGCAGGGCGAGCATGGGGCGCTCGCCGTCCCACTCCCCGATGTCACAGATGATGCCGGTTCCGGAGGCGAGCACGCGGGGCTGGAGGCCGGCCTTCTCCAGGCGGGCCTTGATCGCTGCGGTCGTACGGAACTCCTGGTGGCCGAGCTCCGGGTGCATGTGCAAGTCGCGCCGGAACTCGATGAGTTCGGCCCGGAGCGCCTCCGGCAGGGTGCCGGGAAGGGCGGCTTCCCCGGTGTGATCGACCTCGGACTCTGGGGACATCAGTTGGTTCACCCTCTACAGGGTAGGACGCCGAGGTGGCCAACTCGCCCTCGATCAACAAAAGTTCAACCCGTTTGAGGGAGAAAATCTGGCCGCTCGACGCATGGGCGTGGATGGAGATGGGTAGGTACTCCTTTTCTCTACGCATACCACGCCTGGAACAGAACTGTCGGTTCTGTTCACCTTTCGGGATCGCTCGGCCCCGGTGAACTCGCGGACACCAGTCCACGGGCACCACTAGGGTGCGCCCGTGACCACCGAGTACCCCGAGATTCCCGGCTTCCTCGAGTCCACCCGGGCCTCCTACGACGCCATCGCCCCCGCCTGCGCGGACCGCTTCCCCGACTGGCCGGCCGACGCCCACCCCCTGGACCGCTCCCTGGTCACCGCCTTCGCCGAGCTGGCCCGCGCGCACGCCCCGGCGCCCGTCGCCGACCTCGGCAGCGGCCCGGGGTCGGTCACCGCGCACCTCGACACGCTCGGCGTACCGGTCTTCGGCGTCGACCTGTCGCCGCGGATGGTGGCGCTGGCCCGGCGTACGCATCCCGAACTGCGGTTCCACGTCGGCTCGATGACCGCACTGGATCTGCCGGCGCAGACGCTGGGCGGGATCCTCGCGCTGTACTCGCTCGTCCATGTCCCGGACGATCACCTGCCGGCGACGTTCGCCGGGTTCCACCGCGTGCTCAGGCCCGGCGCCCCCGTGCTGCTGGCGTTCCAGTCCGGTGCCGCCGAGGACCGGCTGCATCTGACCGAGCGCTTCGGGCGGGCGATCACTCTCGACTGCTACTGGCGGACCCCGGACCAGGTCGTCGCCCACCTCACCGAGGCGGGCCTGCGGCTGTCCGCACGGGTCGTGCGAGAGCCGCGGGGCGAGGAGAAGCGCCCACGCGCGTTCCTCCTCGCCGAGAAACCCCAGCTCACACCGCGCTGACGGCCGACAGGCGGGTCACGTCCCGGGCCGTGCCCGTGACGCCCGACAGGAAGCCCTGGGCCCGTGGCGAGGCGTTCTCGGTCAGCCAGGCGGGGTCGATGTCACAGACCGCGACGCGGACGTCCGTGCCGGTCAGGGCCAGCGGGAGGGTGTGGACGACGGTCGACGGGAAGCTGAGGATCGTGCGGCCGATCGGGCCCCGGCGGGCGATCAGCTCCAGCGGGAGGTCGGGGCGCACGATCTCCAGGCCGGTCCGTGCCGCCAGCCGGTGGAGCTTGTCCGCGCTCTCGCGGCGGTGGGCGAAGTAGCGGGTGGCGCCGTGGGCCTTCGCCAGGGAGCGCACGGCGTCCAGGTAGCGGTCGTCGTCGACGACGCCGGTCTCGACCAGGGACGTGCCGACCAGGTCCGCGCCCTTGGTGATGCGGGGCGGGCCGAAGCGGTCACGGGTCCAGGCGAAGGTGTTGGCGGTGACCGTCACGCCTTCCGGGGTCTCGTCCATCGGCATCGAGGAGAAGATCTCGACCCTGCGGTGGCCGCTGGGCGTGAGCCGCCTGCGGGCGGCGGCGGACACCGGCGCGAAGACCAGGTCACGGGGCCCGGGGCGGCCGCCCTTGCGGTGCCAGCGGACCAGGCGCTCACCGCGGGCCAGCTGGGCGACGAACTCCATGGTCGCCGTGCCGTCGTCCACGACGACCAGGTCACGGGCCTTGGTGATGGTCAGCAGAAGCTGGACGTAGCGGGAGAAGGGGTCGCCCAGGACGACGCGGTCGGCGCGGCGCAGCAGGCACGCGAGGCCGCCGATGGTGTGGAAGGGAGCGGCCGCACCGCCCCGCGCCTCCTCCCAGCGGACCTCGTGCCCGTCGTCCCGGGCCAGCTCGGCCATCCGGCGCAGCTGGCCGCGGGTCATGGGGTCGACCGGGGAGAGGACGACGAGGGTGAGCCCCGCGCCGACGGCGTGCTCGCGGGCATGGGCCCACTCCAGCACGTTCAGGAGCTGTACCGGGCTCTCGACGAAGGCGAGAGTGCGGGGGCCGGTGTTCCCGGCGCGGGGGCTCATCGACGTTCGACCTACCCGTCGTAAGGCGCTCGTGCGGCGCTCGTATTCAGCTCGTGCTCAGCTCGTGTTCGGGGAGCCGAAGGGCGCCGAGTCCGAGCGCCCCCGCTCGGGGCACTCGGACGTCGGCGCGCTCGATCGCGGTGCGGTCCGGGTCAGACCTGGACCGGCTCGCCCGCCGCCGCGGCGATCTCCGCCTCGGCGACCGCGCCGGCGACACGGCGCAGCTTCTTCATCGGGCCGAGCTCGGAGTCGTAGACCTTCTTGACGCCGTCACCGAGGGACGCCTCGATGGTGCGGATGTCGCGCACGAGGCGCGTCAGGCCCTGCGGCTCGACGGAGGCGGCCTGGTCGGAGCCCCACATCGCGCGGTCGAGGGTGATGTGGCGCTCGACGAAGGCGGCGCCGAGAGCGACCGCGGCCAGCGTGGTCTGCAGGCCCGTCTCGTGACCGGAGTAGCCGATCGGGACGTTCGGGAACTCCGTCTCCAGCGTGTTGATCACGCGGAGGTTGAGCTCCTCGGCCTTCGCCGGGTAGGTGGAGGTGGCGTGGCACATCAGGATGTTGTCGGAGCCGAGGACCTCGACGGCGTGCCGGATCTGCTTCGGCGTCGACATGCCGGTGGACAGGATGACGGCGCGGCCGGTGGAGCGCAGGGCGCGCAGCAGCTCGTCGTCCGTGAGGGAGGCGGAGGCCACCTTGTGGGCGGGGACGTCGAACTTCTCCAGGAAGGCGACGGCCTCGGTGTCCCACGGGGAGGCGAACCAGTCGATCCCCTTCTCCTTGCAGTACTCGTCGATCTGGCGGTACTCGTCCTCGCCGAACTCCACGCGGTGGCGGTAGTCGATGTAGGTCATCCGGCCCCAGGGGGTGTCGCGCTCGATGTCCCACTGGTCGCGCGGGGTGCAGATCTCGGGGGTGCGCTTCTGGAACTTGACGGCGTCGCAGCCGGCCTCGGCGGCCACGTCGATGAGCTTGAAGGCGTTCTCCAGCTCACCGTTGTGGTTGATGCCGATCTCGCCGCAGATGTAGACCGGGCGGCCCGGGCCGACTTCGCGTGAACCGAAGCTGCGGAGGCGGGAGTTGGTGCTCATGGCAGAGATGTCCTTACTTGGTGAGGGAGTCGAGAGAGGGGCCGAGGATCCAGCTGGCGATCTCTCGGATCGCGCCGTCGCCACCGGGGACGGTGGTGACCGCGCGTGCGGCGCCGCGCACGACGTCGTGGGCGCTCGCGACCGCCACGGGCCAGCCCACGAGGGCGAAGCACGGGAGGTCGTTGACGTCGTTGCCGACGTAGAGCACGCGCTCAGGCGCGATGCCCTGCTCCTCGCACCACTGCTTGAGTGCGAGATCCTTCCGGTCGATGCCGTGCAGCACGGGAATGCGAAGCTTCCGTGCGCGGGCGGCGACGACCGGGTTCTGCTCCGTGGACAGGATCAGCATCTTCAGGCCGCTCCTGCGGAGGGCCGCGATACCGAGGCCGTCTCCGCGGTGCACGGAGACGAACTCCTTTCCATCGGCATCGATCAGCACCCGGTCATCGGTCTGGGTGCCGTCGAAGTCCAGTACGACCGCGTCGATGTCCTCGGCGGTCGGCAGGGCGCCGGGCCGGTCCGCGTCGAACAGCGGTGCGAGGGCGCGGGCGCGGGCGAGGTCGTGCGGGTCGTCGATCTCCAGCACGCGGGACGGCTCGGTCCGTACCAGTTCGGTGCGTCCGAAGAAGCGGTGCCGGTGCTTGCGGAAGCCGGCGGCGTCCATCGCGTAGGCGGCGCCGGTCTCCAGCAGGTCCTGGGGGCGGTCCTGGCGGCGGGGGCGGAAGGACTTGTCGTGGTTGACGCCGTACCCGCCGCCGACGGCGGCGTCGGCCTCCGCGGCGGAGCCCCCGGCGGCCTCGTCCTCGGCGGCCCGCCAGATGAAGCCGTGGAAGGGAGCCACGGTCACCGCGGTGTCCGCGCCGTCGTCGACGATCGCGCCGGCCACCCCGTCGATGTCCTCGCGGATGATGAACGGGCTGGTGCACTGCACGAGCAGCACCACGTCCACCGGCGCCCCGTGCAGGGCCTCGTGCGCGTCCATGGCGTGCAGGACGGCGGCCTCGGAGGTGGCGGTGTCGCCGGCGATGGCGGCCGGGCGCAGCACGACCTCGGCGCCGGCCTCGCGGGCGGTGGCGGCGATGGCCTGGTCGTCGGTGGAGACGACGACGTCGGTCACCAGCCGGGAGCCGAGGCACTCGCGCACCGCGCGGGCCACCAGCGGAACGCCGCCGACCGGGAGGAGGTTCTTCGCGGGTACGCCCTTGGAGCCGCCGCGCGCGGGGATCACCGCGAGCACCCGGCGCACCGAGGCGCTCCGGCCCGTTTCCGAGTGGGACATGGGTTCTGCTCCTTGACGTCCTTGAGGTGGGATCGGGCGGCTCACAGCTCCCCCATCCGCCGGATGACGGGCGCCACACGCTGCACGCCGTGCCGGTAGGCGCCGCGGGCCGCCCGCCGCACGATCTGCCGGACCGGGCCGGGCTCCTTGTCGTGGGCGGGGGCGCCGGGCAGCGGGCTGCCGTCGGGGCCGAGGTGGTGGCGGGCGAGGATGCCGGGCAGATAGCCGGGCGCGGTGGCCGGCGTGTAGTACGGGGTGAGGGCGGGCAGTCCGCCGGGCCGCTGAAGCAGTTCGGCGATGCGCTCACGGGCCGGGTCGAAGGCGGTGGCGTACGAGCCTTCGCCCGCGGCGGCTCCCTGGGCGCAGACGCCCTGCCGGGCGACCCACTCCTCGTCGGGCACCGGCCGCAGCCCGTCGTCGAGCTGGTCCCAGGAGGCGAGGCAGCCGGAGCCCACGAAGTGGTGGTTGCCCAGTACCTCGCGCACCCCGAGGTCGCTGAGGACGACGGTGGGGATCCGGCGGTGCAGCGACTCCAGCGCGGCCGTGGAGCTGATGGTGACCAGCAGGTCGGTGCGGTCGAGGACCTCGCCCATGTTGCCGTAGACCAGCCGGAAGTTGGCCGGCGGATCGAGGCTCTGCACCAGTTTCTGGTACGGCAGTTCCTCGATGTGCGTGGTGTGTTCGCCGGGCTTGGAGCGCAGCTTGAGCAGGACCTCGCGCTCGGGGTGCTTGCGGGCGTGCTGGATGAGGCGGTTCAGCAGGTAGGCGCGGTCCTTGCGGTTGTCCGGTACGGAGGGCTGGGCGGCGAAGGTGACGGTGTACGGGGCGTGTTCGCCGGTGTAGGGCCGGCCGCCGAGGAACGGCAGCGCCACCTCGGTCACCGCCGTGGCGTCGGCGCCGACCCCCGCGTACACCGCGCGGAAGCGTTCGGCGTCCTGGCGGGAGTTGGCGAGGACGAGGTCCGCGCCGTGCCGCAGCAGCAGGCCGTCGGCGAGCTTCTCGTAGACGACGCCGACATAGCCGGTGACGACCACGGGGCGCTGCGGCTGCCCCTCCCAGATCTGCTTCAGTCCGTGCAGCACGGCCTGCACTCCCCCGCCGACGAGGGCGAGGACCAGCACGTCGTAGGACTCGTGCGCCATGGTGCGCAGGAACTCGACGGCCGTCACCTCCCGCAGGGAGTCGGCCCGCACGCCGACCTCCTGGAGCTGACGCGGGGTGGGGGTGGCCCGGCCGCGCAGGAGGTAGCCGTCCAGGCGGATGTCCGATTCACCGGTGTTCTCCGGGGCGATACGGTTCGCGGTGAGCGCGCCCCATTTCCACCGGGTATCGGAATCCGCGAGTACGGCAACTCGCCGGGTCTTCGTCGCACTTGCTGGCACGTCACAGACGTTAGGAAGGCATTTCGAGGTTCTGCCCAACCCGACTGCAACAAACGGTTAACAGCACGTCGACTAACGGCGAATCGAGGCCCGGAACCGATGAGAAAAAGCCTGGTTCACGGCATCGCCACGCGTCGTTCACCTGACATCAAGCTCTGGGTAAAGACGGGTGCCGGAGGGCCCCCTAACGTCCTTCGCGTGGTCAAGCTCTCCGTCATCGTGCCGTTCTACAACGTGCAGCAATACGCACCGGACACCCTGAGGAGCCTGCGGGCGAACACACGTGAGGACTTCGAGTTCATCCTCGTCGACGACTGCTCGACGGACGGGACACCGGACGTCCTGGCGCGCGCGGAACGCGAGCTGCCGGGTGCGGTGCTGGTCGGACACGAGCACAACGGTGGTCTGGCCACCGCCCGGAACACCGGCATCGACCGGGCGCGCGGCGAGTATCTGACGTTCCTGGACGGCGACGACTGGCTGGCGCCCGGCTACCTCCCGCAACTGCTTGCCGCCATCGAGGCTTTGGGCTGCGACTTCGTGCGCACCGACCATGTGCAGTGCACCGGGCGGTCGCGCAGTGTGCACCGGGTGCCGCACGGCCGGCGCGGGACGGTGCTGAACCCGCGGGAGGCGATCCTGCCCGCCGACCGGTCGACGTCGGTGGACTACGCGTACGCCTGGGCCGGCATCTACCACCGCCGGCTGGTGGACCGCGGGCTGCTGCACTTCACCCACGGGCTGCGCACGGCGGAGGACCGGCCATGGATCTGGAAGCTGCACCGGGAGGCGGAATCGTTCGCCGCGGTGGGACTGCTGGGCGTCCACTACCGGCGCGGAGTGGCGTCCTCACTCACCCAGATCGGTGATGTCCGGCAGTTGGATTTCATTCGCGCGTTCGACCAGGTAATCGAGGAAACAGCGCGTGACGCCGAGGCCGATAAGCTGCTGCCAAAAGCAGTGCGCACTTATTGCGCCATCATGGCTCACCACCTCGGACAAATCGAGAGGTTCGAACCCGCCGTGGCCCGGAAATTGCGCTCGATGAGCGCCGCCGCCCTGAAAAGAATGCCGCAGGACGTGCTCGCGGAGGTAATGGACTCGATGGACGCCCAGCGGGCGGCCCGGCTGCGGCGGGTGCGCCGCAGGTCGGTGGGGGCCCGGACGGTGGCCGCCTGATGCCGCGCACCACCCAGATCTTCTGCGCCTCGACGCTGTACGGCGCCGCGACCCTGGCCGCCGCCCTGGACGCGGGGCTGTTCGAACCGGCCGACCGCCGGCTGCTGCTGGTGACGAACAACGCGGCCAACCCCGAGACCACCCCGTCCGTCGACGCGATGCCCGGCTTCGACCGGCTGCGCGAGCGCTTCGACGAGGTGCTGTCCTGGAACGCGACCATCTCGCCGTTCCACCCGAGCGGCTGGTCGCCGCGCGCCGACGACATCCCCCTGTGGGAGCGGTACGTACGGCTGCTGTGGAACCTCGGCGACGACGAGGTGCGACTCGCCGTCGAGTCCGTCCAGGTCGACCCGGCCCTCGCGCTGTGCCGGCTGTTCACCGGCGCCCCCGTCGACGTCTACGCGGACGGCCTCATGAGTTACGGCCCCACGCGCGACAAGATCGATCCGCTGGTCGGCACCCGCATCGGACGCCTGCTGCACCTCGATCTCGTCCCGGGCCTCACCCCGCTGCTGCTCACCGAGTTCGCCGTCCCGGCCGAACTGGTGCCGGCCGAAGCATTCTTGAAGGTGCTCGGCGAACTGGCCGAGCCGGAGACCGAGGTGCCGCCGGTACCCGGTGACGAACCGCCGGCCCTGCTGCTCGGCCAGTACCTGTGCGCGCTCGGCATCCTCAGCGAGGCCGAGGAGGAGGACCTGCACCTGCGGATGGTGCGCGGCGCCGTGGAACTCGGCCATCGCAGACTGGTGTTCAAACCGCACCCCGTCGCGCCGGCCCGCTGGTCGAGGCGACTGGAGGACGAGGCGGAGAAGCTGGGCGCCCGGCTCACCGTGCTGGACCGCCCCGTACTGGCCGAGGTGCTCTTCCAGCGGCTGCGGCCCGCACTCGTCGTCGGCTGCTTCTCCACCGCACTGCTGACGGCCGCGGGGCTCTACGGCCTCCCGGTCGCGCGGGTCGGCACCGACACCTTGCTGGCCCGGCTGACCCCGTACCAGAACAGCAACCGGGTGCCGCTGACCATCGTCGACGCGCTGCTGCCGGACCTCGCGGACGCCCGCGCGGTCGGCGGCTGGACGATGCCGGCGCGTGAGCGGGTGGACGAACTGGCCGCGCTGGTGCGGGCGGTCGGCTTCGCGATGCAGCCCAGGATCTACCCGGGGCTGCGCGGCGCCGCCGAGTCCTATCTGTCCCGGCGGCTGAACCCGCACACCTGGCGCTACTTCAAGCGCAAGCGCCTGACCGCGCTGGCCCTGCCCGGGGCCGTGCCCGCCCAGCTGTCCTTCATCCCGCGCAACGCGACCGTACGGAGGCTGGCGCGGCGGGCGCGGGCGCTGAAGCAGGCGGCGGCACGCAGATAGCGAGGAGGCAGGCGCGGCGGCAAGGAGACGGCGGGCCCCGCCGCTCCCGTCGACGCCCTGGTCGTGCGGGTTGTTCATCCCGATGACACCTTCGCACCCCCTGTGCGTCAGCCGCCCCTCATCCCTCACCCGTCGCAGGGACATAGCGTCCGGTTGATCCGACGCCTCCCCCCACGAGAAGGGCCTCAGGATGAGCACGGCCGATCAGGCCATGGCACCGTCGGCAGCGGCGAACCCCCCACTGAACAACCTCCTCGCCGAGCGGCCTCCCGTCCGGCCACGCAGGGACAGCCGCCTGCGTGCCCTGGACGGGCTGCGGCTGCTGGCCGCGCTGATGGTGTGCATGTACCACTTCACCGGGAAGAACGGCGAGGTCGCCGACTCCTGGGATCAGTCGCCGGGAGCGATGTTCCCGACGCTGTCGCAGCTGTCCACCTACGGCAGCCTGGGAGTGCAGTTCTTCTTCGTCATCAGCGGCTTCGTGATCTGCATGAGCAGCTGGGGCCGCAGCCTGGGCGACTTCTTCCGCTCCCGGATATCCCGGCTGTACCCGGCGTACTGGGTGGCCATCGCCATGGTCACCGCAGCGGCGGTGCTGCTGCCGGTGGTCGTCGCCCCGGTCCGGCCGGACGAGCTCCTGGTCAACCTCACGATGATGCAGCAGCCGCTCGGCGCGCCCAGGGTGCTCGGCGTGTGCTGGACGCTGTGGGTGGAGCTGAAGTTCTACGCGCTCTTCGCCCTGTGCGTGATCTGGAAGGGCGTCACCTACCGCCGAGTCGTCACCTTCTGCATCCTGTGGACGCTGGCCGGCGCATTCGCCCGGATCGCCGACAGCCCGCTCACGGACGAGCTGGTGATGCGCGACCACGCCCCGTTCTTCATCGGCGGACTCGCGCTGTACCTGATCCACCGCTTCGGCAGCGACCTGCTGCTGTGGGGGATCGTCGGCATGTCCTTCCTGCTGGGCCAGCGGTACGCGGTCATGACCCTGTGGCACCCCGGCGAGCAGGGCGACTTCTACCGCTCTCCGTACGTCGTCCAGGCCGTCGTCCTGCTCGCCTTCGCCTCCGTCGCCGCGGTGGCCCTGGGCTGGACGCGCTGGGCCGACTGGCGCTGGCTGACGGTGGCGGGGGCGCTGACGTACCCCTTCTATCTGATCCACGAGCACCTGGGCTGGTTCTTCATCCGGGTGCTGCACCGCGGCCTCGGACTGGGCTCATGGCCGACGCTCGTGCTGTCCGTGCTGAGCCTGCTGGGGCTGGCCTGGCTGATGCACCGGTTCGTGGAGAAGCCGTTCGGGCCGAAGCTGAAGCGGGCGCTGCCGGCGGTGCGGATGGAGCGTGCGGGCGGGCGTGGCGGTGGGGTGGAGCGGACCGGCCCCACCCCCTCCCTGACCGGCAGGTCCTGAGGGGCCGGGGCCGGTAGAGCTCCGTCCCGTACCGGGCAGTGGCCCCGTCGACCATCTGGTGGTGGACGGGGCCATAGCTGTCGGTGGCGCGGTTACTTGCGCGCGGTCGACCGCAGCTGTCGTACGGCCTTCCTGACCGCCGGATGCCGGCGCAGCGCCTCCGCTCGGACCGGGCTGCCGCCGGGGAGGCGGAGGCTGGTGAGGCGGCGGCGCTTGAAGTAGCCCTGGTTCCGGGCCAGGTTGGCGGTGAGCCAGGCGGTCACCTCGTCGCGCAGGGCGTGGTGCTTGCGGGACTGCATGCAGTAGCCGACGCTGCGCACCAGCGGCCCCAACGCGGCGGCGGCGCCGGTGAGTTCGAGCGGCGCTCCCAGCTCGGCGCGCTCGGCGTCCGGCAGGGCCGCGTCGATGATGGTCAGCGGGATGCGGTTGCTGTTCTCGTACGGTGTGATGCGTTCGAGCAGCAGATCGGTGCCGACGCGGGCGACCGGGATGCCGTAGAACGCGGCGGCGGTCATGAGCGCGGTCGAGAAGCAGCCGATCACCAGCTTCGGCTCCAGGAAGGCGAAAACGGTCTCGGCGAGGACGGGCTCGTTCAGGACCGTGAGCCGGACGCCGAGTTCGTCCGCGACCGCCTCCAGCGATTCGTTGAAGACGGCGGGCGCGCTGGGGTGCGGCTTGAAGAGCACGTCCTGGTGGCCGGCCCGGGCGGCGGCGCGCAGCATACGGATGTGCAGCTGCTCCTCCTCGTCCTGGGTGATCAGGTCGATGGCCGAGAGGTACTGGCCGAGGAGGACGGCGGTGGGCGGGGTGCCGGCCGGGAGGCGCTCGGCGAGGAGGCCGGCGCCGGACTCGCCGATCTGCGCGAGGACGTCGACGATCGCCTCGTTCGGGACGGCCTCGGACGGCACGCCGTACTCGGACAGGAGCATGGGCTCCAGGCCCGGCACCAGATCCAGGTGGAGCACGCGCTTGATGCGGCTGCTCATGCCGTGCGGGATGCGGTTGCGGGTGGGGCCGTAGCTCATCAGGCCGTCCGCGTACACATGGATCGGGCTGTCCGCGAAGATGTCCGCGACCGCGCGGGAGGGGTTGGCCTGGATGGACTCGCAGGCGATCTCGACGGGCTCGTCGCCCAGGTCCCACGCGAGGCGTACGGCCTTCTCCCACAGCAGGGTGTCCTGGCCGCGCGGCGACCAGCCGGCCGGGTGGTGCGGGGAGATGAAGTCGTTCCAGGAGCGCACCTCGTCGAACTCGGGGCGCAGCTTCTCGAAGCCGGCCATCCGGTCCAGCGGCGTGCCGACCTCGGGGACGGCGGCGGTGTTGCTGATGACGAGGATGCGGCGCACGCCCTCGCGCGGCCCGAACCGGCCGGCCCGGATGGCGGCGGTGACGGTCGCCGCCGCGTACTGGGTGGCCGAGAAGAAGAGCTGGATCATGCCGCCACTCCCTTCATGCCGCCCCGTATCCGGCGCAGCATGTACACGCGCTCCTCGCCCATCCCGACGAGGGCCTCTTCCAGTTCGTCCTCCGACATCCTGCCCAGCGCCTCGGCGGCCAGCTGCTTCAGCCGGGCGGCGATGCTGCGTTCGAACCGGCCCCGGGCGAGCAGCTGGTGGGCGATGACGACGCAGTAGTTGCGCAGTGCCTTCTTGCGGAGCCTGCCCACCTCGGGGTCGTCGGCGAGTTCGGCGAGGACGAGGTCGAAGGAGCGGAAGAAGTCGAGCTGGCGCACATCGCCGATCTGGGTCAGCGAGCTGGCCACGCCCCGCCGGTAGAAGACGCCGCGCAGACTGGCGACGGCGTAGGACTCGGCCCTGCGGTGCAGGTCCCAGATCCAGGGGCGGTCCTCGGCGGTCTTCAGCCCGTCGTGGAAGCGCAGCATGCCACGGTCGAGGAGGCGGCGGTGATAGATGCCGGCCCAGGCGTACGGGTAGTCGACCATGGTCGTGTCGTCGACGGGGAGGATCGAGGTGCGCGGGTCCAGCGGGGTGTGGCGGCGGCCCTCGGGTGCCCGCTGGACGGTCCGCTCGACGCCCGTGACCTGCACATGGTCGGTGCGTACGAAGTCGACGTCGAGCCGCTCGACGGCGTCCACCAGATCCGCGAGATAGCCGGGCGCCAGCCAGTCGTCGCCGTCGAGGAAGGTGAGGTAGCGGCCCTCGGAGGCGTCGATCCCGGTGTTGCGTGCCGTGGCCAGTCCGCCGTTGCGTTCGTGCCGAATCACCCGGCTGTTGTCCAGTCGCTTCGTCAGGGTCAGCAGCGCTTCGTACGTCTTGTCCTTGGTGGACCGGTCCTCGACGAAGATGAACTCGAAGTCGTCCCGTTGGTTGTGGACCAGGCTGGTCACGGTCTCGGGAACATACGACTCGATGTTGTAGCAGGGGACGATCACGGACAGTGTCGGGGGGCGGTTGGTCACGCGTACACCTGGGCTCTCTCCGGGGCGGATCCCTGCGACCGTAGGAGGTGTTCGACGCCGGACATCAACTCCCCGCCGACCACCAGGTGAACGAAAAGTAACGGTCGCCTGATCACGTCGCCGGACCGCCCAGGCGACTAGGCGCTCGCGACGGACAGCTTCACCGCGAACCCGAGGAACAGCGCGCCCGCCGCCGAGGTCGCGCCCGCCGAGAGCCGCTTGCGTCGGCGGAAGGCCGCGGCCAGCTTCGTACCGCTGAAGATCAGTGCGCTGAGGTACAGGAAGCTGGCGATCTGGGCGAAGACGCCGAGGACCACGAAGGACAGTGCCGGGTAGGCGTAGCCGGGGTCGACGAACTGCACGAAGAAGGCGACGAAGAACAGGATCGCCTTGGGGTTGAAGAGACTGACGACCAGCGCCCGGCGGAAGGGCCGCTCCTCACCGGACGCGGCGGCCACACCCTGAGCTACGGCCGACTCCCGCCGCGTGCGCCACATGCCCCACGCGGCCCGCAGCATGCCGATCGCCAGCCATGTCAGATAGCCGGCCCCGGCGTACTTCACGATCCCGAACAGCACGGCGTTCGCCTGGAGCAGCGAGGCGACCCCGGCGGCCGACAGCGTCATCAGCACGGTGTCCCCGCACCAGACGCCGGCCGCTGCGGTGTACCCGGCACGGACGCCGCGGCGGGCGGCCACGGAGAGGACGTACAGGGAGTTCGGGCCGGGCAGGAGGATGATGAGGACCAGACCGGCCAGATAGGTGGGGAGATCGATGACGCCGAACATGGACAGGAGTGTCACACGCCGTTTCCGCACTCCTCTTCGTGTTCCGCAGGGTGGGACGCGGCGGTCCGCCGCCCGGTCCGCTCAGAACGCGTCCGACGGCACATAGGTCCCCCACACCTCCCGCAGCGCGTTGCACACCTCGCCCACGGTGGCCCGGGCCCGCAGCGCCTCCTTCATCGGGTACAGGACGTTGTCCTGTCCCTCCCCGGCCTTCTTCAGCGCGGCCAGGGCCGCCTGCACGGCCTCCTGGTCCCGCTCGGCGCGCAGCTTCGCGAGGCGTTCCGCCTGCCGGGCCTCGATGGCGGGGTCCACGCGCAGCGGCTCGTAGGGCTCCTCCTCGTCCAGCTGGAAGCGGTTGACGCCGACGACGACCCGTTCGCCGGAGTCGGTCTCCTGGGCGATCCGGTAGGCGCTGCGCTCGATCTCGTTCTTCTGGAAGCCGTGCTCGATGGCCGCCACCGCGCCACCGAGGTCCTCGACCCTCCGCATCAGATCGACCGCCGCCGCCTCGACGTCGTCGGTCATCTTCTCGATGACGTACGAGCCCGCGAACGGGTCGACGGTCGCCGTCACATCCGTCTCGTACGCGAGGACCTGCTGGGTGCGCAGGGCCAGCCGGGCCGACTTGTCCGTCGGCAGTGCGATCGCCTCGTCGAAGGAGTTGGTGTGCAGGGACTGGGTGCCGCCGAGGACCGCCGCCAGGCCCTGGACGGCGACCCGCACCAGGTTCACCTCCGGCTGCTGGGCGGTCAGTTGCACACCCGCCGTCTGGGTGTGGAAGCGCAGCATCAGCGACTTGGGGTTCCGCGCGCCGAACTCCTCCCGCATCACCCGGGCCCAGATGCGGCGGGCGGCGCGGAACTTGGCGACCTCCTCCAGGAGCGTCGTACGGGAGACGAAGAAGAAGGACAGGCGGGGCGCGAAGTCGTCCACGTCCATCCCCGCGGCGACCGCCGTACGGACGTACTCGATGCCGTCGGCGAGGGTGAAGGCGATCTCCTGCGCGGGCGAGGCGCCCGCCTCGGCCATGTGGTAGCCGGAGATCGAGATCGTGTTCCACTTCGGGATCTCGGCCTTGCAGTACTGGAAGATGTCGGCGATCAGCCTCAGCGACGGCTTCGGCGGGAAGATGTACGTCCCGCGCGCGATGTACTCCTTCAGCACGTCGTTCTGGATCGTGCCGGTGAGCCGGTCCGCCGCGACCCCCTGTTCCTCCGCCACCAGTTGGTACAGCAGGAGCAGCAGCGCGGCCGGCGCGTTGATCGTCATCGACGTCGACACCTTGTCCAGCGGGATGCCGTCGAACAGCACCCGCATGTCGTCGACCGAGTCGACGGCCACGCCCACCTTGCCGACCTCGCCGTGCGCGATCGGCGCGTCGGAGTCGTGGCCCATCTGGGTGGGCAGGTCGAAGGCGACCGACAGTCCGGTGGTGCCGTGGGCGATCAGCTGCCGGTAGCGGGCGTTGGACTCCGTCGCCGTGCCGAATCCGGCGTACTGGCGCATCGTCCAGGGGCGGCCGGTGTACATCGTGGGGTACACGCCCCGGGTGAAGGGGTACGCGCCCGGCTCGCCCAGCTTCTCGTCCGCATCCCAGCCGGCCAGCGCGTCCGGCCCGTAGACCGGTTCGATGGGCAGTCCGGACTCCGACTCGCGCGCCATGGTGTGTGCCTCCGCGTCGCCTCGCTCGTTCCCTGCCTCCCACCATGCCGCGTAGTTCGCGACCGGTCACCCGCGGGGAACATCTCAGGTGACATCAGGGCGGCCCAGGGCCGCGATGAGACGCCGGGGGTCGGGATGCGTACCAGGGGCATGGGCATGGGCGGCGTGCGGGGCGCGGGTGTGCGGAGGGCCACCGCCGTGCTCGCCTCGGGTGCCGTGCTCTCGGTGCTGTGCGGCTGCACCGTGCAGGCCCCGGGCGAGGAGCGGCGCTCACCTGTGCGGATAGAGCTGCCGAGCGGCGGCCCTTCCCCCAAGTCCGGCGCGCCCGACGACGACAAACCGGGCAGAGCCTCTACGCCTGGGACGCCTGCGACTCCCGCCGTGCTCTGGCAGCGGGGCGACGAGGGCCGTGACATACGCGAGCTCCAGGCCCGGCTGCGGCAGATCGCCTGGCTCTTCGACGGTCCGACCGGGACCTACGACGATCTGACCGAGCGGGCGGTCAGAGGCTTTCAGGGCAAGCGCGGCCTGCCCAGGACCGGGAGGACGGACGAGGTCACCTGGCAGCGGCTGCTGAGGATGACGCGTGAGCCCGGCAAGTGGGACCTGTATCTGATGGGCGGCCAGCCGGCCGACGCGCCGGACGCGCGGTGCCTGAGCGGCCGGGTGGTGTGTATCAGCAAGTCGAGCCGGACGCTGCGCTGGATGGCTGACGGGCGGACGCTGCTGACGGTGCCGGTGCGGTTCGGCTCGCAGTACACACCGACGCGCGAGGGTGTGTTCCGCGTCTACTGGAAGTCTCGGCACCATGTGTCGACGCTCTATGACTCGCCGATGCCGTACGCGATGTTCTTCAGCGGCGGCCAGGCGGTGCACCACTCGTCCGACTTCGCGGCGACGGGCTACGCCGGTGCCTCGCACGGCTGCGTCAACGTGGCGGACGAACGTGCGATCAAGGAGATGTTCGCGCAGGTGAGGACCGGCGACAAGGTCGTCGTCCACTGGTAAGGCACCGAAGGCGGAGTGTGGGGCGCGGGCGGGACCGGGGGAACGTGTCCCGCCCGCGCCGATGCACGAGCCGCAGGTACGGGGGGAACCCCGGCTCTGTGCGACGGCCGATGACCAGTCGGCTCACTCAGTTCAGCGCCACCGGGGCCGAAAGTGTCACTCCCGGTTCGAGGAAAATTCCAGCACAGGTAGAAGTGCAGGTCACAGGGGTGCTGCGCGCCCAGGCCGCCTCGGCGGGCTCGGGGTGGCCGGACGGGGTCGGCCGGGGCCGGCCGTGGTCGGCCGTGGTCGGCCGTGGTCGGCCGTGGTCGGCCGTGGCGCTCAGAGCGTGCGGTACGCCGGGCGCGGTGACGCGGGCGTGAGCGGGGCCAGGCGGTCGGACAGAAGGGCGGTCACGATCGCCGGGGTCTGCGCGGCGCCGAACGTGCGGCGGTCGTGGCCCCGGTGGCCGTGCGCGCCGTGGCCGTTGCCTTGGTGGTCGTTGCCGCGGTGCCCGCGGCTTCCGTGACCCTTGCCGTCGCGTCCGTCGTGGTCGCGTCCGTTGCCGCCGTGGCCGCGGCCGGAGTCGCCGTCACCCCTGCCGTCGCCGTGCGAGCCGCCCCAGTGGTTCCCGTCGTGGCCGTGGTCGCCACGGTCGCCGGACTCGTCCTCGTCCTCGCCCCGGCCAGTGTCCCGGCCCTTGTCCCGGTCACGGTCCCGGCCGCCCTTGTCCCACTTGGCCTCGGCGCCCTCGGCGACGAACTTGAGGACCTTCTTGCAGTACTTGCGCACGCGTTGGGAGCCGCCTGCCGCGCTCTCCAGGTCGCGGCGGCGGTCCAGGGACAGCTGCTTGCCCTCCCGGATGTCACGGCAGGACGAGGCGAGGTCCTTCCACCAGCCGCCGGACGACTCGTCCTGCTCCTCGCCGGCGGACTCGCGGTCCCCGGAGGGGTCACCGGGCCCCGCATCCCGGGCGCCGCCGGAGCCGGTGGGGTCAGGTGAGGTGGCGCCGGCCGTGCCCCGGTCCCGTGCGGTGTTCTCCGGCGAGGGCGAGACGAGCGGCCGTTCCTCCGGCACCGGTGCCGAGACCGTGGCGGCCGGAGGGACCGACGGCTCCTCCTCGTCGAACGGCGTCCGCAGCGCTCCGGTTCCGGCCGCGACCGCCACCCCGCCGACCATGCCGACGGCCAGCGCGGCGGCGAGGGCGAGCCGCAGGGGACGGCCCCAGCGGGGGCGCGGCTCGGCCGGGGCGGGCACCCCGAGCCGGACGAGCCCTGCGTCGCCGTCGGGCGAGGCGCCGGAGCCGGGGCGGTGACCGACGGGCATGGCAACGTCGTCACGGTCCGCTCGCGCCGCGCGGAACGCCGCCAACGCGGCGGCCTCTCCGGGGAGTTCCGCGCTGCTCAGCGGGGGTTCGGCGGTCAGCGACTCAAGCGTCTTGGCGAGCCGTTCGGCCTGGTCGCGATCGGCCGCGTCGACAGCTTCCAGTGGCTCTCCGCGCAGCAAACGCTCCGCCGTTTCGCGGTCCAGCCACCTGTACTGCTCGTCGGCCATCACACATCCTTCTGCGTCCGCGAACGCATCTGCGTCACACTCGCGGACGTCACCGCGGTTCCGCGCGGTTCTCGCTGGGGAGGCAGGGCGTCGAGCACCCCGGTCGATTCCGGATCGTCGCCGAGCAGCTCGGCGAGCCGCTTCAGACCCCGGTGCGCGGCGGTCCGTACGGCGCCCGGCCGCTTGCCGAGCGTCTCCGCGGCCGTCTTGGCGTCGAGCCCCACGACCACGCGCAGGACGACGGCTTCGGCCTGGTCCTGGGGCAGCCGGGCGATGAGGGACAGGGTGCCGTCGGTGGCCAGGGCCTCCATGGCCTCGCCGGCGGTGTCGGACTCCGCTGCCTTCCCGGTCAGTTCCGTCTCGTCGCCGCCGATCGCGGGGCGGCGACCCCGCATGCGTATGTGGTCGAGCGCGCGGTTGCGGGCTATCCGGGCGGCCCAGCCGCGGAAGCGGTCCGCGTCCCCGCTGAAGCGCTCGAGGTCACGGGCTATCTGGAGCCACGCCTCCGACGCCACGTCCTCGGCGTCGGGATCACCGACCAGCGTCCGTACGTACCCGAGCAGCCGCGGGTGCACGGAGCGGTACACAGTCCGGAACGCGGTCTCGTCCCCGTCCTGTGCCGCAAGCACCGCGGCGGTCAACTCCGCGTCGTCCCCCAGCACTGGATACCTCAAATTGATGGTCGCGGTATGAAGACCGCAGGTCGTTGCGGTGGTACTTACACCCTCCGCGTCCGGCGCGAAAGGCACGTTACGGCCTGAAAGCGCTGCTCGTCCATGTCAGTACAACATGCAACTACCCGGGAAACGGGGAATGTGTCGCTCTGGGTGTGACAGAAAACGCAGTCATGGCGCTGTAGAAGATACGGGCCGCCGCGCGGCCCGTGCCGCGCGACGGCCGGGGCCTCTCCTGTGGGGGGTGGCGGCCCCGGCCGTTGCCTCGGCCCAGGAGTCACGCCGTCGACCGCGTCGACCGAGGTACCGGACACGGTCCCGGACGCTGACCGGCGAACCGACTCAGCCCTTGTCGTCGCCCTTGCCGTCGCGGCTGTTCTTCCGGCTTTTCCCGGCGCCGTCCTCGACGGTCCGACCCGTCCCGGTCTTCGTGGCGGCGAGTTGCTCGGCGCAGTACGCCGCCACCCTTTCGGCGCCGCCCGCCGCGGCCACGAACCGTTGCCAGGCACTCGACTTCAGCGCGTTGCCACGGTCCTTGACCTAGTCGTAGGCGCGGCACTTGGCCTCGGTGTCCTGAGCGGTGGAGGGACGCGCCGGCGTCCCGACGGCCGGGTGGGACGGCGCGGCGGAGTGACCGGCGGCCGACCGAGCGGGCGGAACGGCCGACGGGGTGGTCCTGCCCTTGCCGTCGGCGGAGTGGTCCGGCGCGCCGGGCGAACCGATCGCGGCGAAGGCGACGCCGCCCAGCGCGAGGCTCGCGGCGAACAGGGAGAGCAGCGTCTTCACCCAGCGCACGAGGCGCCGTTGCTCACGGGACCGCCAGTCGTCCCGGCGCCGGGTGCGGACCCTGCGCGCCCTCGCCGCCCGGGCGGCCCGGAACGCGGCCACGGCACGCTGCTCCCCCTCGGCGTCGGGGCGGTGCCCGCGCAGCACGGCGGCGGAGAGCAGCGCCTCCAACTCGGCGTCGTCGAGCACCATCGCGGGGCCGACCCCATGGCGCGACCCACGGCCGGACCCATGGCCAAAACCGTCGCCGGAGCCATGGCCGGAGGTCATGCCGTCAGGGTGCACACGCCGACGGCCGGTGGACCCACCGCCGCTCTGCTGCTCACCCATGTCCGCTTTCCGTTTCTGTCCGACCTGCTCGATGACCCTGGGGCGCGCCGCGACCCTCGGACGCCGCCCCGCCCCACTGCCGGTGAAGCCCGCGCGGCCCGCGATGGCCTCACGACCCACGACGCCCAGCACGGCCCGCGAAGCCCGCACGACCCGCAACGCCCACGTGCCCTGTGCAGCCCACGTGCCCTGTGCAGCCCACGCGTCCTGTGCGGCCCACGTGGCTGCTGGGGCTCACGAGCCTTCAGAGCCTGTACGTCGCCGAAGACCCGTTCGACTCAGCACGCACCCCGACCGGTTTCACCGAAGCGCCGCCGCGCCGCCCCGGCCGCCGCCGTCACACTCACTGTTCATTTCGATTCCCCCAGCGTCCGGGGGCCGTCATCCGTCACACCTTCGGCGCCCAGCTGCTCGGCCAGCCGCTTCAGACCCCGGTACGCGGCCGTCCGCACCGCGCCCGGGCGCTTGCCGAGGACGCGTGCCGCCGAGGGGGCGTCGAGGCCGACGACGACCCTCAGCAGCACGGCCTCGGCCTGGTCCCGCGGCAGTCCGCGGACGAGCTCCAGGGCGTACTCCGTGGAGATCGACTCCAGTGCCTGTTCGTGCGTGCTGTGCGGGCCGGGCAGGTCCAGCACGTCCTGTTCCAGCGCGGATCCGCGGGGCCGTACCCGCTGCCGGCGCAGATGGTCCAGCGCGCGATGGCGGGCGATGGTCGCGCTCCAGCCCCGGAACCCGGCCGCGTCACCCTGGAACCGGCCGAGGTCCCGGGCGATCTCCAGCCAGGCGTCGGACGCCACGTCCTCGGCGTCGTCCCCGACCAGACCGCGCAGGTACCCGAGCAGTCCCGGCTGCACCAGCCGGTACGCGACCGCGAAGGCGGCCTCGTCACCTTCCTGGGCCCGCGCGACGGCCGCGCCCAGTTCCCCGTCGTGGGCGTGCGCCCGACGGGGCTCCCCTCCTCGACCCAAGAACTGTCCTCGTCCGTACCGGTTCGTGGCGAATACGCACCCCGGGGTGCAGCCACCCTTGCGCACGTTCCTCCACGGTCAACAGCGCCCGGCCTCGCGGAAGTGTCACAGGGCGCGTGTCGCCCGGACCCGGTCGCCGGCACGCCTACAACCATCGCCGCGCATCGGGAGTCAGAGACGCCGTGACGCAAAGAGGGCCCGTGTCCGCGCCGTCACGCGATGGCATACGATGCGGCGCGATCCGCATAAAGTTCCCATAAGAGGATGTACACGTCATGGCTATCCGTGCCCCTTATCGTTCACTTCGTGGCATATCCGCCGCCGTCGCGCTGCTCGCGATCGGCGCGGCGGGATGCTCGGACGTCTCGGATGCCGTGGACAGCGCCAAGGACGGCGCGAAGAAGGTGGCCCGCCAGCGCTCGGTGTTCACGCTGCACGTCGGGGACTGCTACAACCCGAACACCAAGGGCGAGGGCGAGGAGACGCTCGTCGAGATCGTGCCCTGCGACGAGGCGCACACCGGTCAGGTCGTGGCCGACTTCCAGATCCTCGAGAAGAAGGCGTACCCGGGCGAGGACGCGGTCTCGGCGATCGCCGACAAGCGCTGCCCGGCCGAGGCGAACAAGTTCGCCCCGGACACCTGGGCCCTGCCCAAGGGGGTCGCCGTCTTCTACTACACGCCGACCACGCAGAGTTGGGCGACGGGCGACCGCGCGGTGAGCTGCACGTACACCAAGGAGTCGGGCACGTTCACCGGCTCGCTGGAGGCCAAGTCCCTGAAGCCGGAGCAGAAGACGTACCTGAACGGTTCGAACGCCGTCTACGAGGCCCTGTGGTCGAACCAGCCCGAGAAGGACGACGTCGAGGCCGACCTGCCCGGTTACAAGGCCCAGGCCAAGGCCGTCGCCGCCGCCCTCGACACGCACCTGGAGGGGCTGAACGGCATCGAGGGCACCGAGGCCGGCAAGCTGCGCACCCAGCTGAAGAAGACCGCCGCGCAGTGGAAGACGGCCTCGAACGCCGCCGACGCGGACGCGTTCTACATCGCCTACGACTCCGCGTTCACCGGCATCGACCCGCACAAGACGGTCGCCGTCCGCAAGGAGCTGGGCCTGGCCACCACCGTCCCGGCCGACGAGGCCGAGGTCTGGGCCGGCTGACGCCCGGTGAGCCGGCGGGGCCGTGTCCGACCCGGACGCGGCCCCGCTTCCTCAGCGGGGCCCGCCTCGCGCAACGGCGTCCGGACGGGCCCGTGTCCGCCGACGGCGCCCTACCGCAGGGTCCGGCCACCCGTCGCGTCCCGGCACAGCAGCCGCAGCGAGCCGTCGCCCGCGAAGCAACGGCGGGCCTCGTCGATCGGGTCCCACAGCCGTCCGTCGGGCGTACGGATCCAGTGGTCGCCGCCGGACGCCCACCACTCGGCGCCGGTCTGACCGGCGATCACCTCACCGGCGTACGCGCCGAGCCCGCGCAGCGTGGACTCCACGGCGGCGTAGGGCGTCCCTTCGTGGCGCAGGCCGTCGATCATCCGGTCGACCCGCCACAGGCTCTGGGCCGAGTAGTCGAGCCGCAGCCGCGCTCCCTCGCGCATCACCGCCACGGCGTCCGCCGCCCATCGCACCGGCTTGGTCGCAGCTGAGGGCCTGGTCTCCGCTTGAGTCGTCACACTTCTGTGAGCGCGGCCCAAGTGCGTTTCGTCACCCGGATTTCGAGGCTTTCCCGGACTGGCGCAGGACCGCCCCACCGCGCTCCCAGGACGGTCACAGGACTCTCTCAGGAACCGGGTTTACCCGGGAGTGACGCTTCGGCGCTCCCGTGCGCTCCAGTCACTGATGAGCATGTACTTCCATCTCCGCGCGGTGCCGCCCTCGGCCCTGCGCAACAGCGCGACCTGGTTCCAACGCCTGTTCGACGACGACTGGGACGCCGTGCGGGAACGGATCGGCAGACACCGCGAGGAGGTGCTCGACAAGCAGTACGGCGAGGTCGAGCTCTTCTACAGCGGCCTCCCGCCGAACCACGCCCCCGAAGGCCCCCGCACCCATGTGGTCCTCGGCGGTCGCCCGGTGTTCCACGCCGACCCGTCCCTGCCGCCCTTCCTGCTGCTCACCGCATCCCAGGTGACCGGGGTCGCCGCGTACCTCGAGGCGGCCGACTTCAACGACCTGTGGCGGCACGCACGCGCCGAGCTGCTGCGGCCGTACCGCGTGTCGGACGCGGAGCCGCAGGTGCGCGGCCTCTACGCGGCGACGCACCGCGATCTGACCGCCTTCTACACGCGGTCGGCCGACCACGGCGACGCGGTGGTCAAGTGGCTGGTGGCCTGACCGTGTGCGACGGTCCTCGCCTCGCGTGGTCGGCGTCAGCCCCGTCCCCGGGCCCGCCGGGACACGACCGCGCGCAGCACCCGCCGCCCCTCGGTCGACACCTCCAGCGCCCGGCGCACTCCGCCCGCGCCATGCCCGTCGAGCAGCTCCAGGACGCTGATCTGGCGGCGCAGTTCGGCGGCGACGAGGGGCGACATGCCCTCCGTACGGCCGACGACCGGCGTGCCGCCCGAGCGCACGGAGTCGAGCGCCCCGGGATGTGCTTCGGCGGAGGACATGTCGTCCTCGGCGGGGTCGAGGAGCCGGTGTATCTGAAGCGAGGCGACCGAGCAGGCGTCGGCCCAGATCCGTGCCTCGGCGGCGGACCGCACCGCCGGGGCGGCGGCCAGCATCCGCCGGGCGAGGAGCGCGGCCCCGTCCTCGACGCCCTCGTCGTCCATGACCTCGGCGACGCCCAGCTTTCCGCGTGCCTGCTCCAGCAGTTCGCCCCACTCGGCCGGGTCGCCGCCCGCGGCGAGGTTCGCCCACAGGGGCCGCAGCACCTCGTCGTCGCCGCCCAGCAGGGGCACGCACCGATCCAAACAAGCCAAGGCGCTGGCGGCCAGTCCGCGTTCGTCGGCCTGAGCGATCAGTTCCACCAGGCTCATCCACGCCTCCCTAAGCGGGTCGTCCTCGAGGGTCGGGGTCCCCGCACAAGACCCTGACGGGCGCCATCCTTAACGGAGCCCGCATCTCCCCTTACTGCGTGCAACTGCCCCGGAGTGTCACAGCGGCACCACACCGAGCCGATCAAGCAGCCGGAAGAAGAGGTTTTCGGCCAGAGCGTCCGCATCAGCGGTGAGTACGTCGATCAGCGACTCGGCGTTCACCCGGTGGCCCGCCTCGGCCGCCCAGGCGACGGCCCGCGCGGCGGCGTCGTCCGGTTCGAGGAAGTAGTCCTCGAGCGTGAGCCCCTCGTCGCCACCGGCACCCCCGCCCTCCGCGCTCCCCTGCTCCGTGCCGCTGCCGGCACCGAGGTACCCGGCCATGGCGGACCTCGCCAGACAGGTCGTCCACGCCCCGCTCTCGGGCGCCGCCGCCTCCACCACCACCGAGGCGCTGTCCATGACGTATCCGAAGAGCGCGGGGGCCCCGGTCTCGCGGGCCAGCGCATTCATGTTGCCGATCCCGCCGTCCCCGCTCGGGTACTCCCAGACCTGCCAGCCGCCCGGTGCCCGCTCGCGCAGGGTCATGCCCTCGGCGCCGGACAGTGCCTCCAGCTCCGCGAGCGGCCGCTCGTCCCGGCCCACGACGAAATACCCCCAATATCCCATTTCCGGATCCCCCTGGCTGTTCGGTTCGACTCGGGCCGAATACACCACAGTCGCACGGAGGTTCGCAGCCGTATGGGCAATCCTGGGTCAGCCGAGCCGGTCCGCGAGCGTCCTGAACTGCGCCCAGGACAACTGCGGCTCCCTGTCGTCCCACAGCTTCTGCACGGTGGCCCGCAACGGCATCCGGATCCCGGCCGCGACCTGGGCCTGTGTCTGCGAGTTCGCGAGATCGCACCAGACCGCGAAGGAGCCGCCGAGGATCTGGTCGTCGTACGTCGCCGGCACCGCCGTGGTCCCCCGGACGACCCGCGGCGTCCACTGCTCGTAGATCCGCTCGCCGGTCGGGTAGACGAAGGTCTGCGGCTCGCCGAGCACGTGATAGAGGAACTCGTCGTTGTAGTTGATCAGGTCGCGGCCGGTGCGCAGATACTCCACCGGCAGCCGGGCGCCGATCTCCTTGCCGGTCCAGTACGCCACCTGGATGTCCTTGTCGGGCTGGACGGAGGTGTCCCGGAAGAACCCGTCGTTCCAGGCCCGCGGCGTGCGGTCGTGGGCTCGGACGGTGGCGGCGCGGTCGTTGAGCCACTCGGTGGTCAGATCGGCGACGGTACCCCCGGCGCCGAAGGCCTCGCGCGCGGCGGCGGCGAGCTGCGGGTAGGCCGCCTGCGGGTCGGACACGGTCAGCGCCTGGTACTCGTCGGCGCCGAGATGCCACTGGTCGCCGGGGAAAAGACCGGCGTACTCGTCGAGCAGATCGTCGACGATCTTCGCGGACTCGGGGTTGGAGATGTCGATCGCCCCGCGCGTGGCGACACCGGAGACGTTGCGCAGCTGGAGCTCGGGGTGCGCGGCGATGACCGCACCGAGGTGCCCGGGCGAGTCGATCTCGGGGACGACGGTGATGTGCCGGGCCGCCGCCAGGTCGACGATCTTCTTGACCTGTGCCTTGGTGAGGTGCTGGCGCGACACGATCTCCGGGTGCGATTCGGATTCGATACGGAAGCCCTGGTCGTCGGAGAAGTGCAGCCCGAGCTGGTTGAACTTCAGATCGCCGAGCTCCCGGACCCGGTCCTCGATCCAGTCCGCGGTGAAGTGCTTGCGGGCGATGTCCAGCATGAACCCGCGCACCGGCTTGGCGGGCGCGTCGCGCACGACACCCTCCGGGGCCGACCCGCCGCCCTGCACCTCCTGCTTCAGCGTCCGGGTCCCGTAGAAGACACCCGCCTCCCCGGCCCCGCTGATGTTCACCCGCCCCTCGCGCACGGTCATGGTGTACGACTCCGGGTTCGCGCCCTTGTCGCCGCCGAGCGCCAGCCGTACGTCCCCGGCCCGCGTGTCGTCCTTCTCGCCGGCGTACGTCAGCCCCAGCTCCGAGGCGAGCAGCCGCCCCTCGTCGGCCAGACCGGCGTCGCCGACCACGACGCGCTCACCGCGCGCGGGACGCCAGCCGGGTCCGCGCTCGGCGGTGTGGGAGTCGACGGCGGGGATGGTCTGCGGCGCCTTCGACAGCGGGTACGACCGGGTGGGTGAAGGTGTGGGGGCGCCCGGCCGCTTCGGCGCGGTGCCAGAGGCGTCCTCGGACGTGCCGGCCGCGGACCCCTGCTCCGTCGCGGCCGACCCTCCGTCGTCACCGGTCGCCAGCAGCCCGAGGCTCACTCCGGCCCCGACCGTCACGACGATCACCGCGACGATCAGCACCCACGTCTGCTTCAGCGCCGTCTTCGCCGTCGCCCGGCGCCTGTGCTGGCTCACGGCGCCAACCTAGGGCCTGTGAGCTTGATCGGGCGTCCACCACACGTTCCGAAACTCTCCCGTTCGACTGAAATTCGGGCATCGGTCGGACACGTCACGTCCACACTCGATAGCGTGGCGCCACTCCGCTTCCAAAATCCCCTGCCGAAACCCACGTGACGCCCACACACCTTCCTGGCCGAGTGGCCATACCGCCACTTCCCGAGCAGTCCCGTACTCCACCGTCCCCCACCGCGCTGGAGTCCTTCAACCTGGCGCCGGCCGACGAGGTCGAGCAGACCCTCCTCAGCTGTCTGCGCAGCGTCCGCTGGGCCGCGCGCCTCACGGACCATCGCCCCTATCCGGACCTGGACGCCCTGCTGGCCGCCTCGGACGAGGCCGCCTACGACTTGGCGCCGTCGGATCTGGCGGGGGCGCTGGCAGGAGAAACGTTGCCGGTACTGCCGGAGGACACCTACGGAGCCGCGCACACCGCACTCAATGCCGCCAATGCCGCATACGAGGCCAAATTCGGGCATGCATTCATCATCTGCCTGGACGGCCTGCCGCCGGAAGAGGCTCTGGACCACGTCCTTCAGGCGATCCGGTCTCGATTGGCGAACGATCCGGACGACGAACGCGTGGTCACCGCCGAGGAACTCCGGCGTCTGGCCAAGGGCCGGCTGCTACGCGCACTGAGCGGCGCGGGATCGTGACGAGGTGCGGCTGCCGCCGCCGTACGGGCGCGACCAGCCCCTATGACGTCACAGACGGCGTCACGAACGGCGCAGAACAGCGCTCACCATCCCATTAGCCGCCAATCACCCATCCGCGTGCCAGTTTGATCACACCACCAGCCCCCCGCTCAGCCGAGCGGCGGCGCATGGCTACGATGCTGGGGGCCGGTGGACCGTACCCGGCCGGGCCCCACCGACAGCACAAGCCGGCGCGGCCCCAATCCCCGCTCCCGGAGGAACTTCCGTGCCGGCTGGAACGCTGTACCGCGGCCGGGAAGGAATGTGGTCCTGGGTGGCTCATCGAGTCACCGGCGTCCTCATTTTCTTCTTCCTGTTCGTTCACGTGCTGGACACCGCTCTCGTCCGTGTCTCTCCCGAGGACTACGACAAGGTCGTAGCCACGTACAAGACGCCGATCGTCGCGCTGCTGGAGTACGGCCTCGTCGCCGCCATCCTCTTCCACGCGCTCAACGGCCTGCGTGTCATCGCCGTCGATTTCTGGTCCAAGGGCCCGCGCTACCAGAAGCACATGCTCTGGTCCGTCGTGATCCTGTGGGGCGTGCTGATGCTCGGGGCGATCTACCCCGTCCTCGGTCACGCCGCTCGTGAAGTGTTCGGGAGCTGACGCGCATGTCCATCACTGAGAAGACCGCGTCCGGGATCGGCCCCGTCGAGGGCGGCTCGGTCCACAACGTCGACAACCCGGCGCCGCTCATCGAGGCCCCGCGCAAGCGCACCAAGAAGACCCCGAAGTCCACCCGGGGCAACTTCGAGATGGCCGCCTGGCTGTTCATGCGCCTGTCCGGCGTCGTCCTGGTCGTCCTGGTCATCGGCCACCTGCTGATCCAGCTCGTGCTGGACGGCGGCGTCTCCAAGATCGGCTTCGCCTTCGTGGCCGGCCGCTGGGCGTCCCCGTTCTGGCAGGTCTGGGACCTGCTGATGCTGTGGCTCGCGATGCTGCACGGTGCCAACGGCCTGCGCACGGTCATCAACGACTACGCGGAGCGCGCGAACACCCGGCTGTGGCTCAAGGGCCTGCTCTACACCGCCACGGTGTTCACCATCCTGCTGGGCACGCTGGTGATCTTCACCTTCGACCCGAACATCCGCTAGGCACGGGGCTGCGAGAATCATGAAGATCCACAAGTACGACACCGTCATCGTCGGCGCCGGTGGCGCGGGCATGCGCGCGGCCATCGAGTCCACGAAGCGCAGCCGCACCGCCGTGCTGACCAAGCTCTACCCCACCCGCTCCCACACGGGCGCCGCGCAGGGCGGCATGGCCGCCGCGCTGGCCAACGTGGAGGAGGACAACTGGGAGTGGCACACCTTCGACACGGTCAAGGGCGGTGACTACCTGGTCGACCAGGACGCCGCCGAGATCCTGGCGAAGGAGGCCATCGACTCCGTCCTCGACCTGGAGAAGATGGGCCTGCCGTTCAACCGCACCCCGAACGGCACCATCGACCAGCGCCGCTTCGGCGGTCACAGCCGCAACCACGGCGAGGCCCCGGTCCGCCGGTCCTGCTACGCGGCGGACCGCACCGGCCACATGATCCTCCAGACGCTGTACCAGAACTGCGTCAAGGAGGGCGTGGAGTTCTTCAACGAGTTCTACGTCCTGGACCAGCTGATCACCGAGGTCGACGGCGTCAAGAAGTCGGCGGGCGTGGTGGCGTACGAACTCGCCACCGGCGAGATCCACGTCTTCCAGGCGAAGGCGGTCATCTACGCGTCCGGCGGCTGCGGCAAGTTCTTCAAGGTGACGTCGAACGCACACACGCTGACCGGTGACGGCCAGGCGGCGGTGTACCGCCGTGGTCTGCCGCTGGAGGACATGGAGTTCTTCCAGTTCCACCCGACCGGCATCTGGCGCATGGGCATCCTGCTGACGGAGGGCGCCCGCGGTGAGGGCGGCATCCTGCGCAACAAGGACGGCGAGCGCTTCATGGAGAAGTACGCGCCGGTCATGAAGGACCTCGCGTCCCGTGACGTCGTCTCGCGCTCCATCTACACGGAGATCCGTGAGGGCCGCGGCTGCGGCCCCGAGGGTGACCACGTCTACCTGGACCTCACCCACCTCCCGCCGGAGCAGCTGGACGCCAAGCTGCCCGACATCACGGAGTTCGCCCGTACGTACCTCGGCATCGAGCCGTACACGGACCCGATCCCGATCCAGCCGACGGCCCACTACGCGATGGGCGGCATCCCGACCAACGTCGCGGGTGAGGTCCTGGCGGACAACACCACCGTCGTCCCCGGCCTGTACGCGGCCGGCGAGGTCGCCTGTGTGTCGGTGCACGGCGCCAACCGCCTCGGCACCAACTCGCTGCTGGACATCAACGTGTTCGGCCGCCGGGCGGGCATCGCGGCGGCGGAGTACAGCCAGCGCGCGGACTTCGTCGAGCTGCCGGAGGATCCGGCGCAGCTGGTGGTCGACCAGGTCGAGCGGCTGCGCACCTCCACCGGCACCGAGCGGGTGGCGACCCTGCGCAAGGAGCTCCAGGAGACCATGGACGCCAACGTCATGGTGTTCCGTACGGAGCAGACGATCAAGACGGCCGTGGAGAAGATCGCGGAGCTCCGCGAGCGCTACAGGAACGTCGCGATCCAGGACAAGGGCAAGCGGTTCAACACCGACCTGCTGGAAGCCATCGAGCTGGGCAACCTGCTCGACCTGGCCGAGGTCATGGCGGTCTCCGCGCTGGCCCGCAAGGAGTCCCGCGGCGGTCACTACCGCGAGGACTACCCGAACCGCGACGACGTCAACTTCATGCGCCACACCATGGCGTACCGCGAGGTGGGTGACGACGGCTCCGAGACCGTCCGTCTCGACTACAAGCCGGTCGTCCAGACCCGCTACCAGCCGATGGAGCGTAAGTACTGATGGCAACCCCCGTTATGGACAAGGCCGAGGCTCAGTCCGCGGCCGCCCCGTACATCACGGTCACGTTCCGGGTCCGCCGCTTCAACCCGGAAGTCTCCGCAGAGGCCGTGTGGGAAGACTTCCAGCTGGAGATCGACCCCAAGGAGCGCGTCCTCGACGGCCTCCACAAGATCAAGTGGGACCTGGACGGCACGCTGACCTTCCGCCGCTCCTGCGCCCACGGCATCTGCGGCTCGGACGCGATGAGGATCAACGGCAAGAACCGCCTTGCCTGCAAGACCCTCATCAAGGACATCAACCCCGAGAAGCCGATCACGGTCGAGCCCATCAAGGGCCTCACGGTCCTGAAGGACCTCGTCGTCGACATGGAGCCGTTCTTCCAGGCGTACCGCGACGTCATGCCCTTCCTCATCACGAAGGACACGAACGAGCCGACGCGCGAGCGTTTCCAGACGGCCGAGGACCGCGAGCGCTTCGACGACACGACGAAGTGCATCCTCTGCGCCGCCTGCACGTCGTCGTGCCCGGTCTTCTGGAACGACGGCCAGTACTTCGGCCCGGCGGCCATCGTCAACGCGCACCGTTTCATCTTCGACTCGCGTGACGAGGCCGGCGAGCAGCGCCTGGAGATCCTCAACGACAAGGACGGCGTCTGGCGCTGCCGCACGACCTTCAACTGCACGGACGCCTGCCCGCGCGGTATCGAGGTCACCAAGGCGATCGCCGAGGTGAAGAAGGCGCTGATCACCCGCCGCTTCTGAGCCCCGGCCAGCACGGCACGGACTCCGCCGTACGGCCACAGGGCCCCGTCTCCGGTTCATCACCGGGGGCGGGGCCCTTCGGCGTTCACCGTGCCGCCGGACGCCAAATCACGGGTTGCGGCGGATCATCGCCTTACCCTGACGGCATGTCAGATGACGAGTCCTACGAACTGCTCGGGTTCGACAACGTGCTGCTGCCGGTCGGGGACCTCGGTGAGGCCGTCCGGTTCTACGAGCGGGCCGGGTTCGCGGTCGGGTTCCGGCTCGACGAGGCCGGGATCGCGCTGCTGAAGGTCGGCGGTGAGACGCCGGGCATTCTGCTGCGGCACGAGGAGGCGCTGGGACACCGGCAGCCCCCGTGGCCCTCTCCCCGCCTCTGGCTGGAGGTACCGGACGCGCGGGCGGCGGCGGAGGAGTTGTACGACGCCGGCATCGCACCGCTCGACGACCCGTTCTCCGGGGCCACCGGCTGGACGGTCGAGATCGCCGATCCCTGGGGGAACGTCATCGGGCTCACGGACTACTCCAAGCGGCCGGAGCTGAGCCGCAGACCGTGACACGGGCCGCCTCGCAGGCCGTGACGCAGGACTCACCCAATTGAGTTGAACACGTTCAAAGGCGCGTCTAGAGTCTTCCTCGTCAGCGTTTTGAACGCGTTCAAGAAGGGTGGGGGTTATGGACCGCACGGTCATCTCCTACGTCATCTACCTGGTCGTCAGCATCGCCCTGACCATCTGGGTGGCCCGCACGCTCAGCCGCAACGGGCGGATCTTCCTCGCCGACGTGCTGCGCGGGAACGAGAAGCTCGCGGACGCCGTGAACCACCTCCTCGTGGTCGGCTTCTATCTCGTCAACCTCGGTTTCGTCGCCCTGTACCTGAGCGACGACGACACCGTCCTCGACACGCGCGGCGTCTTCGAGGCCCTGTCGACCAAGCTCGGCGTGGTGCTGCTCGTGCTCGGCGTGATGCACCTGGGCAATGTCTACGTGCTCAACAAGATCCGGCGGCGCGGGGCGCTGGAGCAGCGGCAGGTGCCGCCGGTCGCGCCGCAGGACTGGGTGGCCCCCTCGGCCGGGGCCTGAGCATGGCCGACATGACGGACGACACCGTCGCGGGCGTCGGGCCCGGCGCCATCAGCCCCGGGCCCGACGCGCCGGTCCGCCGGCTGACCGTGCTCTACGACGCCGGCTGCTCGCTGTGCACCTTCCTGCGCGACTGGCTCGCACGGCAGCCGCAGTTGGTTCCGCTGGAGCTGGTTCCGGCCGGGTCCGCGGAGGCCCGGCGCCGCCATCCCGACCTCGACCACGGCGCCACGCTCGACGAGATCACCGTCGTGGGCGACGCCGGCCAGGTCTACCGGGGCGCCGCCGCCTGGATCGTCACCCTGTGGGCCCTGCGCGGGCAACGGTCGCTCGCGTACCGCCTGAGCACCCCGTCCGGGGCCATGCTCGCCAGGGCGGCCGTCCTCGCCGCGGCCAAGTGGCGGGGGGCGCAAGGGCGCGGAACGTGGGGCGGCGGAGCGCAGTGGGGCGGGCGGGTCTACCGGGCGGCGGACGGATGGTCGTACGACCCGGGGCAGGGCTGGAGGTACAACCCGCCGGGGTGCGACAGCGGGGGGTGCGCCACGCGGTGAGTCACTCACCGGACGCGCCCAACTCGTCCTGAAAAGGGCTGCTTTCTGAAGCCATTTTGGCATGCACCCTTCCAAAGCACGGCCCGGGTTGGCACTCTGCCTCCGGTTCTCCACTCCGCACTCGCACCGACTGTCTGTCAGCCGGGCGGCCCACCAGGTCGCCCGGGCCCCCCATCGCAGAAGGAGTACGCGTGAGAGGCACACCCGGCGTCACCCGCATACCCCGCCCCGTCCTCGGCACCCTGGTCGGCGCCACCGCGCTGCTCACCGCCGGTGCGCTCGCCCTCCCCGCGAGCGCCGCACCGAGGCCCGACACCTCGACCGCCGTCAGGTCGGTGTCGGCCGACGCGCAGCAGCAGGCGCGTGACTTCTGGACCGCTGAGCGGATGCGCGCGGCGACCCCGCTCGACCTGGTCACCGTCAAGAGCCATGCGCAGGACGGCTCCACGCCCCGCCAGGGCAAGGCGGCCACCGTCGCGCCCAGCGCCCCGGCCGGGGCCATCGGCAAGGCCGCCGGTGACGTGGGCCTGATGGCCTTCCCGAACGGCGGCGGCCAGTGGACCGGCGGTGGTGCGGTCCTGTCCACCGCGGGCCGGGTGTTCTTCACCTACCAGGGCCGTACGGCTTCCTGTTCCGGCAACGCCGTCACCAGCGCCAACAAGAGCACCGTGATCACGGCCGGCCACTGCGTGAAGCTGGAGGGCGCCTGGCACACCAACTGGGTCTTCGTGCCCGGCTACCACGACGGCCAGGCACCGCACGGCCGCTGGACCGCGACGAAGACGCTGTCCACACCGCAGTGGACGGCGAGCGAGGACATCAACTACGACGTCGGCGCGGCGGTCGTGGCCCCGCTGGACGGCAAGAAGCTCACGGACGCCGTCGGCGGACAGGGGCTGGCCTTCAACACCGGCTACAACAAGCGCATGTACGCGTTCGGCTTCCCGGCCGCCGCCCCGTACGACGGCGAGAAGTTCATCTACTGCTCCGGGAACACCAACCGGGACTTCCTGCTGTCGAACGACCACGGCATGAACTGCAACATGACCGGCGGCTCCAGCGGCGGCCCCTGGTTCACGCAGTTCGACGAGTCCACGGGCACCGGCCTGCTGTCCTCGGTGAACAGCTTCAAGTACAACTTCCTGCCGAACCGGATGTACGGCCCGTACTTCGGGGCCGACGCACAGAACCTGTACCAGACGGCGCAGGCCTCCTGACGGTCGGCCCGAACGCCACTCGTTAGGCTCTCTTTCCGTGCCCTCGAAGAACGACAGCCCTGAACAGGGCGACACGCCCAGCAAGTCCGAGCAGACCCGTGCGCTCATCCTGGAGACCGCCATGCGGCTGTTCCAGGAACGGGGCTACGACAAGACGACCATGCGGGCGATCGCCCGGGAGGCCGGGGTCTCCGTCGGCAACGCGTACTACTACTTCGAGGGCAAGGAACACCTGATCCAAGGGTTCTACGACCGGATCGCCGCCGAGCACCAGGCGGCGATCCGGGGGATCCTGGCCCGGGAGACCGACCTGGAGGCCCGGCTCGCGGGCGTGTTGAAGGTGTGGCTGGACATCGCGACGCCCTACCACGAGTTCGCGGTGCAGTTCTTCAAGAACGCCGCCGACCCCGACAGCCCGCTCAGCCCCTTCTCCGCCGAGTCGGAGCACGCGCGCGTGGAGGCCATCAGCGTCCACCGGCAGGTGCTGGCGGGTGCGAAGACCAAGGTGCCCGAAGAGCTGCGGGACGTGCTGCCCGAGCTGATGTGGCTCTCCCAGATGGGGCTCGTCCTGTACTGGGTCTTCGACCGCACCGAGGGCCGCGAGCGCAGCTACCGGCTCGCCGAGCGAGGCGCCCGGCTGACCGCGCGGGGCGTCTCCCTGGCCCGGTTCCGGGTGCTGCGACCGCTGGTGCGGGAGGTGCACGAACTGTTCACGGACTTCCTGCCGGGGATGACGAACGCCATTCCGGACCCGGCGAAGAGGACAGGCGGGCCGGCGCCGCGGAAGTCCGGTGGCAAGGGGGCGCCCGCCGAGGACGAGCGCCCCTGAAACCGGCTTCGGCGACCGTCAGTTGACGGCGTCCACCTCCCCCTCGGCCAGCTCCACGTCGTACCCCAGCGGCCCGTCCGCCACGACGACCTGCCCGGCCCGGGGCCCGTACGACTCGGCGGTCGTCGCCAGCAGATACGTGCCCGGCGCCGGCACCGAGACGATGTACGAGCCGTCGGCCAGCGACGTCACCCGGTCCAGCTGACGGCCGCCCTTGGTCAGCAGCGTCACCGCCGCACCGTCGACCGGCGCACCATCGGCCGTCCGGACGAACCCGTGGACGACGGAGGCCCGGCCCGCATCGGCCGGCTGCTCTTCGGCGGCCGGCGCCACCGCCTCCTCGCTCGGCTCGACGGCCAGATGCGGCAACCGCCGCTCCAGCCAGTCCGGCAGCCACCAGTTGGCCCGGCCGAGCAGGTGCATCGCGGCCGGCACCAGCGCCGTACGCAGGATGAAGGCGTCCAGCGCGACGGCCGCCGCGAGGCCGACGCCCGCCATCGCGCCCTCCATGTCGCCGCTCAGCACGAACGCGCTGAACACACAGATCATGATCAGGGCGGCGGAGTTGATGACCCGGCTGGTCTCCGCGAGACCGACGTGCACGGCGCGGGCGTTGTCCTTGGTGTGCACCCATTCCTCGTGCATCCGGCTCACCAGGAACACCTGGTAGTCCATGGAGAGGCCGAACAGCAGCGACAGCATGATGACCGGCAGGAACGACGTGATCGGGCCTTCCTTGCCCACTCCGATCAGCTCGGTGCCCCAGCCCCACTGGAAGATCGCCACCAGGACGCCGAAGGACGCGGCAGCCGCGATGAGGTTCATCAGCGCGGCCGTGAGCGGGACCACCAGGGAGCGGAACGCCACCATCAGAAGCAGGAAGCCCAGCGCGATGATCGTCGCGACGAAGTACGGCAGGCGGTCCGCGGTGACCGACGCGAAGTCCTTGAAGACCGCCGTCACCCCTCCGACATGGGCCTCGGCACCGGACCGCGGGATCACATCGTCACGCAGCAGGTCGATCAACCGGTCCGTCCGCTCGGACTGCGGCGAGGTGGTCGGGACGACCTGGATCACCGTGACGCCGTCGGCGCTCGGCATCGCGGCCACCTGGGCGACACCCTCGGCGGAGCGGATGCCGTCGACCAGCGATGCCGGGGCCTCGCCGTCGACGACGACCTGGAGCGGGCCGTTGACGCCGGGCCCGAAGCCCTCGGCGAGCAGGTCGTAGGCCTGGCGGGTCGTGGTCGAGTCCTGGTGGTTGCCCTGGTCGGTGGCGCCGAGCCGCAGCGACAGCACGGGGATCGCGAGGACCGCCATGACGACGACGGCCATCGCCGCGATCGGGCGCGGACGCCGTTGGACATACGACGACCAGCGCGCCGCGAGTCCGCTCGTCTCCTCCGGTTCCGGTCCCGCCGCGGCGAGCCTGCGCCGCTGCCGGCGGCTGAGCACCCGCATGCCGAGCAGGCCGAGCAGGGCCGGCAGCAGGGTGATCGCGGCCAGCACGCTGAGGACGACGGTGAGCGAGGTCGCGATGACGACGCCGTCGAGGAACCGCATGTTCATCACCAGCATCCCGGCGAGCGCTATGCACACCGTGCCGCCCGCGAACAGCACCGCGCGGCCCGAGGTGTTGAGGGCGGTCACGGCCGCCTCCTCGGGCTTCGTCCCGCGCAGGATGCCGCGCCGGTGCCGGGTGACGATGAACAGGGCGTAGTCGATGCCGACGCCCAGGCCGATCAGCGAGCCGAGCAGCGGGGCCACTTCGGGCACATCGGTGACATGGCTCATCAGCATCGTCGCGATCATGCCGGTGCCGACGCCGGCGACCGCCACGACGATCGGCAGCAGCATCGCGAACAGCGATCCGAAGGCGAGGAACAGCACGATCGCCGCGGCGAGGATGCCGACCGCCTCCGCCGTGCCCTGCGGCGGCTCCTGGGTGCGGGCGATCGCCTGGCCGCCCAGCTCGACCTGGAGTCCGTCGCGTTCGGCGGCCCGGGCCGTGTCGACGACGTCCTCGATCAGCTCCTTGGGGACGGCGTTCGCCTGCTCGGTGAAGGTGATCTGGGCGTAGGCGATCCGCCCGTCCCGGCTGATCTGCGCGCCGCCCCGGGCCGCGTAGGGGTCGGTGACCTCACCGACGCCCTTCATGCGCCCGATCTCCGCCAGCGCGGGCTCGATCCGGGACCGTACGGCCTCGTCCCGTACCGATCCGTCGGCCACCTTCCACACCACCGTGTCGGTGTCGCCCGCGCGCTCCGGGAAGGCCCTCTCCATCAGGTCGTACGCGGTCGCGGAGTCCGTGTCCGGAAGGGAGAAGACGTTCGCGTAGTTCGTGCCCGCGGCCGAACTCGCCGCGCCCAGGCCGAACAACGCCCCCAACCACAGCAACAGGACCACCAGCCGGTGCCGATAGCACCACCGTGCCAATGCCGCCACGTTCAACGCTCCTTATTCGGTTCGGTCGGTCCCCCAGGTCCTCGGCAACAGGATTGGTGGCGGCACGCGCGTGTGGCAGGCGGCGGCCATGATTCTCAAGGAACTCCAAAGACAGAACCGGCCCGGCTGTCAGTGGCCGCGCCGATACTGGGGGCATGACGACGGCAACCGGCACCGTGCTGGTGGTGGAGGACGAGGAGAGCATCGCGGACGTCCTCGCCATCGCCCTGCGCTACCACCGCTTCGAGGTCATGATCGCGGGCACGGTCCGCGAGGCGCTCGCCCTCGCCGAGCGCACCCGGCCCGACGTGGCGCTGCTCGACGTCATGCTCCCCGACGGCGACGGCCGCGCCCTCGGCCGTGAACTGCGCGCGCGTCGGCCGGACTTGGCCCTCGTCTTCCTCACCGCTCGTGACGCGCCCGCCGAGATGGTCGGCGCCCTCCGCTTCGGCGACGACTACATCACCAAGCCGTTCGACGTCGACGTGGTCATCGCCCGGATCACGGCCGTCCTGCGCCGCACCCTGCCCATGGCCGACGTCCTGCCGCAGCGGCCTCCGCTCAGATACGGCGACCTGGAACTCGACGAGACGACCTACTCGGTGCGCCGGGCGGGCCGCACGGTCGAACTGACCCCGACCGAGTACGCGTTGCTGCGTTTCCTCGTGCGCAACGGCGGCCGGATCGTGCCCAAGGAGCAGCTCCTGCGCCATGTCTGGCAGTACGAACACACTCCGCCCGAGTCGACCGTCGTGGAGACCTACATCAGCTATCTGCGGCGCAAGCTCGACGCCCTGGGACCGCCGCTCATCACCACACGGCGCGGCGTCGGATACGGGCTGGCATGAGGCGGCGGGTGCTTCGGGAACTGCGGGAGCGTCGGGGACCGCGGGGGCCTCGGGGGCTGCGGGGCCGACGTGGCGTGCACTCGCTGCGCGCCAAGCTGACCGTGGCGAACGTGGCGCTGCTTGCCTTGGGCATCGTCGCGGCGACCGCCGTCAGCCTGATGACCGCGCGCTTCTATCTGCTCGACAAGGTCGACACCGAGCTGAAGGGCGCCCGCACCACCCTGCACAGCGCCGGCTTCACGCTGCGGCAGATCGAGTCGCTGAGCGAACTCGGCATCGCGCTGGACAAGTTCACCGACGGCGGCACCCAGGACACCGATCCGCTGCCCAGCCCGACGATGGTGTACGTCGCGGTCGACCCGGCCGGGAAGCCGGTGGCCCTGGGCCCGCTGCGGCCGACTCCCCGCCAGCACGCGCTGGCCGCCGCCGCGAAGGACCCGGTGGCCCTGGCCGCCGAGGAGGAGCCGCGTGACGTACGGGTCGAGGGCGAGCGCTACCGGATGGTGGGCGCGGCCTTGTCCGACGGCACCACCGTGCTGATCGCCGTGCCCACCGAGGGTCTGCACGAGGGCATGGGCAAGGCGCTGCGGATGGACCTCGCCGTCGGCACCCTGCTGCTGGCGCTGCTCGCCTGTCTGACCATGATCAGCGTGCTGCGCTGGATGCGCCCGCTGGAGGACATGGTGGAGACCTCGACAGCCATTGCCGAGGGCGATCTGACCCGGCGGATCCCGTCCAGCCGCGACTCGACCCTGGAGGTGGAGCAGCTCCGGGTCGCGCTCAACACCATGCTGCACCAGGTGGAGTCGGCGTACCGCACGCGCGAGCGCAGCGCGGCCCAGCTGCGCCGCTTCGTCGGCGACGCCTCGCACGAGCTGCGCACCCCGCTGTCCGCGATACGCGGCTACCTCCAGCTGTACGACAAGGGGATGCTTCCGGAACCGGCCGAGCGGGAGCGGGTCTGGGACCGGATGAACGGCGAGGTCGACCGGATGGGGCACCTCGTCGACGAACTGCTCACCCTGGCCCGTCTCGATCAGCGTCCCGAACTGCGGTTCCGCGACGTCGATCTGAGCCGCCTGGTGCGCGAGGCCGCCGAGGACCTGCGGGTGCAGCAGCCCGAACGGCCTGTCACGGTCGAGGCGGAGGGCGCACTGCTCGTGCACGCCGACGAATCGGGGCTGCGCCAGATACTGGGCAACCTGCTGAGCAACGTCCGCACCCACACGCCCGCCGAGGTGCCGGTGCGGCTGGGGGTGGAACGGGCGGGCGGGGCCGTACGGCTGTGCGTCGAGGACGTCGGGCCGGGGCTGTGCGAGGAGGACGCGGCACGCGTCTTCGACCGGTTCTTCCGGGCCGGCGGGGGTGCGGGCAGCGGGCTGGGGATGGCGATCGTGCAGGGCGTGGTGGAGGCCCACGGCGGGCAGGTCGGGGTGCGGACCGCACCGGGTGAGGGGCTGGCGGTGACGGTGACCCTGCCCGAGGGGGCGGCGCCGCGGCCCTGACCGTCCCCATGGTGGCCTGTGACCGACCCGCGGTGGCCGGGGCTCGCCTCAGGCCTGACGGGACGCCAGCTCGATCACGGTGATGTCCGACTCGGCTCCCACGCGCGTGGGCGGGCCCCAGGCGCCCGCGCCCCGGCTGACGTACAGCTGGGTGTCGCCGTAGCGCTCCAGGCCGGCCAGGGTCGGGTTCGCCAGGTCCGCGACGAGGTTTCCGGGCCAGAGCTGGCCGCCGTGGGTGTGGCCGGAGAGCTGGAGGTCGACACCGTGCTCGACGGCGTCGTGGATCTGCACCGGCTGGTGGGCGAGGAGCACGCACGCGCGTGCCGTGTCCCGGTCGCCAAGTGCCTTGGCGAAGTCGGGGCCCTGGCCCTCGCGCTCGCCCGCGACGTCGTTGACCCCGGCCAGGTCGAAGTGGGGCAGTTCGGTGCGGGCGTTCTCCAGGGGGCGCAGGCCCAGTCGGCGCACCTCCTCGACCCACTGCTCGGCCCCCGAGAAGTACTCGTGGTTGCCGGTGACGAAGTACGCCCCGTGCCGGGCTCTGAGGCCGGCGAGCGGTGCCGCCGCCGGGCCGAGGTCCTTCACGCTGCCGTCCACCAGGTCGCCGACCACCGCGATGAGGTCGGGCTGGGTGCCGTTGATCGTGTCGACGACCTTCTGGGCGAAGCCCCTGCCCAGGACCGGGCCGAGGTGGACGTCGCTGACGACCGCGATCCGGTAGCCGTGCGCCGCGCGCGGGAGCTTGGCCAGCGGGACGGTGACCCGCTTCACCTTCGGGCCGCGCAGCACGCCGTAGGTGCCGTAACCGACGGTGCCGAGGGCGGCCGTCGCGGCGGCACCGGCGACGACTCGGGAGACGAAGAGGCGGCGGGTGGGGGCGGCGAGGGGGCGGGACGGGTCGGTGGGGGCGGGAGGGGCGAGGGGGGCGAGGGGGGTCTGAGGGGAGGAGGGGGACGTCTGGGATGTCTGGGGCGGCGCAGAGGAAGCCGGGGCTGCGGCGGAGGCTTGGTCGGCGGCGGGCTCGGCCCGTGTGGAGGGCGGGTCCGTCGTGAGCGTGGAGGACGCGTCGGGGGTGAGCGCCGGGCGCGTCCGTGGGTCGGACGGCTTGGCGGGAGAGGCGGCGGTCGTGGTCGCGGGAGCTGTGCCGGAGGCGGTCGCGGGTGCTGTGCCGGAGGCGGTCGCGGTCGGCCGAGCCGCCGTCGCTCCCGCCGGCTCCGGCTCCCGTTCGGCGCGCTCCCCCGGGGCGGCAACGCGGCGCGCCCGCCGCTCGAGCCACCGTCTCAGCAGGGGTCGTACGACCTCACCCGCCAGCACACCCAGCAGCAGGTACATCGACAACGCCAGCCACAGGAAGCCCGGCCAGGCCAGGACCTGCTGGAGCCAGAAGGGCGCGCCCGAGCGCTCGGCGACCAGGGCACCGATCGTCAGCGCCCATCCCCCGGCGATCACCACCACGCCCATGCGGCGCACGAACCCGGGACCGCGGGTGGTGTCGCGGAACAGCCGGCGCCACAGCAGCCAGTTGCCCGTCACCAGGACGGACAGCACCAGCAGTGCGACGAGCACGAAGACGATGACCACGCCGGCGTTCCCTTTCCTTTGCGTGCCGAATGAACGTCCCGGGAGTCGGCCGAGTTCCTATGACGTGCGGCGCAGTGCGCGCAGTCCACGCAACCCGATGACCCCGACGACCGTCCCCAATACGAAGGAGACGACGGCGAGCAGCAGGTGCACCCAGAAGTACGCCGTCGGGTGACCGTCCTCGAACGCGAGCCCGCTGCTGTCCTTGATCAGGTTTTTGACGAAAGTGACCCAGATGACCCAGCTCCACACCCCGAAGGCGAGCAGGAACCAGGAGACGGGGCGGCTGAGCTTCATAGGTTCAGTATCACCATCGCGCGTTCGGTTCCCCGTGCGGGGTGGGGCCGGAAGCGGGACTTCCATGGCAACGGCATGTACGTTCTCGGTCGTGCCCGCACCCAAGAAGACCGTCAGGCGATCCCTGCTGGTCGCTTCCGCAGTCCTGTCGTCGCTCGCGCTGACCGCGCCCGTCTCCCACGCGGCACCCAAGCCGTCACCGAGTACGAGCCCGTCGGCCACTCCCCCGGTGAAGATGTCGACCGTGGGCGGGGAGCGTCTGGGCCGGCCCGGCACCCAGGTGAATCTCGCGACGGGCGTCCCCGTTCTGCCCAAGGACCTGAGCGCCCGCTCCTGGGTCGTCGCCGACGCCGAGACGGGCGATGTGCTCGCCGCGCACAACGCGCACTGGCGGCTGGCGCCCGCGAGCACCATGAAGATGCTCTTCGCCGACACGGTGCTGCCGAAGTTCCCGAAGACCATGACGCACAAGGTGGTCCCGTCCGACCTGGCGGACGTCGGCTCCGGCTCCAGCATGGTCGGGATAAAGGAGGGCGAGACGTACTCCGTCCACGATCTGTGGCTCGGGGTCTTCCTGCGGTCCGGCAACGACGCCGTGCACGTGCTGTCGAAGATGAACAAGGGCATCGACAACACCGTCAAGGAGATGAACGAGCACGCCGAGGAGCTCCAGGCCCTCGACACGCACGCGGTGTCGCCCGACGGCTACGACGCCCCGGGTCAGGTCTCGTCGGCGTACGACCTCACCCTGATCGCTCGCTCCGGGCTTCAGAAGAAGGACTTCCGCGAGTACTGCTCCACCGTCACCGCCAAGTTCCCCGGCGAGACGAAGAAGAACAAGAAGGGCAAGTCGGTCCGCGAGTCCTTCGAGATCCAGAACACCAACCGGCTGCTGGCCGGTGACAGCGACATCCCCGTCTACCAGGGCATCGCGGGCGTCAAGAACGGCAACACCACGAACGCCGGCTCCACCTTCACCGGCGTCGCCGAGCGCAATGGCAAGGTGCTGCTGGTCACGGTCATGAACCCGGAGAAGAGTGAGCACAACGAGGTCTACAAGGAGACCGCGAAGCTCTTCGACTGGGGCTTCAAGGCGGCGGCCGGCAAGGTGCAGCCGGTGGGCGAGCTGGTGCCGCCCAGGAGCTCTCCGCAGGCCAGCGCACAGCCGGGCGCGAACGACGCCGGGGAGGCCGGTGGCGCCGGGGACGGGGCGTCGAAGCCCGCGGTGGGCGCCTCGGCCGCGAACGGTTCGAGCGGCGTCGGGGTCGCGCTCGGCATCACCGGTGGCGTGCTGGTGCTGCTCGCGGGGGGCGCGTTCCTGATCAACCGCCGGTGGCCGCTGCCCGACCTGGTGCGCCGTCGGAACCGTTCCTGACGGCGGGCTTCCTGGGCGGACCGGGATCGTCGGACCGCCCTGAACCGCCGGGCTCTCCTGAACCGCGGGGCTCTCCTGAACCGCCGGGCTCTCCTGAGCGGCCAGGCTCGCCTGAAGGGCCCGGCTCTCCCGAGGGGGCGTCCGAGTCCTCGGCGACGTCCGCGAGTTCGACCTCCTTACTCTGCGTCGCCGTCCAGGCGGCGCAGAACACCACCAGTTTCGACGTGAAGTTGATCCACAGCAGCAGGGCGACCGGCACCCCGAACGCGCCGTACATGCTCTTGGTCGCCACGCCCTGCATATAGCCGCTCAGCAGCAGCTTGAGCAGCTCGAACCCGATCGCGCCGGTCAGCGCGGCCACCATCAGCCGGCGGCGCGGCGGCTCGACGCCGGGCAGCAGGGTCAGCACGTAGAGCAGGACCAGGAAGCCGGCGAGCACGGCGACGGAGAACGCGGCGATCCGCAGCAGGACCCCGCCCCAGCCGCCCTCGTCGATGCCGACCTGCCGGGTGGTCCAGCCGACCGTGGCGGAGGCGACGGTGGAGGCCAGGATCGTCACGAGAACGGCGCCGCCGAGGCCCACGAGGACTCCCGCGTCCTTGACCTTGCGCAGCAGGGGGTTCTCCTCCTCGTCGGGCAGCTCCCACACCGCGCGCAGGCACTCGCGCATGGAGCCGACCCAGCTGATGCCGGTGAACAGCAGGACGGCGCCGGCGATGAGTCCGACCGTGCCGGCGTTCTGGACCAGGGCGTCGATGTCGAGCTGGTCGGAGATGCCGGGCACCTGCTCGGTGAGCTTGTCCTCCAGCTTGTCCTGCTGCTCCTGGCTGAGCGTCGCGGCTGCCACCGCGGCCGACACGGTCAGCAGCGGGAAGAGCGCCACGAAGCTGGTGAAGGTCATGGCGGCGGCCAGCCGCGTCCACTTGACCCGGTCCATACGTTCGTACGAGCGCCACACGTGCGTGGTCGTCAGCCGCGTGAACAGCGGCCCCACGCCGGGTAGTTTCTTCAGCCAGTCCATGATCCGACCCTGCCCTCCGCCCGGAAGACCAATGTCCGTATGCCCCAAAACCGCAGCACCGTAGCCAGCGCCATGCCGATTCCCGCGCCGGAGACGGTGTCCGCGCGCTGCGAGGTGAGGCCGAGGCCGTAGTGGCTGACGGTGAGACACAGCAGCTGTACGACCGCTCCGGCGACGTTCACGGCGAAGAAGACGGCGTAGGGGCGCAGGCCCCGGGGCCGGGTGTGCCGGTAGGTGCCGAGGGCGTTACCGCCGTAGGCGACGGTGCAGCCGGCGACGAACGAGAGGGCCTTGGCGGTGAGGGGGTCGAGGCCCGCGGGGCCGCGGAGGCAGGTGAAGAGGGCGAGGTCGACGGTGTAGGCGAGGAGGCCGACGGTGGCGAAGCCGAGGAGTTCGCGGCGGCGGACTCCCCAGCGGGCGGGCACGAGCCGGAGAGGGGACCCGCGTCGGTCGCCCCACGCGCGCGTGCCTACCAATGGGCCACCGCCAGCCCGTACATCGCCACCCACACCACCCCGATGACAGCGAGTGCGCGGTCCCGCAGAACGACCTCCTCGGGTTCACCCGCCGTGCCGCGGTCGGCGAAGACGGCGTAGCGCAGGATCGCGAGGATGAACGCGACCACGGACAGCTGGCGCCAGGGCAGCATGCCCGTGTGCGGTCCGCCCTCCTCCAGGGCCCACAGGCAGTACCCGAGGACGGCGACACCGGCCGCCAACTGCCAGACGAAGCGCAGGTATCCGGTGGTGTACTCGGTGAGCAACGCGCGCGTGGCGCCCGCCTTGCCGGCCATCTGCACCGCTTCGGAGTAGCGCTTGGCCGACACCATGAACAGCGCCCCGAACCCGGTCGTGATCAGGAACCAGCGCGAGAGCGGGATGCCGAGGGCGAGACCGCCGACCATCGCGCGCATCAGGAACCCGGTCGTGACGACGGCGAGGTCGACGACCAGGACATGCTTGAGGCTGACGCAGTACGCCAGTTGCATGCCGAGGTAGGCCGCGAGGAGGGCCGCCACCGTGGGAGAGGTCAGCCAGGCCGCGGCGGCGGGCGCGAGGACGGCGAGGGCGCCGCCGACGGCGTAGGCGACGGGTACGGGGACCTGTCCGGCGGCGACCGGCCGGCGCCGTTTGGTCGGGTGGGCGCGGTCCGCCTCGGCGTCGCGGGCGTCGTTGATCAGGTAGACGGCGGCGGCGCACGCGGTGAAGAGGACGAAGACCAGGGTGAGTTGGGTCAGGGCGTGGACCGAGAAGAGCCGGCCGGCGGCGGCCGGGGCGGCGACGACCAGGACGTTCTTGACCCACTGCTTGGGACGGGCCGTTCTGAGGAGCCCTTTCAGGAGGGCGCCGATGCCGGCTTTGCGGGGCGGTGGTGCGGCGCGGCGCGCGGGCGTGCGCTGCCCGTGGAGCGCCGCTTTTCGAATCCGCGCGGTAGCGGCGTAGGAGGCCGTCTCAGTCATGGTGGCTCCCCCTCCTCATCCAGCTCGCCCCCGCGCATGCCGTCAGCGCCCCGAGCGCCGCGCCCGCCGCCACGTCGGAGGGGTAGTGCACGCCGACGACCAGCCGGGACAGACACATCGCGGCGGCGAGCGGCGGGATCGCGTACGCGCCGAGCGCTCCGAAGGCGACGGCGGCTGCCGCGGCGGAGGTGGCGTGGGAGCTGGGGAAGGAGTGCCGGCCGGCGGTGCGCACGAGGGGCTCGACATGCGCCGGGCGCGGGCGGCGCACCACCCTCTTCACGCCCATGCTGACGAGGTGCGCCCCCGCGGTGAGTGCCGTGCCCCGCAGCCAGGCGTTTCGTCTGCCCCCGTCCACGGCGGCCCCCGCGAGACCCGCCGCGAGCCACAGCGCCCCGTGCTCCCCCACCCACGAGAGGGTCCGCGCGGTGGTGGCGACGCGTGGGTCACGGCCGCGCGCATGGAGTGCTGAAAGGATTCGCCTGTCCGCGCCCCGAAGGCTTCGGTGGTCCATGTCGTCGAGGTGATCCATGTGGACTCACTGTTCACGCCGACAACGCCAGAATTACGGCAATATTGAGCGACATCCCATTAATCACCCATTTCGGGGAGAGTGGGTATGTTTCAGGACTGGTCGCTCCGCCATGGGCACTACGGTCGCCGACATGCTTGCCGACACCGTCTCCGTCACGGGATGGGGCCGCACCGCCCCCACGACCGCGCGCCTGATCCGTCCACGGACGTATGAAGAGGCCGCGGCGGCCGTCCGGGACTGCGGGGCCCGCGGCGGCATCGCGAGGGGCCTGGGGCGGGCGTACGGCGACGCGGCACAGAACGCGGGCGGCGCCGTGCTCGACATGACGGGCCTGAACCGCATCCACGCCATCGACGTGACCGGCGGCACCGTGCTGTGCGACGCGGGCGTCTCCTTGCACCGGCTGTTGGAAGTGCTGCTTCCGCTCGGCTGGTTCGTGCCGGTGACCCCCGGCACCCGCCATGTCACGGTCGGCGGCGCGATCGGCGCCGACATCCACGGCAAGAACCATCACGTCTCGGGCTCCTTCTCCCGGCACGTCCTGTCGTTGGAGCTGCTCACCGCCGACGGCGAGGTCCGCATGGTCCGCCGCGGCAGCCCCCTGTTCGACGCCACCGCCGGAGGCATGGGTCTGACCGGGGTGATCCTCACCGCCACGGTCCAGCTCCAGCCGGTCGAGACCTCCCTGATGTCGGTCGACACCGAGCGGGCCCGGGACCTCGACGACCTGATGGCCCGCCTGGTCGCCGCCGACGACCACTACCGCTACTCGGTCGCCTGGATCGACCTGCTGGCGCGCGGCGCGGCGACCGGACGCGCCGTGCTCACCCGCGGCGACCACGCGCCCCTGGAGGCGCTGCGCCACGGCACGCGCGCGCGCAGGGACCCGCTCGCCTTCCGTCCCGCCCGGCTGCCGGCCGCGCCCGCCTTCCTGCCGGAAGGTCTGCTGAGCCGCCGTACCGTGGGCTGGTTCAACGAGCTCTGGTACCGCAGGGCGCCACGCGCGCGTACCGGCGAACTGCAGACGCTCTCCACGTTCTTCCACCCCCTCGACGGCGTGCCCCACTGGAACCGGATCTACGGCCGGGGCGGCTTCGTCCAGTACCAGTTCGTCGTCGGGTACGGCCACGAGGAGGCCCTGCGCCGGATCGTGCGGCGCATCTGCGAGCACCGCTGCCCGTCGTTCCTGGCCGTCCTCAAGCGCTTCGGGGACGCCGACCCGGGCTGGCTCTCGTTCCCGGTGCCCGGCTGGACGCTGGCCCTGGACATCCCGGCGTCGCTGCCCGGTCTCGCCGCCCTCCTCGACGAGCTGGACGAACAGGTGGCCGCGGCCGGCGGGCGCGTCTACCTCGCCAAGGACTCCCGGCTACGGCCGGAGCTGCTGACCGCGATGTACCCGCGCCTGGACGACTTCCGCGCGCTGCGCGCGGAGCTCGACCCGCGCGGGGTGTTCATGTCCGACCTGGCCCGCCGCCTCGGCGTGTAGCGCCACAAACCCTAGGAGCTGTCGTGAAGGACGCCTTCGGCCTCCCCCAGTCCCTGCTCGTCCTCGGCGGTACGTCCGAGATCGCGCTGGCCACCGCACGCCGCCTGATCGCGCGCCGCACCCGCACGGTCTGGCTGGCGGGCCGCCCGTCGGAGGCGCTGGAGCGGTCCGCGGCACAGCTGCGCGCCCTCGGGGCCGACGTGCACACCGTGGCCTTCGACGCGCTCGACCCCGAGTCGCACGAGGCAGTGCTCGGCAAGGTCTTCGCCGAGGGCGACGTCGACATGGTGCTGCTCGCCTTCGGCGTCCTCGGCGACCAGGCACGTGACGAGCGCGAGCCGCTGAACGCGGTGCGCGTCGCCCAGACCAACTACACGGGCGCCGTGTCGGCGAGCCTGGTCAGCGCCGGCGCCCTCCAGTCCCAGGGCCACGGCTCGCTCGTCGTGCTCTCCTCCGTCGCCGGTGAGCGGGCCCGCCGCGCCAACTTCATCTACGGCTCCAGCAAGGCCGGCCTCGACACCTTCGCCCAGGGCCTGGGCGACGCCCTGCACGGCACCGGCGTGCACGTCATGGTCGTACGTCCCGGCTTCGTCCGCTCGAGGATGACCGCCGGCCTGGAGGAGACACCGCTGGCCACCACGCCGGAAGCGGTGGCGACGGCGATCGAGATCGGCCTGCGCCGCCGCTCGGAGACGGTGTGGGTACCCGGCGCCCTCAGATTCGTGATGTCAGCACTGCGCCACGCCCCGCGCGGCCTGTTCCGCCGCCTGCCGCTATAGGTCAGCCGCCACGGAGCCCGCCGTACCGACGCCGGACTCACCAACGCCCCGGGGCGCGAGGAACCGCGCACCCAGCCAGAACCCACCCGCACGAAGACCAACCCTCGCCGCACCCCCCATCGCGTGCGAACCGGCGGAGCTAACTCGTCGGGATGGACCCGCGCTCCACCGACCCCGCCTGCGGCGGAACCACCGCGCTGCCGAAGGCGTAGTCCCTCAGCTTGCGCCACACCCCGTCGGCGCCCTGTTCGTACAGGGCGAAACCGGTGCAGGGCCACTGCGCCTCGTAGTCGGCGAGCTCCTCGAAGGCGCGGTCCATCGACGCGTCGTCGATGCCGTGCGCGACCGTGACATGCGGGTGGTAGGGGAACTGAAGCTCGCGGGCCACCGGCCCGGAGGCGTCACGGACCTGCTTCTGGAGCCAGGTGCAGGCCTCGGCGCCGTCGACGACCTGGACGAAGACGACCGGCGACAGGGGCCGGAAGGTGCCGGTGCCGGACAGCCGCATCGGAAAGGGGCGCCCGGCCGCCGCGACCTCGACGAGGTGCGCCTCGATCGCGGGCAGCAGCGAGGAGTCGACCTCGGTCGGCGGCAGCAGCGTGACATGGGTCGGGATGCCGTGAGCCGCGGCGTCGCCGAAGCCCGCGCGCCGCTCCTGGAGCAGGCTGCCGTGAGGCTCCGGGACCGCGATCGACACGCCGATCGTTACGGTCCCCACGTCGTCTCCTGTCATCTGTCGGTGAGCTCGTCTGTCACGAGGAGCTCGTCCTGTTGTGAGCTCGTGCCCTGTCGGTGAGCGCGAGTGGCCGCCGAAACGGCCACCCGGCTATCGACTGTACGGCTACGGCCGCGCTGCGGGCAGGCGCAACCGTAGTGATGTGCAGCGCTGTGCGGTGGTACGGCGGTGTGCCGGCCGCCGTGTGTGCTGTGGGGGGCGTCAGTGCTTGGCGGGCAGGAAGCCCACCTTCTCGTACGCCTGGGACAGCGTCTCCGCGGCGACGGCACGTGCCTTCTCCGCACCCTTGGCCAGGATCGAGTCCAGCGTCTCCGGGTCGTCCAGATACTGCTGGGTGCGCTCCCGGAAGGGCGTCACGAACTCGACCATGACCTCGGCGAGGTCCGTCTTGAGCGCACCGTAGCCCTTGCCGTCGTACTTCTGCTCCAGTTCCGCGATTCCCGTACCCGTGAGGGTCGAGTAGATGGTGAGCAGGTTGCTGATGCCGGGCTTGTTCTCGGCGTCGTAGCGGATGACGGTGTCGGTGTCGGTGACGGCGCTCTTGACCTTCTTGGCGGTGGCCTTGGGCTCGTCGAGCAGGTTGATCAGGCCCTTCGGCGTGGACGCCGACTTGCTCATCTTGATCGACGGGTCCTGAAGGTCGTAGATCTTCGCCGTCTCCTTGAGGATGTACGGCTTCGGCACCGTGAAGGTCGGGCCGAAACGGCCGTTGAAGCGCTCGGCGAGGTCACGGGTGAGCTCGATGTGCTGGCGCTGGTCCTCGCCGACCGGGACCTCGTTGGCCTGGTACAGCAGGATGTCCGCGACCTGCAGGATCGGGTACGTGAACAGGCCCACCGAGGCCCGGTCCGCGCCCTGCTTGGCGGACTTGTCCTTGAACTGGGTCATGCGGGACGCCTCGCCGAAGCCGGTGAGGCAGTTCATGATCCAGGCGAGCTGGGCGTGCTCGGGGACATGGCTCTGGACGAACAGCGTGCAGCGCTCGGGGTCGAGCCCGGCCGCGAGGAGCTGGGCGGCGGCGAGCCGGGTGTTGGCGCGCAGGTCGGCGGGGTCCTGCGGGAGCGTGATCGCGTGCAGGTCGACGACCATGTAGAACGCGTCGTGGGACTCCTGCAGGGCAACCCACTGGCGGACGGCGCCGAGGTAGTTGCCGAGGTGGAACGAGCCTGCTGTGGGCTGGATTCCGGAGAGCACTCGCGGACTACGCGGCATGGCGGAGCCATTCCCCCGAGGGTGGTGGTGGGCGACGGGTGGGCGATCAGAGGCCATGTTCTTCATTGTCTCAGAGAGCTCGGGGGGCTCTGTGCGTGGGGAACTGCGGACCGTGATGGGTCTGTCGCGCAGGTCCCCACGCCTCTGACGGGGAGCTTCAGCCGAGGTCGATCTCCGGGTACAGCGGGAAGCCTGCCACCAGGTCCGTCGCCCTGCGGGAGATCTCGTCGGCGATCTTGGTGTCCAGGACGTGCTGGGCCTTCGAGGGGGCGCCCGACTTGGTCGTGCCCGGCTCGGTGGTGGTGAGGACGCGGTCGATGAGGGCGGCGACCTCGTCCATCTCGGCGGTGCCCAGGCCACGGGTGGTCAGGGCGGGGGTGCCGATGCGGATGCCGGAGGTGTACCAGGCGCCGTTGGGGTCGGCCGGGATGGAGTTGCGGTTGGTGACGATGCCGGACTCGAGGAGCGCGGCCTCGGCCTGGCGGCCGGTGAGGCCGTAGGAGGAGGCGACGTCGATCAGGTTCAGGTGGTTGTCGGTGCCGCCGGTGACGAGGGTCGCGCCGCGGCGCATCAGGCCCTCGGCCAGCGCGCGGGAGTTGTCGACGATGCGCTGGGCGTAGTCCTGGAAGGCGGGCTGCCGGGCCTCGGCGAGGGCGACGGCCTTGGCGGCCATGACGTGCGGGAGCGGGCCGCCCAGGACCATCGGGCAGCCGCGGTCGACCTGGTCCTTCAGGGAGTCGTCGCACAGGACCATGCCGCCGCGCGGGCCGCGCAGCGACTTGTGGGTGGTGGTGGTGACGATCTGGGCGTGCGGGACCGGGTCGAAGTCGCCGGTGAGGACCTTGCCGGCCACCAGGCCCGCGAAGTGCGCCATGTCCACCATCAAGGTCGCCCCGACCTCGTCGGCGATCTCGCGCATGATCCGGAAGTTCACCAGACGGGGGTAGGCGGAGTAGCCGGCGACGATGATCAGCGGCTTGAACTCGCGGGCGGAGGCGCGCAGCGCCTCGTAGTCGATCAGGCCCGTGGCGGGGTCGGTGCCGTAGGAGCGCTGGTCGAACATCTTGCCGGAGATGTTCGGGCGGAAGCCGTGGGTGAGGTGGCCGCCGGCGTCGAGGGACATGCCGAGCATGCGCTGGTTGCCGAAGGCGCGGCGCAGTTCCGCCCAGTCGGCCTCGGTGAGCTCGTTGACCTGGCGGACGCCGGCCTTCTCCAGGGCGGGGGCCTCGACGCGGGCGGCGAGGACGGCCCAGAAGGCGACGAGGTTGGCGTCGATGCCGGAGTGCGGCTGGACGTAGGCGTGGCGGGCGCCGAAGAGCTCGCGGGCGTGCTCGGCGGCGAGGGACTCGACGGTGTCGACGTTGCGGCAGCCGGCGTAGAAGCGGCGGCCGACGGTGCCCTCGGCGTACTTGTCGCTGAACCAGTTGCCCATCGCCAGGAGGGTGGCCGGGGAGGCGTAGTTCTCGGAGGCGATCAGCTTGAGCATCTCGCGCTGGTCGGTGACCTCCTGGCCGATGGCGTCGGCCACGCGCGGCTCGACGGCGCGGATCACGTCGAGGGCGGCACGGAAGGCGGTGGACTCGGTGGAGAAGGGCTCGGCTGGCATGGGGACCTCCGGACGTCGTGTACAGCGTTCACGGTACGGCCCAGGCGCACGGCACTCGGTGCTGGACGACGGGGTCCAGTGGGCCGCTCCCCGATGGTCGGTCCCATCCCAGCGCGCCAGTCACGGCCCGTCGGTCAGACTACCGGGCGCGCCGAGGCGGCGTGGTCCCGCGTCCACCATGCGAGCAACGATAGGAAGGGGCCGCACAGCACTCGAGCAGCCAGAATTGGACAGTGGCCACGAGCCTTGTGACTGCCGCAGTACGGGCCCTCGTGGTGGCGGAAACGGAGAGCCCCGTGAGTACGTCGAACACCACCGAATCCCTGATCGCCGCGGTCGACGCGCACAGCGCGCACACCTATCACCCGTTGCCGGTCGTGGTGGCGACGGCGGACGGGGCCTGGATGACGGATGTGGAGGGGCGGCGGTATCTGGATCTGCTGGCCGGGTATTCGGCGCTCAATTTCGGGCACGGCAACCGGCGGATCCTGGACGCGGCGAAGGCGCAGCTGGAGCGGGTGACGCTGACGTCGCGGGCGTTTCACCACGACCGGTTCGCGGCGTTCTGCGAGCAGCTCGCCGAGCTGTGCGGGATGGAGATGGTGCTCCCGATGAACACGGGGGCGGAGGCGGTGGAGACGGCGGTGAAGACCGCCCGGAAGTGGGGGTACCGGGTCAAGGGTGTGCCGGGCGAGATGGCGAAGATCGTGGTCGCGGGCAACAACTTCCACGGCCGTACGACGACGATCATCAGCTTCTCCACCGACTCGGAGGCCCGGGCGGACTTCGGGCCCTACACGCCGGGCTTCGAGATCGTGCCGTACGGGGATCTGACCGCGATGCGGGAGGCGTTGACGGAGAACACGGTGGCCGTGCTGCTGGAGCCGGTCCAGGGCGAGGCGGGGGTGCTGGTGCCGCCGGCCGGTTATCTGCCGGCGGTGCGGGAGCTGACGCGGGAGCGCGATGTGCTGTTCGTGGCGGACGAGATCCAGTCGGGGCTGGGGCGCACGGGTCGTACCTTCGCGTGCGAGCACGAGGGAGTGGTGCCGGATGTGTATGTGCTCGGCAAGGCGCTCGGGGGCGGGGTCGTGCCGGTGTCGGCGGTGGTGTCGTCGGCGGCGGTGCTCGGGGTGTTCCGGCCCGGGGAGCACGGGTCGACCTTCGGGGGGAATCCGCTGGCCTGTGCGGTGGCGCTGGAGGTGATCGCGATGCTGCGGACGGGCGAGTTCCAGGAGCGGTCGGCGCAGCTCGGCGCGCATCTGCACCGGGAGCTGGGCCTGTTGGCCGGGACGGGACGGGTCACGGCGGTGCGCGGGCGCGGGCTGTGGGCGGGGGTCGACATCGCCCGGGCGGTCGGTTCGGGGAGGGAGGTGGCGGAGAAGCTGATGGACCGGGGTGTGCTGGTGAAGGACACCCAGGGGGCGACGATCCGTATCGCGCCGCCCTTGGTGATCGGCAAGGAGGACCTGGACTGGGGGCTGGCCCAGTTGCGGAGCGTGCTCGGGGTGTGAGGCCCCGGGGGGTGTCCGGTGGCTCGTTCGTCCTCGGTGTACGGCGGGTGTCCGGCGTACGGCGTCACAGGATCACGTGGGGCAGGAAACGGGCGTACTCGTCCGTGATCAGGCCGGACGACTCCCGGATGCCCAGGCCCGCCGACTCGTCCTCGACGACCCACGCGCCGAGGACGACGTGGTTGCCGTCGAAGGCGGGCAGCGGGGCCAACTGCTGGTAGCAGTAGGGCTCGTCGCGTACGACGGGTTCGGCGCCCTTCTCGTGCACGGTCACTCCGGAGCCCTCCCGACCCAGCAGGGGCTTGGCGACATGGCCCGTGGTGTCCGCCAGCTCCCGCGGTCCGTCGAGATACGCGGGCAGGAGGTTCGGGTGGTCCGGGTAGAGCTCCCAGAGGACGGCGAGGAGGGCCTTGTTGCTCAGGAGCATCTTCCAGGCCGGTTCGATCCACAGGGTCGTGCCCGTGCCGCCGCCGTTGTCGAGGGTGTCGAGGACATGGCCGGCGAAGCGGTCGGTGGTGAGCCACTCCCAGGGGTAGAGCTTGAAGCAGCTGCGGATGAAGCGGAGCCGGGTGTCGACGAAGCGGCCCGAGAGGCGGTCCCAGCCGATCTCCTCCATGGAGATCCAGCCGGTGTCCAGGCCCGCCTGCTCGGCTGTCTCCTTCAGATAGGCGACCGTCATCACGTCCTCGCCGAGCTCGTCGGCGGAGGAGTACGCGAAGTACAGGGGGCTGCCCGGCGGGAGCAGGGCGGACTGCTTCTTCCAGGCGGCGACGAGGCGTTCGTGGAGGGAGTTCCACTGGTCGGCGCCGGGGAAGCGCTCCTCCATCCAGAACCACTGCGGGGAGGCGGCCTCGACCAGTGAGGTGGGGGTGTCGGCGTTGTACTCCAGCAGTTTCGCCGGGCCGGTGCCGTCGTAGCGCAGGTCGAAGCGGCCGTAGAGGGAGGGGAGTTCGGCGCGGCGGCGCCAGGACTCGGCGATCGCGTCCACGACGCGCGGGTCGGTGATGCCGAGGTCGGTGAAGCGGTTCTCGGCGACGATGTGGGCCGCCGCCGTCAGGCACATGCCGTGCAGTTCCTCGACGACCTCCTCCAGCGCCTCGACCTCCGCCAGGGAGAAGACGTAGTGGGCGCTCTCGTCCCAGTACGGGCGCAGGGAGTTGTCGGGGTGGCGGGTGAGGGGGTAGATGAGCCCCTGCTCCTCGACGGTCTGCTGCCAGCCGGGGCGGGGTTCGATCGTGCGGCGCTCCATCGACCGGTCCGCTCAGCCGCCGCCGCTGCCCGAGCCCGAGCAGCCGAAGCCGCCTCGGTCCACGGCCTCGCTGCGGCTGAAGGTGCCGTAGTCGGCGCGACCGCCGGAGACTTCGGCGTCGTAGTACCAGGCCGAGTCGGAGCCGGCGGACCTCTTCCTGCCGCTCTTGGACTTGGACGAGCCGGAGCCGGAGGTGCAGTTCTTGTCCGCGACGACCTTGTAGCCCTCGTAGGTGTAGCTGTCGCGGTCGACGCAGCGTCGGTCGGGTTCCGAGCCGCAGGAGGTCAGGGCCGCCGCGATGACACCCATGCCGCCGAGTACGACCGTGCTCGAGCGCAGCCTGCGTCGTGTTTCCGCCATGTCTGTCTCCCCCGGTGATCCGTTCCGTGCCGATGCGCACATCTGATCCGTGCACGACGACCGTCCGCGCACGATGGCAGTCCGTGCCCGATGACAGTCCGTGCACGATGACAGTCCGTGCGCGATGAACTGTTCGATTTCGATCTTCTCGATCTCCGCCGTTCGGCGGACAGCTTAAAGATCGCCCCGTCGCAGGCGCGCAAGGCCCCCGGTCACCGCCCTCCCGCCTACAGTCGCTTTGTGCTCTTTGGAATGATCTGCGCCCTTGGTGCGGCGGTCTGCTTCGGCGCCGCCACCGTCCTCCAGGCGATGGCGGCACGGACCGCGAGCGCTCAGGGCGGCCGGGGCGGCGAGGCGGGTGTGCTGCTGCGGTCGCTGCGGCAGTGGCGGTATCTGGCCGGACTGGCCCTGGACGGCCTCGGGTTCGTGTTGCAGGTCGCCGCGCTGCGGTCGCTTCCCATCTACGCCGTCGCGGCGGCGCTGGCGTCCAGCCTCGCGGTGACGGCGGTGGTCGCGGCGCGGTTGCTGCATGTGCGGCTCAGCGGGCTCGAGTGGGGCGCGGTGGCCGTGGTCTGCGCCGGGCTCGCGATGCTGGGGCTGGCGTCCGGGACGGAGGGCGATCGGGAGGGGCCGGAAGCGCTGAGGTTCGCGATGCTCGGAGTGGCGCTGGTGATCCTGGGGGTGGGGCTGGCGGGCGGGCGGTTGCCGGAGCGCGGGCGGGGGCTGGTGCTCGGGCTGGCGGCCGGGTTCGGGTTCGGGGTGGTGGAGGTGTCGGTCCGGCTGATCGACACCATCGATGTGCCGAAGCTGCTGGCGAATCCGGCGACCTACGCATTGCTGCTGGGCGGTGGGGCCGCGTTCCTGGCGCTGACCTCGGCCTTGCAGCGGGGGTCGGTGACGACGGCCACGGCGGCCATGGTGATCGGGGAGACGGTCGGACCGGCGCTGGTCGGGGTGGTGTGGCTGGGGGACCGTACCCGGGAGGGGCTGGAGTGGCTTGCCGTGCTGGGATTCGTGGTGGCCGTGGCGGGCGCGCTGGCGCTGGCACGGTTCGGGGAGGCACCGGCGCAGACCCCCGAGTCGGCACCGGCGGACTCACCGTAGGGCGGGTGCCCGCACGAGGGTTCCGCCCGCCGGCCCCGCCCGGGTGTCACGGCAGGACCCGGCAGAGTGCCTCCAGGGCCCCCGTCCAGGCGTGGTCCGGTGGTGTTCCGTAGCCGATGACCAGGGCGTCCGGGGGCGGTGTCGGGGTGGTCTCGTGGCGGAAGAACGTCAGGCCGTGCACGGCGAGGCCCTGCCAGGTGGCCGCCTGGACGACGGACTGTTCGGTGCCGGGCGGGAGGCGCAGCAGGACGTGCAGGCCGGCCGCGATGCCGGTGACCTCGAGGTGCGGGGCCTCCTCGGCCAGTGCCCGTACCAGGGCGTCCCGGCGGCGCCGGTAGCGCAGTCGGGAGGCGCGGACATGGCGGTCGTAGGCGCCGGACGTGAGGAACTCGGCGAGGGTGAGCTGGTCCAGGACGCCGCAGGTGTCCGTGCCGCCCTTCGCCGCCGTCACCTCCTCCACCAGGGCCGGCGGCAGCACCATCCAGCCCAGGCGCAGGCCGGGGGCGAGGGACTTGCTGGCCGTGCCCAGGTAGACGACGTGGTCGGGGTCCAGGCCCTGGAGCGCGCCGACGGGCTGGCGGTCGTAGCGGAACTCGCCGTCGTAGTCGTCCTCCAGGACCCATCCGCCGGTGCGGCGCGCCCAGTCCACCACCGCCGCCCGGCGGTCGCGGTGCAGCGGCACCCCCATGGGGAACTGGTGGGCGGGGGTGAGCAGGACCGCCGCCTCGCCCGTCAGCGCGCCCGGGTCGGTGCCGAGTGCGTCGAAGGGCAGCGGGGCCGTGCTGAGACCTGCCGACGTCAACTGCCTCCAGTGCGGGGGGAGACCGTACGACTCCACCGCGACCGTGTCCGCACCGCGCGCCCGCAGCACTCTGCCGAGCAGGTGCAGGCCGTGCATGAACCCCGCGCACACGACGACGCGTTCGGGGTCGGCGCGTACGCCCCGCGCCCGGGAGAGGTAGCCGGCGAGGGCGGTGCGCAGTTCGGGGTGGCCACGCGGGTCGCCGTAGCCGAGGGACTGGTGCGGGGCGGCGAGGAAGGCACGGCGGGCCGCCTTGAGCCACTCGGTGCGGGGGAAGGCGGAGAGGTCGGGGGTGCCGGGGACCAGGTCGTAGACGGGACGGGGACGCTACCGGCGCGGTGGGGACGGGGTGGCGGCACGGGTCGGGGTGGCGGCGTGGCGTGGAGAGGTGGCACGGGTCGGAGTGGTGGCGTGGCGTGGAGAGGTGGCCGGTCCAAGTGCGGGAGGAGTACCGGGCGGGGCGGCGGCGTGTGGCAGGGCCGCGGTGCCGGGCGGTGCGGCCACCGCGCGGTCGGCCACTTTGGTCGCCGAGCCCTGGCGGGCGGTGAGCCAGCCCTCGGCGACCAGGTCGGCGTAGGCCTCGGCGACCGTGTTGCGGGCGATGCCGAGATCGGCGGCGAGGGAGCGGGAGGACGGCAGCCGGGTGCCCGCAGCGAGGCGTCCGGTGCGGACGGCGTCGCGCAGGGCGTCGGTCAGTCCCCGGCGCAGGCCCGGACCCGCCGGTTCCAAGTGAAGGTCGATGCCCAGAGTGGCCCAAGGTTTCCCCATGGAATTGGACCATACTCCTGGGCTGCTTCGTTCCTAGGGTCGAGACCATGACGATCAGCGACACCAGGACCGACCCGGGGACGAGCACGGCGTCCCACGCAGCGTCCCACTCGCCCTACGCCCCCGAGCGACCCGCCCGGCTCCCCTGGGCCCAGCTCGCGCCCGACGTGTACAAGGCGATGATCCGCCTCGACACGGCCGCCAAGAAGGGCCTCGACCACAAGCTGTACGAGCTGGTGAAGATCCGTGCCTCGCAGCTCAACCACTGTGCCCTGTGCGTCGACATGCACAGCAAGGACGCCCTCGCGGCGGGTGAGAGCGTCGAGCGGATCATCCAGCTCAGCGCCTGGGACGAGTCCCGGCACTTCTACACCGAGAAGGAGCTCGCGGCGCTGGAGCTGACCGAGGCGGTGACCGTCTTGACTGGGGGCACCTCCCGGACGAAGTCTGGGGGAGGGTTCGTGCCCGACGCCGTGTACGACAGGGCCGCCGAGCACTTCGAGGAGGCCGAGCTGGCGCAGTTGATCTCCGCGATCGCCGTGATCAACGCGTGGAACCGGTTCGGGGTGACCTTCCGCATGGCGCCGGGCCACTACCAGCCGGGACAGCACGGGTGACGGTCCGGACCAGGCTGCTGGACCGGGCCGTCGGGCAGGCGATGTCCGCGCTGAGCGCGACCGCCAAGAAGGGCCTCGGGGACGGCGCGCTCGCCGAGCTGGTCGTGATCCGGGCCTCGCAGCTCAACCACTGCGCGTTCTGCCTGGACATGCATCTCGCGCTCGCCCGTGAGCAGGGCGTCGACGAGCGGCAGCTCGACCTGCTGGCCGCCTGGGAGGAGGCGGAGGGCGTCTTCGACGAGCGGGAGCGGGCCGCGCTCGCACTGACCGAGGCGGTGACCGTCCTGACTGGGGGCACCTCCCGGACGAAGTCTGGGGGAGGGTTCGTGCCCGATGCCGTGTACGACAGGGCCGCCGAGTACTTTGACGACATCCAACTCGCCCATCTCGTCGGGCTGATCGTCGCCATCAACAACTGGAACCGTGTGATGGTCGGCCGGCGCATTCCACCAGGGGGATACTCACCGTGACGCAGACCGTGAGCAAGGCAGCCGGGAGCAAGGTCGAGGCTTTACGCGCACTGCACCGGCGTACCGCGCCCGGTGACCCCCTCGTCTTGCCCGGCCCGTGGGACGCCGCCAGTGCCCGTGTCTTCGTCGAGGCCGGGTTCCCGGCACTCGCCACGCCCAGCGCGGGTGTCGCCGCCTGCCTCGGCCACGAGGACGGGCAGAGCCCGGCCGACGAGATGTTCGCGGCCGTCGCGCGGATCGTGCGGGCCGTCGACGTCCCGGTGTCCGCGGACATCGAGGGCGGCTACGGGATCGCGCCGGACGAATTGGTGGAGCGGCTGCTGGAGACGGGCGCCGTGGGGTGCAACCTCGAGGACTCCGAGGACGGCGTCCTCAAGGACCCGCGGGGGCACGCCGACTGGCTCGCCGAGGTACGGCGCGCCGCCGCCGACCGGGTGTTCGTCAACGCCCGGATCGACACCTTCATCCGGGCCGCCGCGGGCGCCGACCCCAAGCAGAGCGCCGAACAGGCCATCGAGCGGGCCGCGTTGTACGTCGCCGCGGGCGCCGACTGCGTGTATCCGATCGGCGCCCCGACGGACGTACTGCCGCTGCTGCGGTCCGGCATCCAGGGGCCGATCAATGTGCACGGCACGGTGACCGGTGGCCCCTCGCCCACCGAACTCGGTGAACTCGGGGCCACGCGCATCACGTTCGGGCCGGGCCTCCAGCGCAGCGCCACCGAGGCATTGCGCGAGATCGCGGCCGGCCTGGCGAGGTGAGAGCCGGGGAGCCGGGGCGGTGCCCCGCCCGGGTCAGGACAGCCACGCCTTCCAGGTGGACTCGTGGCTGTCCACCCACTTCTTCGCCGCCTCCTCGGGCGACAGCTTCTGCTCGGCGATCATCAGGGAGACCTCGTTCTGGTCCTCGGTCGTCCACTTGAACTTCTTCAGCAGGGCCGCCGCCTCGCCGCCGTTCTCGGCGAAGTCCGCGTTGAGGTACTTCTGGAGCGGGGTGTGCGGATAGGCGCAGGCGACCTTCTCGGGATCCGCGTCGCAGCCCTCCTTGTACGCGGGCAGCTTCACCTCGGTCATGGGGACCTTCTTGAACAGCCACTGCGGTTCGTACCAGTACGTCAGGAAGGGCTTCTTCTCCTTGGCGAACTGCTTGATCTGCGTGATCTGCGCGGCCTCCGACCCGGCGAACACCACCTCGTAGTCCAGGTCGAGGTTCTCCACCAGCGCCTTGTCATTGGTGACGTAGGAGGGCGAGCCGTCCATCAGCTGGCCCTTGGCACCGCTCTCCGCGGTGCGCAGCTGGTCGGCGTACTTGTTGAGGTTCTTCCAGTCGGTGACGTCCGGGTGCTTCTCGGCGAAGTACGTCGGGACGAACCAGCCGATGTGCCCGGTGACGCCGAGGTCGCCGCCGCCCACGATCGTCTTCTTGTCCTTGACGTACCGCTGCTCCTCCTCCGGGTGCCCCCAGTCCTCCAGGAGCGCGTCGACCCGGCCCTGGCTGAGCGCGTCCCAGGCGGGGACCTCGTCGATCTGGACGGTGTCGACGCGGTAGCCGAGCTCGTGCTCCAGCAGGTACTGGGCGACGGCCACGTTGGCCTGGGCGCCGACCCAGGACTGGACGGACAGCGTCACGGTCTTGGCGCCCTGGGCGTTGGCGAAGGGCGAGGCCTGCTTGGTCATGTCGGCGGCGCCGCAGCCGGTGAGCAGGGCCAGCGAGGACACACCGGCCACGACGGCGGTCGTACGCATACGTCGGGTACGAAGTCGCATGTCACGCTCCCTTCTTCGCGCGGCGTTCCGTCGGCTGGGTCACCCGGTCGAGCATCAGGCCGAGGCAGACGATCGCGGCGCCGGCCACCAGACCGGTCGCGAGGTCGCCCTGCGCGAGGCCGAAGACGACGTCGTAGCCGAGGGCGCCGCCGCCGACCAGACCGCCGATGATGACGACGGCGAGGACCAGGACCACGCCCTGGTTGACGGCGAGCAGCAGGGCCGGCCGGGCGAGCGGGAGCTGGACCTGGCGCAGCTGCTGCGCCGGGGTCGCGCCGAGCGAGCGGGCCGATTCCAGGGCGGCCGGGTCGACCTGGCGCAGTCCCTGGGTGGTGATGCGGACGACGGCGGGCAGCGCGTAGACGACGGCGGCGGCGACCGCGGGGGCGCGGCCCACGCCGAACAGCGCGACGACCGGGATCAGGTACACGAACTGCGGCATCGTCTGGAAGACGTCCAGGACGGGGCGCAGCAGCCGTTCGACGCGGTCGCTGCGGGCCGCCGCGATGCCGGTGGCGAAGCCCAGCACCAGGGTGACGGCGACGGCCGCCAGCACCTGGGAGAGGGTGTCCAGCGACGGCTTCCACACTCCGAGCGCGCCGATCGCGGCCATGGCGAGCACGGCGGTGAGCGCGGTGCGCCAGGTGCCGATCAGCCAGGCCAGGGTGGCGACGATCAGCAGGACCGACCACCAGGGCAGCCACTGGAGGCCGTCGCGCAGGGGGTTGAGGACCCAGGTGGTGAAGTGGGCCGCCCAGTCGGCGGTGCCGCCGACGACGGGAACACCCGAGTAGAGGTGCGCGGTCATCCAGTCGACGGCGCGGTTGACCGGCTCGGCGATGTTCAGGGTCCAGGCGTCGGGCCAGTCGAGGCGGCCCGCGAGACGTCCGGCGACGGCGACGGCCACCGCGGCGATCAGGGCGTACAGCCAGCGTGCCCGGCCGTTCGGGTGCGGCTCGTCGGCGAGGCTCGCCCCCGCGGCGCCGGTCACCCGGTCCAGGACGACGGCGAGCAGCACGATCGGGATGCCGGCCGCGAGGGCGGCGCCGACGTCGACCGTGGCGAGCGCCTGGTAGACGCGGTCACCGAGGCCGGCGGCACCGATCACGGAGGCGATGACCGCCATGGACAGCGCCATCATGATCGTCTGGTTGAGGCCGAGGAGAAGCTCGGCCCGGGCCAGCGGGATGCGGGCGGTCAGCAGCCGCTGCCGGCCGGTGGCGCCGAGCGACTCGACCGCCTCCAGCACCTCCTTGTCGGCGCCGCGCAGGCCGAGGGCGGTGAGGCGGGCCATCGGCGGGGCGGCGTAGACGACGGTGGCCAGGACGGCGGCGGGGACGCCGATGCCGAAGACCAGGACGACGGGCAGCAGGTAGGCGAAGGCCGGGAGCACCTGCATGGTGTCCAGCACGGGCCGCAGGAGCTTGTCCATACGGTCGGACAGCCCGGCGGCGAGGCCCAGCAGCGCGCCCACGACGGCCGAGGCGAGCACGGCCACCACCATGAGCGCGAGGGTCTGCATGGTCGGGATCCACATGCCGAGAAGCCCGCAGGCCAGGAACGCGACCCCGGTCCCGGCGGCGAGCCGCCACCCGGCGACCCGCCAGGCGATGAGGGACGCGGCGGCGGTGACGCCGGCCCAGCCCGCGGCGAGCAGCACGAGGTACACGGCGCGTACGGACAGCACCACCGCGTTGCTGATGTGCCCGAAGAAGTAGAGGAAGACCGGGTGGGTGTCCCGGTTGTCGATGATCCAGGTGCTGGCGTCGGTCAGCGGCTCGGAGACGTCGACGGTCAGCGCGGCCGGCCAGCTGCCGCTCGCCCAGCGGGCGTTGGCCAGCGGGACGAGGATCGCGGCGACGAGGGCGAGCAGCACCAGCTTGCGCAGGGCGGGGCGTTTGAGAACGCCGGGCAGGGTGACTCTGGGGGCGGGAGCGGTGACGGTGGCCATCAAGCCACCTCCTTGCTCTTCTCCGCCCCCGCTACGACGCCCGGCTCGGGGCCCGCCGTATCGCCGTGTCCGGTCCCCGCCACGACCTCGAGGAGCCGCTCGTGGTCGACGACGCCCAGGCAGCGGGCGCCGTCCATGACGCGAGCCGGGGAGCCGGTGCGGGCCACGGCCTCGATGGCCTCCGACACCGTCGCGCCCGGCGCGATCGCCGGGCCGCTGCCGGCCTCGTCGGCCGAGGCGGGGCGCATGGCGCTACGGACCGTCAAGACCTGTTCGCGCGGGACGTCGCGGACGAACTCGCGGACGTAGTCGTCGGCCGGGGAGCCCACGATCTCCTCGGGGGTGCCGAGCTGGACCACACGCCCGTCGCGCATGAGGGCGATACGGTCGCCCAGCTTCAGCGCCTCGCTGAGGTCATGGGTGATGAAGACCATCGTGCGGCCCTCTTCGCGGTGCAGGCGGACGACCTCCTCCTGCATGTCCCGCCGGATCAGCGGGTCGAGCGCGCTGAACGGCTCGTCGAACAGCAGGACTTCGGGGTCCACCGCGAGCGCCCGCGCGAGGCCCACGCGCTGACGCTGACCGCCGGACAGCTGGCCGGGCCTGCGGTGCTCCATGCCCTCCAGGCCGACCTTGGCCACGACCTCGGCGGCCCGCTCACGGCGCTCGGCCTTGCCGACGCCCTGGATCTCCAGGCCGTACGCCACGTTGTCCAGGACGGTGCGGTGCGGCAGCAGGCCGAAGTGCTGGAAGACCATGGCGGCGCGGTGACGGCGCAGTTCGCGCAGCCGGGTCTTGTCCATGGCCCGCACGTCCTCGCCGTCGATGGCGATGGTGCCGGCGGTCGGCTCGATGAGCCGGGTCAGACAGCGCACCAGGGTGGACTTGCCGGAGCCGGACAGGCCCATGACGACGAAGACCTCGCCCTTGCGGACGTCGAAGGAGACGTCCCTGACGGCCGCCGTGCAGCCGGTGCGGGCGCGCAGCTCGGCGGGTGCGAGGGCGGTCAGCTCCGGGTCGTCGGGGACGCGGTGTGCCTTCGGGCCGAAGACCTTCCACAGGCCCTCGACGGAGAAGACCGGCGTCCCGGTCGGCGGCTTACGGGTCTCGGGTGTCGTGTTCTGAGGCGTCATCTGAGGAGTCGTGCTCATCACGCCTCACCTCCCATCAGGTCCGCCGCCTTCTCTCCGACCATGAGCACCCCGATCATCGGGTTCACTGCGGTCATCGTCGGGAAGACGGAGGCGTCGGCGATTCGGATTCCGTCCAGGCCGCGGATCCGCAACTGCGGGTCCACCACGGCCAGTTCATCGTCGGCGGCTCCCATACGGCAGGTGCCCGCCGGGTGGTACACGGTGTGCGCGACCTTGCGCGCGTACTCGCTCAGCTCCTCGTCGCCGGTGACGTCCGGGCCGGGGCACACCTCGCGCTTGAGCCAGCCCGCCAGCGGCTCGGTCCTGGCGATCTCGCGGGCGATGCGGATGCCGTCGACGAGGGTGCGGCCGTCGTAGTCGTCCTCGTCGGTGAAGTAGCGGAAGTCGAGCGCGGGCTTGACCTCCGGGTCGGCGCTGGTCAGGTACAGCCGGCCGCGGCTCTTCGGCTTGGGGATGTTCGGGGTCATCGAGACGCCGAACTCCGGGCGCTCGTAGCCCAGTCGCTCCGGGTTGTCCGTGAACGGGATCTGGTAGAAGTGGAACATCAGGTCGGGGCCCTGGTGTTCGGGGTCGCGGCGCACGAACAGGCCCGCGTCGGAGTCCATCGCGGAGTTGTCCGGGATCGGGCCGTCGGTCTCCCAGACGATCACCGACTCGGGGTGGTCGAGCAGGTTCTCGCCGACGCCCGGCAGATCGTGCAGCACCGGGATGCCGAGCCGGGTGAGGTCCTGGGCGGGGCCGATACCGGAGTGCATCAGCAGTCGGGGCGTGTCGACGGCGCCGGTGCTCAGGACGACCTCGCGGCGGGCGCGGATCAGCAGTTCCTCGCCGTCCTTGGTGCGCACATGGACGCCCTCGGCGCGGGTCCCGTCGAACTCCAGCTTGTACGCCCAGGTCTCCAGCAGGATCGTCAGGTTCTCGCGCTCGTCCATGACGGGGTGCAGATACGCCACCGACGCCGAGGACCGCTTGTTGTTCTCGGGGTGGTAGGCGAGGTCGAAGAAGCCGACGCCTTCGGTGAAGGGCTGCTTGTTGAAGCCCTCGACGCGCGGGACGCCGAGCGCGCCCTGCGCGGCGTCGACGAAGTCGCGGGCGATGGCGTTGCGGTCCTTCTCGTCGACCGGGACGATGTTGTTCTTCAGCCGGGCGTAGTACGCCTCCATCGGCACCGCGCCCCAGCCCTTGGCGCCGGCCTCCTCCCACTCGTCCCAGTCGGACGGCAGCGGCTTGAAGGCGATCAGCGTGTTGTGGGAGGAGCAGCCGCCCAGGACGCGGGCCCGGCTGTGCCGGATGTGCGAGTTGCCGCGCGGCTGTTCGGTGGTCGGGTAGTCGTAGTCCAGCTCGCCGCCGAGCAGACCCATCCACCGGCGCAGGGTCAGGACGTCGTCGCGGCCGATGTCGCTGGGGCCGCCTTCGATGACGGCGACCGTCACGTCGGGGTTCTCGGTGAGGCGGGAGGCGATGACGGAGCCTGCCGTGCCGCCTCCGACGACGACGTAGTCGTAGACAGGGGTGTTCTCGGACATGAGGGGGGTACTCCAGGGCTTGCGAAGTCTTGTGCGGCGAGCGGGGGCGGTGTGTCAGCCGGTGTCAGCCGGTGAACCAGCGGACCGGCTTCGGGGCAAGGTTCTGGTAGACGTGCTTGGACTCGCGGTACTCGGCGAGTCCGGCGGGGCCGAGTTCGCGGCCCACCCCGCTCTTGCCGAAGCCGCCCCACTCCGCCTGCGGGAGGTAGGGGTGGAAGTCGTTGATCCAGACGGTGCCGTGCCGCAGCCGGCCCGCCACCCTGCGCGCGCGCCCGGCGTCGGTGGTCCACACGGCGCCGGCGAGGCCGTACTCGGTGTCGTTGGCCAGGGCGATCGCCTCGTCCTCGGTGCGGAAGGTCTCGACGGTCAGGACCGGGCCGAAGACCTCCTCGCGCACGACGCGCATCTCGCGGTGGCAGTGGTCGAGGAGGGTCGGCTCGTAGAAGTAGCCGTTCCGCGGACGCTCGGCGGACGGCTCGGGCCGCTTGCCGCCGGAGCGCAGCACCGCGCCCTCCTTGAGGGCGGACTCGACGTACGCCTCGACCTTGGCGCGCTGCTGCTCGGAGACGAGCGGCCCGCACTCGACGCCGTCGGCGGTGCCGCGGCCGAGGCGGATCTTCTGGGCCCTGCGGGCGAGTTCGGTGACGAAGCGGTCCCGGACGGACTCCTCGACGATGAGCCGGGCGCCGGCCGAGCAGACCTGGCCGCTGTGGATGAAGGCGGCGTTGAGGGCCTGGTCGACGGCGGTGTCGAAGTCCTCGTCGGTGGCGCAGGCGTCGGCGAAGACGACGTTGGGGTTCTTGCCGCCGAGTTCGAGCGCGACCTTCTTGACGGTGGGTGCGGCGGCCTGGGCGACCTTGGTGCCGCTGACCAGGCCGCCGGTGAAGGAGACGAGGTCGACGTCGGGGTGCTCGGCGAGCCGGGCGCCGACGGAGTGGCCGGGCCCGGTGACGATGTTGGCGACCCCGGCCGGCAGCCCCGCCTCGACGAGCAGCTCGATCAGCGCGACCGTCGTCAGCGGGGTGATCTCGCTGGGCTTGACGACGAAGGTGTTCCCGGCGGCGAGAGCCGGGGCGATCTTCCAACTCGCCTGGAGCAGCGGGTAGTTCCAGGGGGTGATCAGCGCGCACACGCCGACCGGCTCATGGACGACGACACTGTGGATGTCGGGCGAGCCGGCGTCGACGACCCGGCCCGGGGCCTCGCCGGCGACGAGGTCGGCGAAGTAGCGGAAGGCGTCCGCGACGCAGTCGATGTCGACGCGGCCCTCCTCGACGGTCTTGCCGGCGTCACGGCTCTCCAGCAGGCCGAGCTCCTCGCGGTCGCGCACGAGCAGATCGGCGACGCGGCGCAGCAGGGCGGCGCGCTCGGCGACGGGGGTCCGGGGCCACTCTCCCTGGCCGCCGTCGAAGGCGCGGTGGGCCGCCGCCACGGCCAGATCGGTGTCCTTCTCGTCGCCCTCCGCGACCACGGCGAAGGGCGTCGCGTCCGCGGGGTCGAGGATCTCGCGTGTGGCTCCGGAGACGGCCGCACGCCATTCCCCTCCCGCGTGGATGGTGCCGCGCGCCTGGAGTTCCGTTCGTTCCGCCATGATCGAGTGTTGCCTTCCGTTCCTGTTCAGAGTCCCTGTGTCACATATGCGCCACGCACGGGACCGAGTGCGCCTGCCCCCTGGCCCCGGATGCATGCGCGGACTGCGAACGAAAGTGCGCTGCGTCACTACGAAAGCGGACGAACCGGGCGGAATGGGTCCGTCCGATAGTGGACCCCAACCCAACCTTTGACTAAAGTCAAAGAAATATGGAGCCAGTCTCAGCGGAGCACGTGACGGCCTTCCGCCGCTTCAACCGCTACTTCACCCGCCGCGTCGGCGTCCTGGACGACCACTACCTCGGCCAGGACCGCCCGCTGGGCGAGGCCCGGCTGCTGTTCGAGATCGGGGACGGCGCCTCCCTGCGCGAGCTGAGAAGCCGGCTCGGCCTGGACGCCGGGTATCTGAGCCGGATGGCCAAGGCGCTGGAGGGCCAGGGCATGGTCCGGCTCGGCGCCCACCCGCACGACAGCCGGGTGCGCATGATCGAGCTGACCCCGGCCGGGCGGGTGGAGGTCGAGGAGCAGAACCGGCGGGCGGGCGCGACGGCCGCCGGGCTCATCGAGGGCCTCAGCGAGACCCAGCGCGCCGAACTGGTCCGGGCGATGACCACCACCCAGCGTCTGCTGCGCCTCGCGGGCATCACCGTGGACCTCGTCGACGGCGCCGCTCCCCACGCCCGCGCCTGCCTGGACGCGTACGCGGCCGACATCGACGAGCGCTTCCCCGAGGGCTTCGACAAGGCCGACCTGGTACGGCCCGAGGAGGTGTCCGGCGACGCCGGCGCGTTCTTCGTCGCCCGCGAGGAGGGCCGCCCCGTGGGCTGCGGGGCGCTACGGCGCCTGGCACCCGGCGTGGGCGAGATCCGCCATGTCTGGGTGCACCCCGAGGCCCGCCGACTCGGCCTCGCCCGGCGACTGCTCGACGCCCTCGAACAGGAGGCCGGCGCACGGCACTTCACCGTCGTACGCCTCGACACGCACGCCGCGCTCACGGAGGCTCAGGCGATGTACCGGGCGTGCGGCTACACGGCGATCCCGGCCTACGACGACAACGTCTACGCCAGTCACTGGTTCGAGAAGCGGCTCCGCCCCGAGGACGGCCGCCCCTGAGCACCGCCGTGCGCCACGCCACGCCTCCGACCGCGGCCGACCGCGCCTGACCGCCGCCTCACCCGCACGACGCGCCCGCCGGGCAGAAGGACTCCAGTGCGGCGGTGAGCGGTCCGCGGATCTGGTCGGGGGCGAGGGCGTCGGGACCGGCGGCGCGGATCGCGTAGAGCGTGCCGTCGGCGGCCTCGAAGCGATGGTCGATCACCTGGCGCGCCCCTTTGTCCTCGTCGTCGTAGCGGTACGTCAGCTCGGACCAGGAGGCGCCAAAGGAGCGGTCCAGGGCCTGGTAGCCGGGCTGCTGGGAGTAGCCGTAGCCGGGGTCGTTCTCGGCGAGGTCGAGGGAATCGGCCGGGGTGTCCTCAGCGAGCGCGAAGATCTGGAGGCTGCGGCTGCCGTCCGGGGAGGTGTAGGAGACCACCGGGGCCTTCTCGCCCTGCCGCTGTGTGCGGGTCCAGCCCTCGGGGACGTGGAGGGTGTACCCGACGGGATCCTGGGCGCGGCGATAGCCCGGGACCGGTGCGGGTGTCGGGGACGGGGACGGGGAGTCGAGGGTGGTGGCCGTCGGGGTGCTGACGACGACGTTCGGTATGGGGGTGGTCCCGTTCGCGGCGGTGGCGGCGCCGTCGCGGATGAGGAACCAGACGCCGGTACCCACGCCGGCACCGAGGACGGCGGCGGCGGTGAGGACGAGCAGCAGCCGGCGGGCGCCCCGGGGCGAGGGCCGGACGGAGGCGGGATCCGTGGCCCGGGCGGGGACAGCGGCCGAACCGGGCACGGGGGCCGGGGCCGGGACGGGAGGAGGGCCGGCAGTCGGGGCCGGGGCGGGAGGAGGCGCGGCGGCCGGGGCGGCCGGGACCGGGGGAGGCAAGGGAGTCGGGGCCGGGGCGTACGAAGGCGCCGAGAAGGTCTGCGTCCGGGCGGAGGCCCAGGGCGGCGCGGTGACGGGCTCCTCACCCGGCGCGGGGTGCTCCTGCGCGGCCCAGGCCGCCTCGCCTCTCTCCTCGCTGGGCTCGTGCTCCGACCAGGAACCGGAGCTGTGGCCCTGCGCGTGACCGCCCCAACCGCTCATGGCAAGTCCCCCGAATCACCCGATGCTTACCTCTTTCGACGCTAGCGGCGAAAACGGCCGCAGGCCCCGTTCCGGTGCGAACCGGAACGGGGCCTGCGCAGGTTCGTGACAGAACCGCGAGAACGCGGCGCGCCTGGGCGGGCGCTGGTGAGCGGGGCTCAGATCAGGCCGAGGGAGCGGACCGCCTCGCGCTCCTCCTCGAGCTCCTTGACGGAGGCGTCGATACGGGCCCGGGAGAACTCGTTGATCTCCAGGCCCTGGACGATCTCGTACTTGCCGTCCCTGGTGGTGACGGGGAAGGAGGAGATGAGGCCCTCCGGCACGCCGTAGGAACCGTCGGACGGGATACCCATCGACACCCAGTCACCGTCGGCGGTGCCGTTCACCCAGGTGTGGACGTGGTCGATGGCGGCGTTGGCGGCGGAGGCGGCGGACGACGCGCCACGGGCCTCGATGATCGCCGCGCCGCGCTTGGCGACGGTCGGGATGAAGTCCTCGGCCAGCCACTTCTCGTCGTTCACGACCTCGGCGGCGTTCTTGCCGGCGATGGTGGCGTGGAAGATGTCCGGGTACTGGGTGGCCGAGTGGTTGCCCCAGATGGTGAGCCGCTTGATGTCGGAGACCGTGGAGCCGGTCTTCTTCGCGAGCTGGGTCAGGGCGCGGTTGTGGTCGAGGCGGGTCATGGCGGTGAACCGCTCGGCCGGTACGTCGGGGGCGGCGGCCTGCGCGATGAGCGCGTTGGTGTTGGCCGGGTTGCCGACGACCAGGATCTTGACGTCGTCCGCGGCGTGGTCGTTGATGGCCTGGCCCTGCGGCTTGAAGATGCCGCCGTTGGCCTCCAGGAGGTCGCCGCGCTCCATGCCCTTGGTGCGGGGGCGGGCGCCGACGAGGAGACCGACGTTGGTGCCGTCGAAAGCGACGTTCGGGTCGTCGGTGATGTCGATGCCCGCGAGCAGCGGGAACGCGCAGTCGTCGAGCTCCATGGCGGTGCCCTCGGCGGCCTTGAGCGCCGGGGTGATCTCGAGAAGCCGCAGCTTGACCGGCACGTCCGCGCCGAGCAGCTGGCCGGAGGCGATGCGGAAGAGCAGGGCGTAACCGATCTGGCCGGCCGCGCCGGTGACGGTGACGTTCACGGGAGTGCGGGTCATGGCGTTCTCCGTATGACAGCTGGCGGTGGGCGTCCCTGCCCGAGGGAGGGGACGTACAGATGATCGATCTCTTGGCGTCAAGATAGATCCAGCGGTCAGGCTATCGCGCCTCCGGGATCCCGGACGTCCGGGTCCGTGTGGCCCACCCCACAGAAGGGGCCCTCATTCGCGGCAGGGGCTCTCGCTACGGACCGGGAGAAGGGGCTCTCACTGCGGACCGAGAAAAAAGGGGGGCGGCCGTCCGGTCCGGGAGAGGGTGGACCTGAACGGCCGCCGGGTGGGGGTACCGATTGCCGGACTCCCGTGGGGGTACGTTGCGCGTGCCCGCTTTGCCGACGGCCATTCCTGCCGACCTCGAAAACTTTTCGCGGCCGGGGTGAGGACGCCGACGGCCGCCCGGTCACCCGGGCGCCGCCGGCCTCCGGTTGCCCGATGGAAGCAACCGGCGCCTACTGCGTGCAGCCGTCCTGACCCGCCGCCAGCGTCGCGCAGGCCTTGGCCTCGCCCGCGTCCTTCACGGCCACCATCGGTGTGTACGCGATCGTGTCGCCGGCAGCGGTGATCGTGCCGGACTGCTCGGCCTTGCCGACCGTCACCACGACCTCGTCACCCTGGGCGGCCTGGGTGATACGCCCCCACGCCGCGCCGCAGGTCTCGCTGTAGCGCACCTCGACCACGGCGGTGCCGACGGTCGCGGTCTTGGCGGTCGTCACCAGGTCGCCGCTGCACCCCATGCTCTCCGCGTCCTTGCCGGTGCAGGAGTCACCGCTGCACTTCACGCCGGGCGGCAGATCGGGGTCGGTGGTCACGGACGGCGAGGGCGACTTGCCGGCCTCGTCGCCCTTCCCTCCGCTGCCGGGGCCGGTGAAGTAGAACACCGCCGCGATCACGACCAGCACACCGACGACGCCCGCGAGGAACATCGTCAGCTTCCGCTTGCCGGCGCCACCGGACACCTCGCGCGCCGGACGCGGCCCCCGCGGAGGCTCGCCGTACGAGCTCGGCGCCCCGGACACCGCCGCGGACGTCCCCGAGTCGCCGGGCACACCGCCGGACACGCCGGCCGTCGCCGACGCTCCCGCCGCCCCGGACGACGCCGTTCCCGACGGACGACCACCCGTCGGCGACGGGCCCCGATACCCGGCGAGGCCCCACGAGTTGCCCTCGGCGGTACCCCCGTCACGGACGTCGGCCCCGGAGGACCCCCGGGCCGCGGAGTCCGGGACGGAATCGTCCCGGACGGAGGAGTCACGGGCCGAGGAGTCCCGTACCGGCGAGTCGCGGACCGGCGAGTCGCGGACCGACGAGTCCCGCACCTCCGGCGCCGTCGGCTGGGCCGGCACTGACGGCGGCACGGTGGGTGCCACACCCGCCGGGCCCGCCACGCCGGGCGTCGCCGTCGCGCTGCCGCCTCTGCGGGCGGACTTGCCCGCCTTCGCGCTCCCCTTGGCGTTCGCCGGCGGTGCCCCGAACTCGCTCAGTGCCGCGCGGGCCTGAGAGATCCGGATCGCCTCCATGGTCATGTCGTGGCGCATCTCCGAACGGCTCCAGGCCCGCTCGGCCAGCTCCCACATCGTCGTCAGGTGAACCGGGTTCGTCCCCGTGACCTCGGCGAGCGCCACGATCGCGCCCTTGGGCGCGAGGAGCCGCCCGTTCAGATACCGCTCCCAGGACGTCTTGCTGTATCCCGTGCGGTCGGCGACCGCCGCGATGCTCAGACCGCTGCGGTCCACGAGCCGCCGCAGCTGGCTCGCGAACTCCCTGACCTGCGGATCCAGTTCATCCGGCAAGGCCCTCCAACGAGGCATTGCTTCCCCCCTCTTCCCCCCGGTTCGTGCTGGTGTTTCTCGCGTTTCCCTCGCGCGTGGTGCCCTCTGCCGAGTCCTCGTTCTGGCTACCCACAGGGATGCGCCCGGCAAGGATCTCAGTTCCCGGGGTGGGGGCGCACGGGAGCATTGGGACAGTGGGCATGCACCGTTGCACGCCCTGCCAACTGCGTCCAGTGTTCCACCGGCTCCCCTTGCCGGCCGACACAACCCTGGCAGTAAGCCCTTGCAGACAGCTCTTGCGGACACGTGGGACCCCCGAGCAGTCCCGATCGACCACGCTAGCCCGCTTCTCGAACGGCTTCCTTGCAAATCCGCGAACTTGTCAACACATCGACACATGGAAGGCACACAAACGATCACTCGCGCCACAGGTGCCGCAAAGGGGCAAGTCGGCCGCGGCGTCCCCACGGGCCTCAGCCCAGCGCAAGAGCCCCGATCACCCCGGTGAGCGCCAGGGCCACGACGAGCGCGAGCGTGACGACCAACAGCCGCCGTGAAGGGGGCTGCGGCTCCTGCGGCGGCACGTCCCACCACGGAAGCGTGGGTTCGTCCTCATACTCCTCGAGCTCCTCGACGTCCCCGCACGTCCCGCGTGTCCGGCTCACCCCGCTCACCCCGCTCACCCCGCCCGCGCCGGACTCCCCGGGGATCTCCCCCTGGGCGGACTCCTCGCCCCGATCCTGCCCCGCCCCCCGTCCGCGCTCGGGTCTCGCCGGTGCCGTCGCTGGCTTCGGCCAGGCCCGCACGGCCAGTTCCCACCGGACGCCGAAGCGTTCCGCCTCGTCCCTCTCGATCCCCGCCACCCGGCACAGCGCGGCGACCGCCTCGCGGGGCGGTGGCTGGGTGGCGTTGAGGTAGCGCTGCCAGGAGGACTTGCTGTACGCGGTGCGCGCGCCCAGCGCGACCAGGCTCAGGGCCGTACGGTCCTTGAGCTGCCGCAACTGCTCCACGAAGTGCCGCACCTCCGGCGGCAGATCGTCGGGCAGCGGCTGCCAGGCACCCATCGCTCACCTCCGAACCAGGCCCGATCGGGTGACGATCCGCAGCGGCGCCTTGGTTCCCGACGGCCCCGGACGTACCGGAACGGTCACTTCCGTGCCACAGCGCACTGACAGGCGTTGAACAGCTCCTTCGCCGTGCCCGAGGCTGGAAACACCGACGGCGGCCCGTCCTTCCTCGGGGGTGAGGACGGGCCGCCGTCGGCCGTGGCCGAGTGCGTCAGTTCTCGACGGTGAAGTGCAGCGCGTCCTTCAGGAACGGGATCTTCAGCAGCGGGTCCGGCTGTGCCATCAGCGCCAGCAGCACGATCACCAGGCCCAGCGCGCCGTACGTCACGATGTCCGTGAAGCGCGAGCGCACCGCGAGCATGCCGACGCCGGGCAGCAGCCAGCGCAGCACCGCGCCGGTGAGCAGGGCGGCGCCGATCAGCAGCGTGCCGACCCGGAAGACGTCGAGCGCGGTGATCAGCAGCCCGACCGCGACCAGGCCGAGGACGAGCAGGACGGGCCACTGCCGGGCGGGCGCCGGCGCGTCACCGGGCGCGGCCCGGCCGCCGCCCTCGGGGCGGGCGGTGTCCCTGGTGAACAGCGGAAAGCGTCGGGTGGTCCGCCGGGGCCTGCCCTTCGCGTCCGGTGCGCTGACCGGATCCCGGACCTCGATCTCCTCCGCGCTGTCGGCGCGGCCCTCAGCCGACACTGCGCTCCGCCGCCTCGACCACGTTGACCAGCAGCTGCGCCCGGGTCATCGGGCCCACGCCACCGGGGTTGGGGGAGATGAAGCCGGCCACCTCGGCGACGCCGGGGTGGACGTCGCCCACGATCTTGCCCTCGGCGCTGCGCGAGACACCGACGTCGAGGACGGCCGCGCCCGGCTTCACGTCCTCGGGGCGGATCAGATGGGCGGAGCCGGCGGCGGCCACGATGATGTCCGCGCGCTTCAGGTGCGCGGCCAGATCACGCGTCCCCGTGTGGCACTGGGTCACGGTCGCGTTCTCGCTGCGCCGGGTCAGCAGCAGCGGCATCGGGCGGCCGATGGTCACGCCGCGGCCGACGACCACGACCTCGGCGCCCTTGGTCTCCACGCCGTACTGCCGGAGCAGGGTCAGCACGCCGTTGGGGGTGCAGGGCAACGGCGCCGGCTCGTTGAGGACCAGCCGGCCGAGGTTCATCGGGTGCAGTCCGTCGGCGTCCTTGTCCGGGTCCATCAGCTCGAGGATGCGGTTCTCGTCGATGCCCTTGGGCAGCGGCAGCTGGACGATGTAGCCGGTGCAGGCCGGGTCCTCGTTCAGCTCGCGGACCACCGCCTCGATCTCCTCCTGGGTCGCGGTGGCCGGCAGCTCGCGCTGGATGGAGGCGATGCCCACCTGGGCGCAGTCGCGGTGCTTGCCGGCGACGTACTTCTGGCTGCCGGGGTCCTCCCCGACCAGGATCGTGCCGAGGCCGGGCGTGACGCCCTTCTCCTTCAGCGCCGCCACGCGGGCGGTCAGGTCGGACTTGATCGCGGCTGCGGTGGCCTTGCCATCGAGAATCTGGGCGGTCATGGCCCCATCCTCCCGGATGACGCCCTCCCGGTTCCAATCCGGGTCCGCAGTGACCTTGACCACGGTATCTCCGCCCGTATCCGCCCATGATCAGCGATGTTGCACTTGCACAACACATAGGGAATGCGGCTGGACAAGTAAGAGGCGTCTAAAGAACGATGAGACGCTAGTGCCGCGGGCAGTACCGGGGGGACAACCGCATCCGTAGAACTTCCTCCGAGCCGTGCCCACGTCGTCCCCGCACTGGATCAAAACGGAGGAAGGACCGCCCGATGAGCTTCGGCGACCCGAACAACCCCTACGGCCCGCCCCAGGGCCAGCAGCCCGGCTACCCGCCGCAGCAGCCCCCTGCCCAGCCGGGCTACGGCTACCCCCAGGGCGCTCCGCAGCAGCCCGGCTACGGCTACCCGCAGAGCCAGCAGCCCGCCTACCCCGGTTACCCGGGCTACCCGGGCGGCAACGCGATGGCGATGGAGATGCCGGGTCTGATGAAGACCTCGCGCGTGCTGCTCTTCATCCTCGCCGGTTTCCAGATCCTGTTCGGCCTCATCGCCGGTATCGCCGTCGGCGCGGTCCAGGACGTGTCCAACGGCGTGGGCAGCGGCGACGACACCGACGCCCTGGCCGGCCTCGGTTTCGTGATGGCCGGCTTCATGCTCGCCGTGGGCGCGCTGTCCATCTTCCTGGGCGTCAAGTTCAAGAACGGCGGCAGCGGCATCCGCATCACGACGATCGTCTACGCGGCACTGATGATCCTCGGCGGCGTCTACAACCTGGTGACCGGAGGCGGCGGCTCCACCACCTTCGGCGGCCTCATCTCCCTCGCCATCGCCGGCATCATCCTCGCCTCGATGGTCAACAGCGCCGCGTCGGCCTGGTTCAACCGCCCGCGGTACTGAACCCTTCACCGAACTCACCGGACGTCCACGGGGCTTCGAAGAGTTCGCGCCAATCAGCAGCCGGGGCCGTGTCTCACCCGTTAGAGGGGGGCACGGCCCCGCTGCGTCGCCCTACTCTGACGGCATAGCCGTCAGGCACGGGGAGACGCACCTTGTACAGCATCATCGTGGTACCTCCGCCGACCTCGGAGGACGACAACCACCGCGCCCAGCTCCGGCTGGCGCCCGGTGAGCGACTCGGATTCGGGCGTTCCGCCTCCGACAACGACCTCACCATCGCGCACGACGGGGTCTCCCGCAGAGCCGGGGAGATCACCGCGCAGGGCGCGTTCTGGATACTGAGCAACCTCAGCCGCGAACAGACCTACGTCGTGGAGAACCCGGAAGGCGCGGGCGAGCACATCAAGGTCGGGCCGGGGCGCCTCGACGCGCCGGTGCCCTTCGAGTTCTCGCGGATCGTGCTGCCGGCGGCCGGTGATCTGCTCGCGATCGAGGTGTGGGCGCCGCGTCACGACTACATGGGCTCCGCGGGCGGACTGGACGGCGCGACCACCGCCCCCGCCTTCTCCGTCGACCGCACCAAGCGCTACTTCGCGGTGCTGGCCGCCCTGTGCGAACCCCGGCTGCGCGGCGAACCGCATGCCGCGCTGCCCACGGTCGACCAGGTCGTGGACCGGCTCCGCCCCAACTGGCCCGCCGCGTCGCGCACATCGGTGCAGTGGAACATCGACTACCTCGCCGTGAAGCTGCGGCTCAAGCCCGGCCCGGAGACGGCGGACACGGGTCCTCGTCTCAACGGCAAGAAGGAGTCGCTGGTCTCGCTGGCGCTCCGGTTCGATCTCGTGCGGGAGGACGACCTCGTCGTGCTGCGCGAGCCCCTGCCGTCGGCGTCGTCCGGCCGGCCGGTCCGGTGACCGAGCCGTACGCCGTGCCGGTGCCGCTGGGGTACCGGGTGGGCGCGTGGGAGGTGCGGGAGCCCCTCGCCACGGGGGCGTTCGGGAGCGTCTACGAGGGCAGGCGCGTCGCTGCCGACGGCGAGCCCGGCGCGGACCTCCCGCGGACGCAGGAGCGCGGCGCGGACCTCCCGCGGACGGTGGCGTTGAAGTTCCTGCCCACCGGCACCGGCACCCCCCGCCAGCTGACCCATCTGCGCGAGCTCATCGACCGCGAGGTCGAGGTGCTCCGACGGCTGAAGCAGCCGCGGTTGATCCGGATGTACGCCACCCTCACCGTCGACGACCCCGCCCACCCCGCCCTCGACGGCGCCACCATCCTCGTACTGGAGAAGGCCGAGGGCTCGCTGGCCGCCCTGCTCCGGGCCGAGCCGCGTCCCGCCGCCGGGCCCGCTCTGCTCGCGCAGATCTGCGAGGGGCTGGCGCAGCTGCACCGGGCCGGGTGGGTGCACGGGGATCTGAAACCGGCCAATGTGCTGCTGATGCGGGACGGTTCGGCCCGGCTCGCGGACTTCAACATGGCTGCGGAGCTGGAGGGCACCCACGCCTACACCCCCGCCTTCTCCACGCCCGACTACACACCGCCGGAGCTGCTCTGGGCGGAGATCGGCGAGCGGGGCCGCCGTATCCGGCCCTCGGCGGACGTGTGGGCCTTCGGGGTCCTCGCCCATCTGCTGCTGACCGGCTCCTTCCCGCTGCCCGGCGCCACCCCGGCGGCCCGCCGGGACGCGGCTGCCGCCTACGCACGCGGCACCGACGAGCTACGGCTGTCGCCCGAACTCCCGGCCGTCTGGCGGGAGATCGTGCGGGACTGCCTCACCCGGACGCACGCGGACCGGATCGCCGCCGGGGAACTGCTGCGGCGGGTCGAGGCGGCGGCGGGCACCGGCCGCTCCCCCCGGCTGCCCCGCAGGCTGCTCCCACGCCGCCGCTCCCGCCGTACGCGGATCCTGGCCACGGCCGTCTCCACCGTCGTGGCCGCCGCCCTCGGCTACGGCATCAGCGGCTGGGCCGACACCGGCGGCAGCGGCGGCGGGCGCGAGAAGGTGACGCCCGCGACCTATGGTGCCGACGAGCTGCGAACCGACCAGGGCATCCCGGTGGCGTACCGGCGTCTGATCGTCGACTCCGCCCATGACTGTGTCCAGCCGGAGGTGACCCCGGCGCTGATCGCCGCGCTGCTGAAGGCCGAGAGCGACTTCGACCCCGACCTCTCCGACCCCGCCAAGAATGAGTACGGCATCGCCCGCTGGACCCCTTCCGTGCTGCGCTGGTGGATCCGCGACGACGGCGTGCCCGCGAAGGAGACCCCTCGTCCGCCGCTCTCCCCCGCCGAGTCCATTCCGGCCGTGAGCCGCTACCTCTGCTTCATCGAGCCCCGTCTGAAGGCCGGCCTGTCCGGCGACCGCCGGGTGCTGCTCGCCGCCGCGTACCGCACGTCGTACCGGAAGGTGAACGACGCGGGCGGTGTTCCCCCGGACAACCGCGTCTACGTCGACCGCGTCGCCCACTTCCTGAAGAAGTACTCGCCGCAGGACCTCGACTACACCGCCCGTGTCACTCGGTACCTCAAGGAGTACACCCCGCCCCGGGCGAGGTGACCCTCGGAGTTCTCAGGTACCGCGCGCGGGACGCCGGCGCCATGGTTGGTCATGTCCACCAACGGGGGTGGCAAGACCGGAAGGACACCGACCATGAAGCGCATGCTCGCCTCGCTGGGTGCGGCGGCCGTACTCGCCACGGGCGCCGTCGCCCTGACGCCGACGGCCGCCTCCGCGGCACCGAACGGCTGCTGGGGCAGTGGGCCCAACAACTCCCGCTACTGCCACAACTACCAGGGCGGCAACGTCCTGTTCAACGGCGCCGTCGCGGGCTACCTCAACGCGGGCGACAACTGGTTCGTCTGCCAGAAGAAGTTCCCGGGTCAGGAGAACCCGCCGGTCGGCGACGCCCGCAACGACTGGTGGCTGTGGACCCAGGCCGACACCAACGTCAGCAACGGCGGCTGGGGCTGGTTCCCCGCCAACAAGGTCTCCGGGGGCGTGAACTACGGGGCGATCCCGGGGCTGCGCACCTGCTGACGCGGAGCCGAGCGACTGCTGACACGGGCTGAGCGAGACTGCTGACAGCCCACCGACCGGCCGCGTCACGGTTTCCGGCTCCCTCGGGGGAGGGCCGGAGACCGCGGCGCGTGCCGTGCGGGAGCCGGGCCGTACCTCCCCGGCCCTCGTGGCCGTGCACGGCTCCCGCGCCACGAACGGACCAGCGGTCCACTCCGCCGCCCCACTCTGCCGCGTCGCGGGACGCCGCCGTCAGTGGAAGAAGTGCCGCGTCCCCGTGAAGTACATCGTGACGCCGGCCTTCTGCGCCGCCTCGACCACCAGCTCGTCGCGGACCGAACCGCCGGGCTGGACCACGGCCTTCACGCCGGCCTCGGTCAGGATCTCCAGGCCGTCGGGGAAGGGGAAGAAGGCGTCGGACGCGGCGTACGACCCCTGCGCGCGCTCGGCGCCGGCCCGTTCCACGGCCAGCTTCGCGGAGTCGACCCGGTTGACCTGCCCCATGCCGACGCCGACCGAGGCGCCGTCCTTGGCGAGCAGGATGGCGTTGGACTTCACGGCCCGGCAGGCCTTCCAGGCGAAGGCGAGCTCCGCCAGTTCCTCGGCGCCGAGCGCCTCACCGGTCGCGAGGGTCCAGTTGGCCGGGTCGTCGCCGTCGGCCTGGAGGCGGTCGGTGACCTGGAGGAGGACGCCGCCGTCGACCGGCTTGACCTCGACCGGGTTGCCGGGGCCCTCGGGGCAGCGCAGCACCCGGATGTTCTTCTTCTTGGTGAGGGCGTCCAGCGCGCCGTCCTCGTATGCGGGCGCGACGATGACCTCGGTGAAGATCTCGGCGACCTGCTCCGCCATCTCCTTGCTGACCGGGCGGTTCACGGCGATGACGCCGCCGAACGCCGACATCGGGTCACAGGCGTGCGCCTTGCGGTGCGCCTCGGCGACGTCCGCGCCGACCGCGATACCGCAGGGGTTGGCGTGCTTGATGATCGCGACACAGGGCTCGGCATGGTCGTACGCGGCACGGCGGGCGGCGTCCGTGTCCGTGTAGTTGTTGTACGACATCTCCTTGCCGTGCAGCTGCTCGGCCTTGGCCAGGCCGGTGCCCGTGCCGTCGACGTAGAGCGCGGCCGGCTGGTGCGGGTTCTCGCCGTAGCGCAGGGTGTTCTCGCGCTCCCAGGTGGCGCCGAGGAAGTCGGGGAACCGCGACTCGTCGACGGGGGCGTAGGAGGAGGCGAACCAGCTCGCGACGGCCACGTCGTAGGCCGCCGTGTGCTGGAAGGCCTCGGCCGCGAGCCGCTTGCGGGTGGTGAGGTCGAAGCCGCCGTCACGGACGGCCGCGAGGACGTCGGCGTACCGGGCCGGGCTGGTGACGACCGCGACCGACGGGTGGTTCTTGGCGGCGGCGCGCACCATCGACGGGCCGCCGATGTCGATCTGCTCGACGCACTCGTCGGGGGTGGCGCCGGAGGCGACGGTCTCGCGGAACGGGTAGAGGTTGACGACGACCAGGTCGAACGGCTCGACACCCAGCTCTGCCAGCTGCCGCTGGTGGTCCTCCAGGCGCAGGTCGGCGAGGATGCCGGCGTGCACGCGCGGGTGCAGCGTCTTGACCCGGCCGTCCAGGCACTCGGGGAAGCCGGTGAGCTCCTCGACCTTGGTGACGGGGACGCCGGCCGCGGCGATCTTCGAGGCGGTGGACCCGGTGGAGACGAGCTCCACGCCCGCCTCGTGCAGCCCGCGCGCGAGGTCTTCCAAACCGGTCTTGTCGTAGACGCTGACGAGCGCGCGACGGATGGCCCGCTTGTTGCTCTCGGCGGTGGCGGTCACTGGATAACTACCTTTCGTCCCTCAATGCGATAGCCGTTGCGGGCGAGCCGCCCCACGACCTCGACGAGCAGCCTTCGCTCGACTTCCTTGATGCGCTCGTGCAGAGCGCTCTCGTCGTCCTCGTCCCGGATCTCGACCACGCCCTGAGCGATGATCGGCCCGGTGTCGACGCCGTCGTCGACGAAGTGGACGGTGCAGCCGGTGACCTTGGCGCCGTACGCGAGGGCGTCGCGGACGCCGTGGGCGCCGGGAAAACTGGGGAGCAGGGCCGGGTGGGTGTTGACGAACCGGCCGCCGAAGCGCGCGAGGAACTCCTTGCCCACGATCTTCATGAACCCGGCGGAGACGACGAGATCGGGCTCATGGGCGGAGACGGCCTCGGCGAGGGCCTCGTCCCATTCGTCCCGGCCGCCGTAGTCCTTGACCTTCCGCACGAAGGTCGGCAGCCCGGCGCGCTCGGCCCGCGCGAGCCCCTCGATGTTCTCGCGGTCGGCGCCCACGGCCACGATCTCGGCGCCGTACGCCTCGGGGCCGACGGCGGCGATCTCGTCGAGGAGCGCCTGAAGGTTGGTGCCGGATCCGGAGACCAGCACGACGAGGCGCTTGGCACGCTCGGCCACGGGCTTGGCGGCCACGGTGGGGCCCTTTCTCGGGGGTGCGTTCTTCGTGGGGCGGCAGCATGCACGTCCACGGTGTCACCACTTGTACGTTCATACGAATGCGTCGCGCCCCGGGATACGGGGAAGTCTACGAAGCAGCCGACCGTCAGCAACGATACCGGCACACCGGGCAGCCCCCATGGGACGGGGGCGTGGCCGGAAGGTACCGTCTGCCGGGAGCGGGGCTCGGGAACGCGGTCGGTGTGCGGTGCGTTCACGAGGTGACAGCTCAACGCGATACGGCCGGGGCCGGCTGCCTGAGGCAGCCGGGTTCACGGCCGGATGCAGTCGTATCCAGCCGTTTCCACAAGGGGAAGACGCTCACTTGATGCCGGACCGCAGCCTGCGACTCCTCACGCTCCGCCCGCATTCGGTGCAGGGAGCGGCGCACAGCGGCGTACTGCTGCGGGAGCGCCCCGCCTCGCCGCCCGACGCGCCCTCGGGCGGGCAGAACGGCGACGCGGGAGGCCGCGGCGGCCCGGCGCAGGAGGACAACCCCTTCGCCCCGCCGCCGGAGGGCACCCCGGACCGCCCCTGGCAGCCGCGCCGCCCCTCGGGCGAGGACGGCTCACAGGGCGCGGGCGACGGGGACGGCAATGCGCCGTGGGGCAACCAGTGGAGCGACCGCCAGCCGGGCCGCTCCCCCGACGGCTTCGGCGAGCGCCCCCGCGGCAACCAGGAGGGCCCCGGCACCGGCGGCCCCAACACGGGCATGCGCTGGGACCCCACCGACCCGGCACAGCGCCGGGCTCGCTTCGCACTGCTCTCCGGCATGTGGGCCTTCTTCTTCGCCCTGTTCAGCTGGCCGTACGTGGCCCTGCTGCTGGGTGCGCTGGCCCTGTACTGGGCCATCAGCGCCCTCCGCGCCAAGCCCCGCACCCCCGACCCGAACACCCCGGCGTCCGCCCGCCCCACCGGCCGCCCCCAGACCACAGCGGCGATCAGCGGCCTGGTCACAGCGTCCCTGGCGATCGCGGTGGTCGCCGCCGGCTTCACCGCGCAGATGGTCTACAGCGACTACTACACGTGCACGAACGACGCACTGACCAATGAGGCCGAGCAGGCCTGCAATGAACTGCTGCCGAAGGAACTGCGGGGCGTTCTGGGGACGACCGACTGAGGTTCCGGGGACCCCTGACCGGGGTGGGCCACGGCTCGCCCGCGAGGCCGCGGCAGCGCCGCCGCCCTCAGCAGGGCCGGGCGCCCGGCGGGGCCGGCTGCCGTGGCCACTACCGTGCAGTGTCCTCTTCCGCGTTCGGGGCGTCTGCGTCGCAGGGAGGCTCGGAGCCGGCAGGTGCGTCCGCCCGGTCCGGGCGTTCCGGTTCGGCCGGGGTCTCCGGTACGGCCGCGGCATCCGGGGCCTTCGAGGCGTCCGGCACCTTAGTGTCGTCCGCTGCCACTGACGCATCCGGCACCCCCGTCACATCCGTGCCTTTCGAGAGACCTCCCACCTCCGACACATCCCCCGCCTGCGGCATCGGTAGTGCGGCGCGGTCCCCAGTCCGCGAGGCGCCGCCCCCCGCTCCTGACACACCCGGCGCCTTCGAGAGCTCCGGCACGGAGACTTCCCCGGCCTTCGAGAGCTCCCGCGCCCCCGAGGCTTCCTCCGTCTTCGACAGCCCCGGCGCCCCCGCGACTCCCTCCACCCCCGAAGACCCCGACGCGTCCCGCACCGCCAAGGCATCCCGCACCCCGGAACCGTCCCGGACCCCCGAGGCATCCCGCACCCCGGAGCCGTCCCGGACCCCCGAGGCGTCCGACACCCCCAACCTCTCGCGCGCCTCCCCGGAGCCCCCTACCCCTGACGCGTCCGGCGCGTCCGCGCCCGGCGGGTTCGACGCGTCCCCCGCGCCCAGGGCTTCCGCCGGGTCCGTAGCCTTCTTCATCGCCGCCCACCCGACCTCGCGCGCGGCGTCGTCGCGCCAGGGTGACGGCGGGTTCGAGGGGGCCTGCGACGGAGCGGGCGGCTGGGGTGGAGGGGCGGTGGGTGCGAAGTCGTGTGGCTCGAACGTGGTGTCGTGGTCGTACTCCAGATACGGGATCTCCTGCTCGGCATCCCCCACCGAAGCGCCCTGGACCTGCCGCGCGAGCCGCCCGTCCTTGCCGGGCACGGCGGGGCGAGCCTCCTCGGCGTCGCCCTCCGACGGCACCGCCCGCTTCTGCGCCGACGCACTGGCCGACGACTCCTGGTCGTAGATCGAGCCGCTCGTCCGCGACTCGGCGGACGGCGCCCCCGCACAGCCCGTCTCCCGCTCCGCCCCCCGCGCCAGCCACCCGCCGATCAGCGGCAGCCGTTCCCGCAACCGGCGTCGGCCCCCGCCCGAGCCGCCCTCCACCGAGGCCCCGGTCGCCGTCCCCGCCGGCACCTCCAGCCGAGGCCGGCCGATCCGAGCCTCCTGTGTCCCGGTCGGCCGGGCCGCGCGCAGCGCACGTACCACCCGGGACCGCCACCATCGCGCCACCACGGCCACCGGAACCGCCACCACGACGACCCACCCCAGCGTCGCCCCTCCGGCCTGCCACCACACCGGGCCGAACTGCGCCAGCGCCCCGACGCCCAGCGGCCCGCCCGACAGGCCCGCCAGCACGGCGACGAAGACCGCGCAGCACGCGGCAGCCTGCACGGCGACCACGGCGGTCCGTCCGCTGGACCAGGGGTCGGGGAGCGGGTGCGTGTCGTGTGGGCGGGGCTTGGCAGCTCCACGGCCACCCTCGGTCCAAGGCCCCTCGGACGCCCGGCCACCCTTCGTCCTGGTCCCGTCAGCCGCTCCCCCGCCCTTCCCGCGAGGCTCGCCATACGTCCCCCCGCCCTTCGAGCGAGGTCCGCCCGGCCCTCGTCCGCCTACGGTCCGGGGCCCCTCGACCGCCGAACCCCCCTTCGCCCGAGCCCCTTCGAGCACCGAGCCCTCCTTCGTCCAGGGCCCCTCGGACGCCGGCCCGTCCGCCGACCGAAGCCCCCCGCGCACCGCCATCCCCGCGACGAACCAGCCCACCACCACCCCGGCCACCACCGGCACCGCGCCCACCCCCCACTGCACCGGCCCCGCGACCTCGGCCCCCGGCACCGCCTCGAGCAGCGGAAACGGCGGCAGCAGCGGCGCGGGGGCGGCGGACGTCGGCCCCACCACATGGCCGACCCCGAGCACGAAGCCGGGGCCCAGGGCGTACGACGCCGCCCACACCGCCGCGTTCGGCACGAGCGACACGCACAGCAGCAGCACCGCCAACCGCCCCGACCACCCCTCGGTGAGCTTGAGGAAGGACGCCTGCGTCGCACCCCCGTGCCACACCAACGAGCCGGCGACGAGCACGGCCCCGCCCCCGACGAGCGCCGCCACGCCCGCCCCCGCTGCCCGCGAGGCGGCCCCGAGCCGGATCCGCGCCCGAGCCCCGGGAACCAGTCGCCGCACCCGCCTCGGCAGGGCGAGGAGCACGCCCTCCACGACCTCGGGCGGCCTCCCGCACGCCGTCCACACCCCCGCCCCGGCCGCCCCCATCACGACCAACGGCACGAACGCCCCGGTCCACAGCCACGCCGGCTGCAACTCGCCCCCGGTGGCGTACACCGCCGCCGCCACCCCGACCCCGAGGTACCCGAGCACGACGCCCGCCCACGCCGTACGCCCCGACACCAGCGGCTCCCCGTCACCGCCGTCCGCCGCCTGGTCCCGCGCCGCCCGGTGGACCAGCCACAGCGGCAGCATGAGCAGCAGCAACGGCGTGACACCCACCGGGGCGGGGACGCCGGAGAGCGTGTCGGGACGGACCAGTTCGGCGCCGTGCGCGAGCAGCCACAGCACGGCGGCGATCCGCAGCGCGCCACCCGGCCCGCTGTCCGGGTACGGCGAACTGACCCACAACACCATCACCAGTACGGCGAAGACACCGAGCCCGAGCCCCGCGGCCACCGCGCCGCTCAGAAGACTGGCGGCCAGTCCGGGCGAGCGGTGGCGCAGGCGCGTGAGCAGGGACGTACGGCGAGCGGTCATCTCGATCACGACCGCCATGCTCCCAACGACACGCGCTTTTCCGCTGTAACGGGCAAAGCTCCGATGTGTCGCTCAATATATGTTTATGTACTTTTTCGTACGGAAGGGTGCCCGGTGACGCAGAGCCCCGCAACCCCGCTCCCTCCGCCCGAGGAACGCCGACGCCTGCGTGAGGCCGCCGCATTGACGCAGGCTCAGCTCGCGGCACGGGTGGGAGTGAGCCGCGAGACGGTACGCGCGTGGGAAGCAGGCCGTACGTCACCGCGCGGACGGAAAAGGCAGGCATACGCACAACTGCTCGGTTCCCTGGCGGAGAAGACGGCGAGTCAGCGGCGCAAGCCGGAGGCGGACGTGAACGCGGAGGTGAAGAGGGAGGTGGTGAAGGTGAGAAGGGAGGCCAAACGGGGGGCGGAAGAGGAGGTGGAAGGGGAGGCGAAGCGGGGGGCGGAAGAGGAGGCGGAAGGGGAGGCGGATGAGGGGCGGCAGAGGGCGGTGGTCGAGAGGGCCGCAGTCACCCCCGAGCACCGCCACGAACACCCCCTCACCCCCGCCCAGGCGTTCGACGCGCTCTACGCCTTTTGCGCCCCCGCTCTCGTACGGCAGACCTATCTGCTCACCGGGCGTCGCGAGCTCGCGCGCGAGTCGGTCGAGCAGGCTTTTCAACTGGCGTGGCAGCGTTGGCCGGAGGTGGCCCGGGACCGGGACCCGGCGGGCTGGGTGCGGGCGACGGCGTACGACTGCGCCCTCTCCCCCTGGCACCGGTTCCGCCCCCGCTACCGGCACCCCGAACCGCCGCCCGCCGACGCCTCCGACCGCGCCCTGCTGGACGTACTTCTGACCCTCCCGCCGCCCCAGCGCCGCACGCTTCTGCTCTACGACGGCGTGGGCCTCGACCTGCCGGAGACGGCGGCCGAGACGGAGGCGAGCACTCCGGCGACCGCGAACCGGCTCATGCATGCCCGCGCCACCGTCGCCGAACGCCTCCCGGCCCTGTCCGACCCCGCCGAACTCCACCATCGGCTGGCCGAACTGGCCGCCACCGAGCGCCTGCGCGCGGCAAAGCCGGCGACGGTACGCGACGGCAGCGAACGCCGGGCCCGGTTCTGGACCCGGGCGGCGATCGCGTTCACGGTGGCGCTCATCGGCACCACCGCGCTGACCCTGCGCACGGCCCCCACGCACTACGAACCCCCGGTACCCCCGGGAGAGACCGTGCTCGGCGTACCGCCGAAGGTGGCACCGGGGCCGCTGTCCCACAAGCAGCAGAAGCTGCGCAAGAAGCTCCGCGCGGAGATGCAGCACGGCCCGGAGAAACTCGTACCGCAGATCGGTTGAGCCGCCGCGTCGCGGGAGAGGGGCGCGGGCGAGGGACCCGGACGGGGGAGGGAAACGACCGGTGGGCCCGTCCCCACTCAGGGAACGGGCCCACCGATACGTTCGGACGGGTGCCTCGAAAGGTCAGCCGCCGAGGATCTCGCGCGCCAGCTTGGCCGTCTCGGTCGGCGTCTTGCCGACCTTGACGCCCGCGGCCTCCAGGGCCTCCTTCTTCGCCTGGGCGGTGCCCGACGAACCGGAGACGATGGCGCCCGCGTGACCCATGGTCTTGCCCTCGGGCGCGGTGAAGCCGGCGACGTAGCCGACGACCGGCTTGGTCACGTTCTTCGCGATGAAGTCCGCGGCCCGCTCCTCGGCGTCGCCACCGATCTCACCGATCATGACGATCAGGTCGGTGTCGGCGTCGGCCTCGAACGCGGCGAGCGCGTCGATGTGCGTGGTGCCGATGATCGGGTCGCCACCGATGCCGACGGCGGTGGAGAAGCCGATGTCACGCAGCTCGTACATCATCTGGTACGTCAGCGTGCCGGACTTCGAGACCAGGCCGATACGGCCCGGCTTGGTGATGTCGCCCGGGATGATGCCGACGTTCGAGCCGCCCGGGGTGATGATGCCGGGGCAGTTCGGGCCGATGATGCGGGTCTTGTTGCCCTTCTTGCCGGCGTACGCCCAGAAGGCGGCCGTGTCGTGCACGGCGATGCCCTCGGTGATCACGACGGCCAGCGGGATCTCGGCGTCGATGGCCTCGACGACGGCGTCCTTGGTGAACTTCTCCGGCACGAAGATGACGGAGACGTTGGCGCCGGTCTTCTCGATGGCCTCCTTGACGGTCCCGAAGACGGGTACCTCGGTGCCGTCGAAGTCCACGGACTGACCCGCCTTGCGCGGGTTCACGCCGCCCACGACGTTCGTGCCGTCACCGAGCATGAGCTTGGTGTGCTTCATGCCGGTGGCGCCCGTCATGCCCTGGACGATGACCTTGCTGTCCTTGTTGAGCCAGATAGCCATGGTGTGTTGTGTCCTCGTCCTGAGTGCTTACTTGGCGGCGTGAGCCAGTTCGGCGGCCTTGTCGGCCGCGCCGTCCATGGTGTCGACGCGCTGGACCAGCGGGTGGCTCGCGTCGGTGAGGATCTGCCGGCCGAGCTCGGCGTTGTTGCCGTCGAGGCGGACGACGAGCGGCTTGGTGACCTCCTCGCCGCGGTCCTCCAGGAGCTTCAGGGCCTGGACGATGCCGTTGGCGACCTCGTCACAGGCGGTGATGCCACCGAAGACGTTGACGAAGACGGACTTGACGTCCGGGTCGCCGAGGATGATCTCCAGACCGTTGGCCATGACCTGGGCGGAGGCGCCACCGCCGATGTCCAGGAAGTTGGCCGGCTTGACGTTGCCGTGCTTCTCACCGGCGTACGCGACGACGTCCAGGGTGCTCATGACGAGACCCGCGCCGTTGCCGATGATGCCGACCTCACCGTCGAGCTTGACGTAGTTGAGGTTCTTCTCCTTGGCGGCGGCCTCGAGCGGGTTGGCCGCGTCCTTGTCGTGGAGCTCCTCGTACTCGGGGTGGCGGAACTCGGCGTTCTCGTCGAGCGACACCTTGCCGTCGAGGGCGATGACGTCACCGGAGGCGACCTTCGCGAGCGGGTTGACCTCGACGAGGAGGGCGTCCGACTTGATGAAGGTGTCCCACAGCTTGATCAGGACGTTCGCGACCTTGTCCGCGACCTCGGCCGGGAACTTGGCCGCCGCGACGATCTCGCGGGCCTTGGCCTCGTCCACGCCGTCGATGGCGTCGATCGCGATCTTGGCGACGGCCTCCGGGCGGGTGGCCGCCACCTCCTCGATCTCCATGCCGCCCTCGACGGAGGCGATGGAGAGGAAGGTGCGGTTGGCACGGTCGAGGAGGAAGGAGACGTAGTACTCCTCCAGGATCTCCGGGGCCGTCTCGGCGATCATCACCTTGTGGACCGTGTGGCCCTTGATGTCCATGCCGAGGATGTCCGTCGCGCGGGCGACGGCCTCGTCCGCGGTCGCGGCGAGCTTGACGCCGCCGGCCTTGCCACGGCCGCCGACCTTCACCTGGGCCTTGACGACGGACTTGCCACCGAGACGCTCAGTGGCTGCGCGGGCCGCCTCAGGCGTGTCGATGACTTCACCGGCCAGCACCGGTACATCGTGCTTGGCGAAGAGGTCCCTCGCCTGGTACTCGAACAGGTCCACGCGCTTCCGTCCCTATCAGTGATCTCGCGGTTCGTTGGATGCGTGGGCGTGCCGCGAAGGGCAACGTGACGTCCGCTGTCACAGGGGAGGCGCACACGGTGACCGAGCGCGCGGCATGTCCGTCTCGCAGGTTATCGCTGCTTGAAGGAGGCCCCTAAATCGAGGGTCACACCTGAGCGGTGATACCTGTCACATGATGCCGCGATCAGCAAAGATCTCTGGCACTCCGTGCCGACTGTGAGGTTCCGGCCGCACAACGGGTGAGGACCTCACCGGGTTGGGGTTGACCCGGTGAGGTCCCTTGCACAGCCCGCGGCGGCACCGACGCGCCGCCCTGAGGGCTCTGACCCGAGTGATCCCCACCCCAATGGGGATCACTCGGGCCCTTCCGCGGGGCTCCGGCCGGACAGTCCGACGGCTTTCGGCCGTCCGGGGCCGTCTGCCTCGCGGAGTCGGTCGGCCGCCTCGGGAGCGGGAGCACGGTGGTCACGCTCGCCGGGCGGCTGGTGAGTCGTACGTGGCTGCGCCGGGGGGCGTCGTACGACGTCGGGTGGCGCCGTCGGAGTCAGATGCGGTGGGCGCCACCCGGGTGGACGTCCTGCACGTAGTCCGGCGTGATCGAGTGGGCCACCTGCCGGACACCGGAACCGGCGTGCCCCGCCGCCGGGACCGCCGAGTCCTGGACGGTCCCGGTCAGATCCCCGGCGAAGGGCGCGGCCTGGGCCACGACACCGTGGGCGAAGGGGCCGACCTGGCCGACGACCCCGCCGGCGAAGGGCCGGACGTCACCGGCGACGCCGTACGCCAGCGCGGTCGCGCTGCCACCGACGCCGTCCACGACCGGCCGTACCGTATCCACGGCCCGGTCCGCGACCGGCCGCACCGTCTCCACCGCCTCGTGCGCGAGGGGCCGCACTGCGCCGGTGACGCCGTACGCGAACGGCTGCACCTCCTCCGTGACACCCTCGGCGAACGGACCGGCCTGTCCGGCCACCCCGCGCACGAACGGGTCGGCCTCGCCCACGACCCCGCCCGCGAACGGCCGCACGTCACCGGCGACGCCGTACGCCAGCCCGCCCACATCCCCGACGGCCTGCCCGGCCACCGGCACGACCCCGTCGACGGCCGTACCGACGACGGGCGGCACGACGGCCCCACTGACGTCCGCAGCCGCGTGACCGACCAGGCCGGTGGCGTACGGGGGCACGTCGGCGGCGGCGCGCTGCGCGACGGGGCGGACGTCGGCGACGGTGCCGTCGGCGATCGGCCGCACGTCGGCGACGGTGCCGGAGACGACGGGACGGGTGTCGGCGACGGTGCTGGAGACGGTGGGACGGACGTCGGCCGCGGTGCCCTGCGCCAGGCGCCGGACGTCGTCGACCGCGCCGTGGGCCACCGGCTTGATGCCCTGGACCGCACCGGCAGCCGTCGAGTGCGTCCCCTCGACGGCCTGCCCGGCCACCGGCTGTACGTCGGCGGCGACGCCGTACGCCAGCGCATTCGCGGCGTCGACGGTGTGCCCGGCGGTCCCGGCAACCCCCACGACGGCGCCGTGGGTGACCGGAACGACGCCGTCCAGCGCCTGGCCGGCCACCGGCCGCACACCGGCCGCGGTGTCGCCGGCCACCGACTGGACGCGGTCCACCGCATGCGCGGCGACCGGGTTCACCCCGGCAACGGCGTGGCCGGCGGCCGGGCGGACCCCGGCCACGGCGTGCCCGGCGGCCGGGGCGACACCCTCGACCGCACGCCCGGCGACGGGCAGAACGCCGTTCACGGCCTGACCAGCGATCGGTGGGACGACGGCGTCGGCGGTCTGCTCGACGACCGGCACGACCGGCGCGACCGTGCCGGGCAGGCTGCCGACGGTGCTGCGAGCGGTGCCCGTGACAGTGCCGGTGATGTGGCTCGGCACGGCGGAGACGGACCCCATGGCCGCGCCCTGCACGGCGGTGACCCGGTCGACGGCGGTGGCCTGCGCGTCCGTTGCCGAGGCGGTGGCCGTGCCCTGGGCGGCGGCGACCCCGGAGTGGGCGACACCCCGCACGCCCGCTGCCGTGCGTCCGGCACCGGCAACGGCGTACTGCGCCTTGGTCCGTACGACGCCCTCGACACCCTGCGCCTGGGCACGGGCCGCCGTCTGCGTCCCCTGGAGCTTCGTCTGCGCCGCGGCGAGCGCCCGCTCCAGCTCGGGGGCGAAGGCGGCGAGCGGACCGAAGAGGTAGTCGATCGTGTCGGAGGGGCGAGGGGCGTTCCGGGTGGTCTGCCCGAGCTCGGAGGCGGCGTCGGCGCCGCCCGCGGAGAGGCGGGCCTCGGCCTGCGCTCCGACCTGTGCCGCGGCCGTGTGCGCGCGAGCGGTCTTGGCGCCCTGGATGGCTTGGGCCGCGTTGTGGACCTTGGCCGCCTCGCCGGCTGTGGTGCGGGGCGAGCTCGGGACGCCGAAGTCGCCGTTGACGTAGCGGCGGGCCTGCTCGGCCGTGCCGGTGTCGCCGGTCGGGTCGGTCGTGCCCGTCGGGTAGGTGGCCTTGCCGGTGGCGCCGTGGGTGATGCCGGAAACGGCGCCCGTCACGTCGGAGACGGTGCCGTCGAGGCTCGTCCGGGTGCCGGTGCCGGTGACCGCACCGAGGAGGCCGGGGGCGGCGGCGCGGTCGGCCGCTGCTGCGGTCGCGTCGGTCACGTCAGTGGTGCTGCCGGCGATGTCGGTTGTGTCAGTCGTGTCGGCGGTCGCGTCCGGCACGGACAGGGCGGAGGCGGGCAGCTCGTCCGCACTGGCGGCGGTGGAGCCGAGCGCCCAGGCGCCGGTGACACCGGCGGCTATGACGATCGAACGGCGAATGTTCTTGTTCATGGATACGTCGGATCCCTAGATCTTGGTGCTCCGAAGGCCAGCGGAGGAACAGAGATGCGAAAGGCTCCGGGGCTTCGGACGGTTGGGGACATCCGGAACGGGGAGGTCCGGACAGAAGGACAGGCAATGCTGTTTCCGCCCCGCGTCGCAGATCTGCGACGAGGGGCCGCCTGCCTACTGGCCTACGCGGGGGAAACCGGTATGTCCCCGTGCCTGTCCTGGATGTCGTCCGCCTCGACGGGGGCGGCGGCACCCGGCACCAACAGCAGCAGCGCCCGCTGGTCGACCGAAACGGCCTGCGCGTCCCCGTGCCGCGACCCGCCTCCGTCGCCCGCCGAACGGTTGCCCACCACACCGGGCTGATCAACCGACACCCACCGCAGGGGGAGGTGGGCTATGGGCGCGGTGCGGCGCGCGTCGGTGGCTGCGGAGGTATGAGGCGCGTCGGCCTCGGCATGGGCGACGTACTGCGGACCGTAGGTGACGGTCACGGAGCCGCGGGCAAAGCTTTCGTCGGCACGCTCACGCCCGCTGCTTTCGCCGGACGCTCCCTGCCCAGGCTGCGGAGTGGTGGTGACGGTCGCGGGCGGGGTGTGACCGGGAACAGCGGGGAAGAACGGCGTGCCGGGGAGACGTGGGACATCAGGAAGCCCAGGAGTGGCGGGCAGAGCCGGATCCTCAACGCCCGGCATCCCCGGCCAGTTCGGAGCTTCCGGCACCGCCGGCAGCACGGGCAACTCCGGCAGCCGAGGCGGGGACGACAGCGCGGGCAAGGATGGCAGCGCAGGTAGGTCCGGCACACCCTGGACGACCCGCTCGGTGACGGGACGGCGAGCCGGGTCGGCCAGGTCGACGGGGCTGTCAGCACCGTCGTTGCGAACGGCGCCGTGAGACTCCTGGATCTCTACGTTCGCGTCAGGGCCAGGCTCGGCCGGGCTGTGTGTGCCCGTTCCGCCCAGGCCGCTCACCGTCCGCTCGACCGCACCCCTCGTCGCAGGAAGCTCATCGGAGCCGAAGGGCGCCGAGACCGAGGCCGATGACGAAACCAGGTCGGCACCGGGACCCACCGGCACCCCATCCGCCGCATGCGCCCGCTCCCCGCAGAGGAACCCGAGCGCGAACAAACCACTCACCAGCAACGCCACCTGAAGCGCACGCCGCCCGGCCGCCGTGCGCACGACGCGCAGAGCGGCAACAGGCAGAGCGGCTGGCCAGGTCAAGGCGAGGTGGTCCTCCCGTGCGGCGGAACGAAGTACGCGTGACGAGCAGCCAGTCGGCGCGACGCGGTACGGACGAGCGGCGCGCGGGGCGCACCGCTGAAGCGGCATCGATCCTTGCACGCCCCTCCCGAGGTCGCGCAAGCCCCCTGCTACCGATGGGTACGCATGTCCGTTTTGCTGCACCAAGTCGGTCGTCACCAGGTCGACAAATCACCGGCAACTACTCGCCATTCCCCACCTCGTCACCCCACCTCATGACCCCTACTCATCGCCCCGCCTGATCACTCCTCCGCTTTGGCCCCTCCTCACCCCCCCTCTTTGGCCCCTCCTCGACGCCCTCGCCCGGTCCCTCAGCCGGCGTCCGGGACCGGGATGGGCCGCTTCTCGATGGCCGCCGCCATCACCTCCGGGAACAGATCGGGCGTGCAGGCGAACGCCGGTGCGCCCAGCGCAGCGAGCGCGGCAGCGTGCTCCCGGTCGTACGCGGGCGCCCCCTCGTCCGACAGCGCCAGCAACGCCACGAACTGCACCCCCGACGCCTTCATCGCGGCGACTCGCTTGAGCATCTCGTCCCGTATGCCTCCCTCGTACAGGTCACTGATCAGCACCACCACCGTCTCCGAGGGCCGGGTGATCTGCGACTGGCAATAGGCGAGCGCCCGGTTGATGTCCGTACCACCGCCGAGCTGGGTGCCGAACAGGACGTCGACGGGATCATCGAGTTGGTCGGTGAGGTCGACGACGGAGGTGTCGAAGACGACGAGCCGCGTGTCGATGGACCGCATGGACGCCAACACGGCCCCGAAAACCGACGCGTACACCACCGAGGCCGCCATCGACCCCGACTGGTCGATGCAGAGGACGACTTCCTTCTTCACGGACTGCGACGCCCGCCCGTACCCGATGAGCCGCTCAGGCACGATCGTCCGGTACTCCGGGAGGTAGTGCTTGAGGTTGGCCGCGATGGTGCGGTTCCAGTCGATGTCGTGGTGGCGTGGCCGGTTGATACGGGCACTACGATCCAGTGCCCCGGTGAGGGTGGCCCGGGTGCGAGTGGCGAGCCGCTTCTCCAGGTCCTGGACGACCTTGCGCACTACGGCACGTGCCGTCTCCTTCGTGGTCTCCGGCATCGCCCTGTTCAGCGACAGCAACGTGCCCACCAGGTGCACGTCCGCCTCGACCGCCTCCAGCATCTCCGGCTCCAGCAGCAGCGTGGACAGCCCGAGCCTGTCTATGGCGTCCCGCTGCATGACCTGGACGACGGAGGACGGGAAGTATGTCCGGATGTCCCCCAGCCACCGTGCCACCGACGGCGCCGAAGCCCCGAGCCCGGCCGAACGGTCCTTCCCCGGCTGCCCTTTGTCCTTCTTGCCGTAGAGAGCGGACAACGCCCCGTCCATCGCCGCGTCCCGCCCGGAGAGCGCGTACCCGGTGCCGTCGGCGTTCTCCCCTCCCAGCACCATCCGCCACCGCCGCAGCCGCTCCTGAGCGGGGTCCGTTGCGTCGGTCGTCATCGGCTCACTCCGCCACGAGCCCGTTCCCACCGCTGCCCCCGCTTCTGCCACTCCTGCGGCTCCTGCCCCTCCTGCCGCTCCCACAGCGGGATCACGGAAACGGTCCTCGTCGTCGGCCGGCCCTGCGCGGTGAAGCCGTACGACTGCTCCACCCCGCCCACGGCTCCGGCCCGTTCCCTCGCCTCCATCACCAGGTCAGTCGTCATCCCGTCGCCCCCACAAGGTCGTTGTCATAGCGGGCGTGCCCCGTGCCCGCCCCCACCCGGTCCAGGCCAAGCAGCAGCCGCACCACCGGCACCACGGCGTCCGCCCGCCCGAAGTCGAGCTCGGCGGCGAAGCCGGGTATGCCCGAACCGCCGATCCCCCCGTCTCTTCGCTCCCCCGGTCCCCTCCGGACCAGCTCGCCCAAGGTCCGCCGGACCCCCGGCTCGTAGGCCGAGAAGGTGCGCCGTAACAGCGGCAGCACATCCGTGAACGCCTGCGCCGACACCCCGGTCAGCCACGCGTCGACCAGGCCGAGCAGCCGCTCGTCGTGCACGAGCAGCATCCCTCCGCCGCCGCCCCCACCGACGAACCCCTCGATCCAAGCCGCCGCATCCCCCGGCGGCGTCCCTGGCGACAACGCGCGCCCCATCAACCGTGCCGCCTCACCCTGCGTCAACTCCCCGTCATCCAGCAGCAGTCGCACGACCCGCCCCCTGATGACACCGGGCACGGTGTCCCGCCCGGACAGCACCCGCAGCACCCCGTGCCATCGGTCGCGCAGATCGCCGTGGCCCAGGGCCATCACGGACGGGTTCGGGGCCGCGCGCACTCCCTGGGCGCCCTCGCCACCCGAGACGCCGCCCGCCTCTCCCGAGGCGGCCACGTCCCCAAGCAACCCCACCGCCGTGTGCACCGCCTCCACATGCCGCCGCATCTCCTGCGCGGCGTCCGCGTCCAGTGCGGCGCAGGCCGGAGGCAGCCCGACGAAGACGCGCTCGGCGAGGCCCGCGGCGACCTCCGCGAGCGCCCCGGTGTCCGTGCCGCGCACATCGCCGTACCGCAGGGAACGGACCAACGCGGGCAGTGCCTGGGCGAGATGGCCTACGTCGGCGTCGAGGGCCGCCCGGTCGGCCAGGATGCTCATCACCGCGGGCAGCGCGTCCGGCAGTTCGGCCAGCAGACAGCGTTCGGCGAGAGCGGTGACGTCGGCGAGGCCCTGTGCGGCCACAGCGTCGGCCTCCGCCTTGGCGGTCGCCGCGCCGACCACGGTGGTCCCCCACACCCCGGCCTCGGCGACCCGCACCGCCAGCTCCGGCTCCCATCGCAGCCGCCACGTCTCCCGAAACGTCCCCGTGCTCCCCCGCGACGCGACCGCCTCGCCCCACTCCACGCCGAGCAGCCGCAGCCGGTGCAACAGCCTGCTGCGCCCGGCGTCGTTCTCCTTGCGCAGGTCGAGCTCCAACTCCCTCTCCAGCGCCTCCGGTTTGATCCGCAGCCGACGCTGGATCCGGTCGAGGTCCCGCTGCAACGGCACCGCCGGCGCCGTCCGAGGCACCTCCCCCAGTACGTCCCCCACGACGAGCCGGTCCCGCACCAGCGCCAACGGCACGTCCGAGCCCTCGCACATCACGGCCCGCACCGCGTCGGTCGTCTCGCTCAGCCCGGGCAACGGCCGCCCGCGCATCGCGGCGAGCGTCTCCGCCAGCCGCACCGCCTCGATCACATGCGCCGAGGACACGATCCGGTCCTCGTCGCGCAGCAGCCCCGCCACCTTGGTCATCCACCGCTCGACCGGCCGGTCCGGCGCGCCGAAGAGGTGCCCGTACCACCCCGGCGAGTCGATCCCCGCCCCGTATCCACTGGCCCGGCCCAACCGGCGATGAGTCCAGGGCACCCAGGTCATCTCGACCTTGACCTTCGGCAACCCCTTCAGCAGTGCCTTGTCGGCGGCCACGGTGCTCCGCTGCCGCAAGGCAGGCGCATGCCACGCCCCGCACACCACGGCGACCGCGTCACCGAACTCCCGCTGCGCCGCCCGCACTTGGAGCCGCATGTAAGCCTCGCGCACGAGATCCCGCTCGTGCCCCCCGCTTCCGTACACCTCCCGCAGTGCCCCCATGGCCTCCTCGAGCCCGGCGAACGGCGCGAGCACATCCCCGTCGCCCCCTCCCCGGTGCTCCACGACGTCCTCCCACCACCGCTCGGGATCGTCGTACCCGGCGGTCTCGGCGAGCACGGCAAGCGGGTCGACGCGGACATCGGCCCGGACATCGGCCCGGACGTCCTCCTCGCCGGCCCGCGCTCCCCTGGGCTCGTCACCAGGCGTATCACCGGGCTCGTCACCGGGCTTGTCACCGGGCTTGTCACCGGGCTTGTCGGTGGGCCCCAGCTCCGCCTCGTCCCTGCCCCACGCCAGCGTGTGCGTCGCCGGAAGGTCGATGAAGCGGGCCGGAACCCGGTGCTCCAGGGCCCAGCGGATGGCAACCCACTCCGGGGAGAACTCGGCCAGTGGCCAGAAGGCCGACCGGCCGGGCTCGTCCACGGCGTGGGCGAGGAGGGCGACCGGCGGGCGCATGGCCTCGTCCTCGGCGAGCGGGACCAGGGCATCGGCCTCGGGCGGCCCTTCGATCAGTACGGCGCGCGGCCGGACCGTGTCCAGCGCGGCGCGCACCGCCCTGGCCGACCCAGGCCCGTGGTGCCGTACGCCGAGCAGCAGCGGCCCCGCCGGCCTGGACACGGGAGCCGGTGCGATCGACGTACCCGGCCCGGCCGGCACTGCCCTCGCCTCGCCCGAGCCCGTGTCCGCCACCTGGCTCCCCGCCCTCTCAACGCCTGTCACATCGACCCCCTCGCCTTGCACCCACGTGTATCCCCGCTCCCGCCGCCCGTGCTCACACCGCCGCCCTCGCGCCCCCTCGCTCACCCGTGCTCACGCCTCGGCGCTCCCCTTCTGCGCGCACCCCCAGCGCTCCCCCTCTGCGCCCGCCCTCAGGCTCGTCGCACCGATCCCATTCACAGCCTCCGCGCTGACAGCCTCCGTGCTCGCGCCGCCCGGCCCGCCCCCTGCCGTCCGGAAGCACCGCCTGCCATGGATCCACCGCCTGCCATGGATCCGCCGCCCGTCTTCGATCCGCCGCTCGGGCGGCCCCACCCCAGGTCGTCGCTCACGCGCTCACCTCCCGGCACGCTCGGTAGAAGTCCGTCCAGCCGTCCCGTTCACGCACGACCGCCTCCAGGTACTCCTGCCAGACGACCCGGTCGGCTGCCGGGTCGCGGACCACGGCGCCGAGGATGCCCGCGGCGACATCCCCGGAGCGCAGCACACCGTCACCGAAGTGAGCGGCCAGTGCCAGGCCGTTGGTGACGACGGATATCGCCTCGGCGGTCGAGAGCGTGCCGCTCGGCGTCTTCACCTTCGTGCGGCCGTCGGCGGTGATCCCGTCGCGCAGCTCACGGAACACGGTCACGACGCGGCGGATCTCATCGATGCCGTCGGGCGCCGTCGGCAGGTCGAGCGAGCGGCCGATCTGGTCGACGCGGCGCGAGACGATGTCCACCTCGGCCTCGACGCTCTCCGGCAACGGCAGCACGACCGCGTTGAACCGGCGGCGCAGGGCGCTGGAGAGGTCGTTGACGCCGCGGTCGCGGTCGTTGGCCGTGGCGATCAGGTTGAACCCGCGAACCGCCTGCACCTCCTGCCCCAACTCCGGTATGGGCAGTGTCTTCTCGGACAGAATCGTGATCAGCGTGTCCTGCACGTCGGCCGGGATACGGGTCAGCTCCTCGACGCGTGCGGTCATCCCGTCCGCCATGGCCCGCATGACAGGGCTCGGCACCAGGGCGTCACGGCTGGGGCCGTGCGCGAGCAGCTGCGCGTAGTTCCAGCCGTACCGGATCGCTTCCTCCGGTGTGCCGGCCGTGCCCTGCACCAGCAGTGTGGAGTCGCCGCTGACGGCCGCCGCCAAATGCTCGGAGACCCAGGTCTTCGCGGTGCCGGGCACCCCGAGCAGCAGCAGGGCACGGTCGGTGGCGAGTGTGGTGACGGCGACCTCGACGATGCGGCGCGGACCCACGTACTTCGGTGTGATCACCGTGCCGTCCGGCAGCGTGCCACCGAGCAGATAGGTGGCCACGGCCCAGGGCGACATCCTCCAGCGGGCCGGGCGCGGACGGTCGTCCTGCGCGGCCAGTGCGGCGAGTTCCTCGGCAAAGGCGTCCTCGGCATGCGGCCGCAACGCCTCGGCCGCCGCCGTCTCCCCTGCTGCGGCGGTTGTCGGATCTACGGACACAGGCATGGCAAAGTCCCCCTCCAGCTCGACCGGTTCAGCCGCTTCGGATCTGGCATCCACGTTGCACCACGCCACTGACAACGCGATCCGACCTGCGAAAACGCCCTCGCCGGGCCGACCGCGGGACCTTGGTCGAGGGCGATTGTCAGTGGGGGGATCTACCTTCGATGGCATGACTCAGCAGGGGGTGCGCTGGACCGCGGACCAGGTGCTGGCACTGGCGCCTGACCCCGCGTCACGCAAAGCGGGAAGCAAACTCGGTGGGGCCGGGCCATGGTCCGAGGCGGGCAGTTGTGACGAGGGGACGGTGTGGGGGCTGTGCAAGGGCAGTGGCAGCAAGCCGTATCAGACGGTCGTCGACATCGCGGACGCGACAGGGCCCGCGTACAAGTGCAGTTGCCCGAGCCGGAAGTTCCCGTGCAAGCACGCGCTCGGGCTGCTGCTGCTCTGGGCGGGCGTAGAGGACGCGGTACCGCCCGGGTCGCCGCCGGACTGGGCGGAGCAGTGGATAAGGGGGAGAAGGCAGCGGGCAGAGGAGAAGCGGGCTGCGGACGCGTCCGGTTCCGCCTCCGGGGTAGGTGACCCGGAGGCAGCTCGGCGGAGGGCGGAGCGCCGGGCCATGCGGGTCACCGCGGGTGCGACGGAGCTGGAGCAGCGCCTGGCCGACCTGCTGCGCGCCGGTCTGGCCGGTGCGGAACAGGCCGGGTACGGCCAATGGGAAGAGATGGCGGCCCGCATGGTCGACGCGCAGGCCCCCGGCCTGGCCGCGCGGGTACGGGAGTTGGGGACCATCCCGGCGTCCGGTCCCGGCTGGCCGGTGCGTCTGCTCGAGGAGTGCGCCCTGCTCCACCTCCTCGACCAGGGCTGGCTGCGCCGCGAGGAGCTGCCCGCGGACCTGGCGGACACGGTCCGCTCCCGCGTCGGCCTTCCCGCGTCAGCGGACGGCAAGCCCGTGCGGGACCGCTGGCTGGTGCTGGCCCAGTACGACACGGCTGACACAAAGCTCACGACGCGCCGGATATGGCTGTACGGCGCCGACTCGGACCGTACCGCGCTGCTCCTCTCCTACGGCGCCGCCGGCCGCGCCCCGGAGCTGGCTCTGCCGGTGGGGCTGACCCTGGAAGCCGAGGTGTCGGCGTATCCGGGGGCGGGACAGCTGCGGGCCTCCTTGGGCGAGCAGTTCGCACCGCCCGCGCCGGCGGCGATACGACCACCCGGTGTGACGACGACCGAGGCGACGGCCCGGTACGGCGAGGCACTGCGCGGCGATCCCTGGCTGGACTCCGTGCCGGTGACGCTGAACCGGGTCGTACCGACCCCGGACGGCGACTCCTGGCAGCTGGCGGACGCCGACACGGACACGGCGTTGCCGCTCTCCCCGGCCGCCCGTGCCCGCCCGGGCCTGTGGCGTCTGATCGCGCTGTCGGGTGGCGCGCCGGTCAAGGTGTTCGGCGAGTGCGGCCACCGCGGCTTCACGCCGCTGACCGCCTGGCCGGAGGGCGCGGGAGAGGCGGTGCAGCTGTGCTGAGCGACGCGTCGCGCTGCGAAGTCCGGGTGGGCAGCCGCTCGCCCATCACTCGGGCGAAACGTCCGTCCCGGCGCGGCAGGCCCCCGACGGCCGGGGCCGGATCGCCGGCCACCGACGGATACCCGCCGCAGCACCCGGCGACCGCGTCCACGGCCGTCGGGACGTGGCGGACCGCCGCCGCCTCGGCACGAGAGACCGGGCCAACCAGGGCGGACCGCCCTCATCCGAGGGCGGATCGACACACCCGGCGGCGGGCCGCCCCCACGCTCAGCAGATCGCCAGATCGACAGATCGCCAGATGCCAGATGCCAGATCGACAGAGAGGAATGAACCGATGACCAGCCCTACCGCTCCCGCCGCGTCGTCGGCACCGCCCGCCTGGGAGGACCTCGTCACCACGGCACTGCTGGGGACGGACCGCCGCCCGCCCCCGGACCGCCCACCGGGCCGCGAGGCCCCCGTGGCACTGCTGGACGCGGCTGCCATGGAGACGGTGCGGAGGCGGGCCGGTCTGCGCCCGGCGCCGGCGGCGCGGCGGCCACAGCCGGCCCCGGACGACCCGCGACCGGCGCTGCCCCCGGCGGCAGCCCGCAGGCTTGCGATGCTGCTGGCGGACCGCCCCGGCGCGGGGGGCGGTGGCCGCAGAGGCACCGCACCCGACCTCATGGAGCTGCTGCCGCAGTGGCTCGCCACAGCCAACGACCACGGTTTCGCGCCCCCTCCTCAGGCGCTGCCCGCGCTCTTGGACGCGGCGAGGGGACGGACGGATCTGCGGCCGGCGGCATTGCGGTTCGCGGGCTCCCGGGCGGTGTGGCTGGCCCGGCTGAACCCCGACTGGCGCTTCGCCCTGCGTGCGGCACCCGGCGGGGGCGCGGCGCTGCCCCACCTCGACGATGCGGCCGAGGTGCAACAGCTTTGGCAGGAGGGCCTGTTCGCCGAGCGCGTCGCCCTGCTCGCCGCGATCCGTGCACGCAAGCCCGCCGCCGCACGCGAGCTGCTCACCACGACCTGGGCGACTGAGCGGGCCGAGGACCGGCTGATGTTCCTGGACTCGCTGCGGACCGGGTTGAGCCCGCAGGACGAGCCGTTCCTGGAGCAGGCGCTGGCAGACCGGAGCCGCAATGTCCGGGCGACGGCGGCCGAGCTGCTCTCGGCGCTGCCCGGCTCGGCGCTCGCCGCGAGGATGGCCGTGCGCGCCGGGGCGTGCGTGGCGCTGGACCGCACACAGGACCTGCCGACGATCAGCGTCGAGGCACCGCACGAGTGCGACGCGGGTGTGGAACGCGACGGCGTGGTGTCCAAGGCGCCGCCGGGGCGGGGTGAGCGGTCCTGGTGGTTCGGTCAGTTGGTGGAGGCGGCGCCGCTCGGGGCGTGGCCGGGCCGGCTCGGCGGCCGTACACCTCAGGAGATCGTCGCGCTCCCCGTGGCGGACGACTGGCAGGGCGAGCTGCACGCGGCATGGTGCCGTGCGGCGGTCCGACAGCGGGACGGCGAGTGGGCGAGGGCGCTGCTCGGGTCGCCGTCGGCACCGGAGGCCGGCGGTCCGGGCGCGGTCTCGCTGGCCGAGCGCGCGAAACTGCTCGGGACCTTGGGCTCCGCCGAGCGGGCCGAGTGGGTCGCCGGGTTCATAGCGACGCATGGCCTGTCCGAGGCGTTTCAGCTGCTCGGGGTGTGTGCGGTGCCGTGGGCTCCGCCGCTCGGGCGGGCGGTCGTGGACGCGCTCAACATCGCGCGGGACGCGGGGAGTTATCCATGGAGTTTCAGCGGAGTGATGGGGCTGGCCGAGCGCTGTCTCGACCCGGTGGAGGCAAACCGGCTCGACGCTCTGCTGGCGATACCGGACGAATTGGAGGACGCGTCACCGGGAGCCGGCGGGTACTGGGCGGAGGCGTTCCAGCGCCTGGTCACGACGCTACGGTTGCGGGCAGCCATGATCGACGAGCTGATGCCACCCGGTCCGCCCGACGCTTGAGGTCCGGCCTGTTCAGGGCCCAGGCGAGCAGTGCCGCGTCAGGGCCGAGGTGCGCAGTGCCCCTCAGGGCCGAGGTGCGCAGTGCCCCGTCAGGGGCTCGGCGCGCAGTCCCTCGTCAGGGCCGAGGCGTGCGGTGCCGCTCAGGGCCGCGGCAAGTAGCGCCGCTTCAGCCCGGCGCGGGTGTGAACGGAGCCGCAGGCCGGGGAACAGCCGCCGCCCCCGCCGGACCACGCCACGCCACCCCACGGCCGCTGTGCACCGCAGTGCACCGCACCGCACACACCGAAGTCGGCTCAACCGCCGGAGGCAGCAGGCTGCCGGACATTCGCCCGCACCCAGTCCACGATCGCCTGTGTCGTGGCCCCCGGGGTGAAGATCTCCGCGACGCCCTTCTCCTTCAGCGGCGGAATATCCGCTTCAGGAATGATTCCGCCACCGAAGACCTGGATGTCCTCCGCGTCGCGCTCCTTGAGGAGGTCGATCACCGCGGCGAAGAGCGTGTTGTGGGCACCGGAGAGGATGGAGAGGCCGATGGCGTCGGCGTCCTCCTGAATGGCGGTGTCGACGATCTGCTCGGGCGTCTGGTGAAGCCCGGTGTAGATGACCTCCATGCCGGCATCGCGCAACGCCCGCGCGATGACCTTGGCTCCTCGATCGTGGCCGTCGAGCCCCGGCTTGGCCACCACCACGCGGATCGGACCGGCTGCCACACCCATCACTGCCTCCATGAAGCGACTACATACATCCGTACCGACAAGTACCGCTCATATATGAGTTATGCCGCACTTGGCGCACATGCCATACATGGTGCACGTATCGCATTGTCCGCCGCTCACGGCGCCGGACGGACCATCCCGGCACGGACGCCCCGAGCCTCACTGCCCGGGAAGTGAACGAACGTTATCTCCAGCATCCCGCAACCGGCAGTTTCGCGGTGCAGACCGAGGGGGAAATCACACGGTGGGACACGTTCGCCGCGCACCGTTCCACATCATTGCGGCACACGGGCCGCAACAGTCTGCGGCACACGCGCCGCAGCGGGACCATGCGCAACGGGAGCCGCAACGAGGTCGCCGCACCACCGCGCCACAAGCCGCGCGACGTGGCGGTGCTGCGCATCGACGGTGGCAGGCAGGGCACGTAGGGCAGGTAAGGCACGACAGCGGGGAGCCTCGTCGCCGACACCGACAGGGAGCCTCGTCAGGCGATCGACGCACCACGGCCACCCGGGCCGGCGCACGCCACGCGCCTCGCTTGCCCCCACGCGCCCCTCCACACCCCCCGCCGACCACCTCCGCCGCGACTTAAACGAGGGCACACGGGGGCCGGAGCCGTCCTCCTGCGTGCCACAAGGAGGTCGGCCATGAAGGTCACCGGGGCAGCACTTCCCTTTCTTCCGCTCTGTCGGCGCCTGCTCCCGAGCAGACTGGCCGGCCTCTCCCTGGCCCTGCTGAAGGCGACCGCCCTGGAGATCGCGATCCTCGCCGGACATCTGCTCCTGTATCCGTCCGGTATCGCGCAGGAGCGCCGGGCCGCCCCCGCGCTCCCCCCACACGACACCGCGCAACTGCCGACGGAGACCAAAACCCCCGTCGTCCTGCTGCATGGCTTCATCGACAACCGCTCGGTCTTCGTCCTGCTGCGCCGCAGTCTCGCCCAGCACGGCAGGCACCAGGTCGCGTCGCTCAACTACTCACCGCTGACCTGTGACATCCGCGCCGCCGCCGAGCTGCTCGGCCGCCACATAGAGGAGATCTGCGAGCGCACCGGCAGCCACCAGGTGGACATGGTCGGACACAGCCTCGGCGGGCTGATAGCGCGCTATTACGTGCAGTGTTTGGGCGGCGACCTCAGGGTCCGCACACTCGTCACGCTCGGCACTCCGCACTCCGGCACCCGGGTCGTCCCGCTGGCCAACGCGCATCCGATCGTGCGTCAGATGCGCCCGGGTTCAGCGGTCCTGGAAGAACTGGCCGGCCCGGCACCCGGTTGCCGTACGCACTTCGTGAGCTTCTGGAGCGACCTCGACCACCTGATGGTTCCGCTGGAAACGGCCTGCATCGACCACCCGGACCTGCTGGCGCACAACGTCCGGGTGAGCGGCATCGGCCACCTCGCCCTGCCGGTGCACCCCGCCGTGGCGACCGGCATACGGCAGGCACTCGACACCGCGGGGCCGCAGGCGGAAGCAGCCAGGAAGGCCGACGGCCTGACCGTGGCGTAACGGCTACTGCCCGACCACGAGCCCCGACGACAGGCCCCGGCACACTGGCCCCGGCCCACCGGCCCGGCGCCGGATCCGGCGCCGGTCTGAGGCCACCGACGAGCGCCGGCAGGCAGGACTCACGACAGGGACCACCCACCCCAGAAGGCGAGGCCCACCCACCGTCGGCGGCCTCCACCCGCGCCCCACGAACCACCCAGAGCCACCACGCCGCACCCACGCCCTGCCCATGCGCCACCCACGCCCCGCCCACGGAATACGCATACGGCTCGCGCCCCCACCGGGCACACCACCTCGCCGCACACCCCCGGAACAGCCGAGCGACGTCGAACAGCCTTCGAACACAAGGCCAAACTCGCGCCCGCAGTCCGCCAAAACACGGCCGAATGCCCGTTTCCTTCGCGCGCGAAACCTGCCGAAGATTGTCGTGCCCGCATACCGCCGGGTACAGTCGCCGCACTGCTCTGGCAGCCCCTGTTGTCGAGGCGAGAGAGAAGTTGGTGAACGATCGTCACCCGTCGGGGATCATGACCTCCCCGACTCCGGCTTCCGATGCCGCCTCGGCGCACTACGCGCCGTACGGCGCACAGGACGCCCATTACGGTGACTCCACCACGTACGGTGCCTACGACGCCACTCATTTCGACACCACAGGCCACGGCCACGCCACCCCGTCCTTCGACGCGGACCCCCTGTTCGGCAGCCTTCCCGGCGAGAACACGGGCGGGTACGACGCCACACAGTGGTCCACGGGCAGCCAGCACACCCTGAACTACGACGCCTACGCGGCGCAGCACCACGCCGCCTACGACACCGGCGCGTACGACGCCACGGCGTGGACAACCGGCCATCAGCAGCTGTCGTTCGTCCCGCAGCAGGCCACCGGTCACGACACCTCCGGGCAGTGGGATGCGAGCGCCTGGACCCAGCCGGACCAGTCCGGCACCCCGGCCGACCAGACCCAGCACTGGGAATGGGGCACGCAGACCTTCGAGACCGGGACGTACGACGCGACCCAGTGGAACTCCGACGGCGGCGCCACCCCCACCGCGCAGCCGGCCGACGAGTACGAGCAGTCAGCAGAATCCTTCGATCAGCAGGCCACGGCCCACTTCGAGCAGGTCGAGCACGCCGCCCAAACCGGCTACGAGGACCCCGACGGGGACGACAGCGAGCTGACCGCCACCGGTCAACTGCCCGAAGTGACCCCCCTCCTCGACGAGCAGGAGGAGACGGCCCCGGCCCCCTCCCCCCGCGCCCCCTCCCCCCGCGCCGCCTCCCGCAGCGGGGCGCGCTCCCGCCGCCGTACGCCCCCCAAGCGCTCCGCGCTGCTGACGATCGCTGTTCCGTCGGTGTGTGTGATGGGCGTCGCGGGCATCGCCGCCGCCTCGGTAGGCACCCTGACCGACGATCCTGAGACGACGGCGACCGCTGCGGACGGCGAGGCCGTGAAGCCGTCCACCGCGAACAACAAGCTGGACGCCCAGCTGGAGACCCTCGCCGCCGGCGCCGACGACTTCGCCGACCGGGCCAGCCGTACGCAGGAGCGCATCGACCTCAAGGCCCAGCAGGCGGCCGAGAAGCGGAAGGCCGCCGAGGAGGCGGCCCGTAAAGAGCGGCTGCGTCCGAAGTTCGCCCTTCCGGTCGCGCAGCACGGGCTCAGCGCGTACTACGGCCAGTCCGGCATCAACTGGATGTCCCTGCACACCGGCATCGACTTCCCCGTTTCCTACGGCACGACAGTCATGGCCGCGACCGACGGCACCGTCCGCACCCAGTGGAACAGCGCCTACGGCAACATGATGATCGTGACCGCGAAGGACGGCACGGAGACGTGGTACTGCCACCTCTCCAGCTACCGCGTCGCCTCGGGTACGACGGTCAAGGCCGGCGACTCCATCGCGTACTCCGGCAACTCCGGCAACTCCACCGGCCCGCACCTGCACTTCGAGGTCCGCCCCGGAGGTGGCGAGGCCATAGACCCCCTGTCCTGGCTGCGCAGCCACGGGATCGACCCGTCGTAAACCCGTAAGACCCGGCGGCCGTTACGTCGTACAACTCCCTGCCATACGCGACCGCCCCGCGCGTACCCCATTCCCCGTTCGCCCCATCGACTTCCTCATGCGCCCCCACCCCTCAGCGGAGGCGCACACATAACCGGGCTACGGGCACCGGCAACCGGCAACCGGCAACCGGCAACCGGCAACCGGCTAGAGCTTCTCCACCGGCGCATACCGCAGCAGCAACCGCTTCGGCTTGGTGTCGCCGAAGTCGATCGTCGCCTCGGCGTTCGCGCCCGTCCCCTTGACCGCCGTCACGGTGCCCAGGCCGAACTGGTCGTGGGTGACCCGGTCGCCGACCGCCAGTTGGACCACCGGCTTCTCGGAGGTCCGCCGAGTGGCGAAGCCCGACGCGCCCGACGCCGAGGAGCGCGAGCGCGACGAGGACAGCGAGGCGGCCACGCCGGCCGCCGGACCGGACGACACGGGCGCGGTCGCCCCCGTCCGCTTCCAGTCCACATGCGCCGCCGGGATCTCCTCCAGGAAGCGGGAGGGCGGGTTGTACGAAGGCTGCCCCCACGCACTGCGCATCGACGACCGCGTCAGATACAGCCGCTCACGCGCGCGCGTGATGCCGACGTACGCGAGCCGCCGCTCCTCCTCCAGCTCCTTGGTCTGTCCGAGGGCGCGCATATGGGGGAAGACGCCGTCCTCCATGCCGGTGAGGAAGACGACCGGGAACTCCAGGCCCTTGGCGGTGTGCAGGGTCATGAGGGTGATGACGCCGGAGCCGTCCTCCTCCTCGTCGGGGATCTGGTCGGAGTCGGCGACGAGCGCGACCCGCTCCAGAAAGTCCGCGAGCCCGCCGGAGGCCTCGCCCTCGCCCGTCTCCTGCTCGAACTCCAGGGCGACGGCGGCTAGTTCCTGAAGGTTCTCGATCCGGGTCTCGTCCTGAGGATCCGTGGACGCCTGCAACTCGGCGAGATAGCCGGTCCGTTCGAGGACCGCTTCCAGCACGGTCGCCGGTCCCGCGCCGGACTCGACGATCGTACGGAGCTCCTCCATCAGCGTGTTGAACCGCTTGACGGCGTTGGTCGACCGCGCGGCCATGCCGTACGCCTCGTCCACGCGGCGCAGCGCCTGCGGGAAGCTGATCTTCTCCCGTTGCGCGAGGGCGTCGATCATCGCCTCGGCGCGATCACCGATGCCTCGCTTGGGTACGTTCAGGATCCGGCGCAGCGGCACGGTGTCCTCGGGGTTGGCCAGCACCCGCAGGTACGCGAGGACGTCCCGGACCTCCTTGCGCTCGTAGAACCGAACCCCGCCGACGACCTTGTACGGCAGGCCGACGCGGATGAAGACTTCCTCGAAGACTCGGGACTGGGCGTTCGTCCGGTAGAAGACGGCCACATCGCCCGCCTTCGCGTCACCCGCGTCCGTGAGTCGGTCTATCTCGTCGGCGACGAACTGCGCCTCGTCGTGCTCGGTGTCCGCGACATAGCCGGTGATACGGGCGCCCGCGCCCGCGTTGGTCCACAGGTTCTTGGGGCGGCGGGACTCGTTGCGCTCGATGACCGCGTTGGCGACGGTGAGGATCGTCTGCGTCGACCGGTAGTTCTGCTCGAGCAGGATCGTCGTCGCGTCCGGGTAGTCCTCCTCGAACTGGAGGATGTTGCGAATGGTCGCGCCGCGGAAGGCGTAGATCGACTGGTCGGCGTCGCCCACCACGCACAGCTCGGCGGGCGGGACGTCGTAATCGCTGGGCGGCACGTCGACGGGGTGCTCACGCGTGCCGACGAGCTCGCGCACCAGCGCGTACTGGGCGTGGTTGGTGTCCTGGTACTCGTCGACGAGGACATGCCGGAACCGGCGGCGGTAGTGCTCGGCCACGTCCGGGAAGGCGCGCAGCAGATTGACCGTCGTCATGATCAGGTCGTCGAAGTCCAGGGCGTTCGCCTCGCGCAGCCGTGACTGGTACAGGGCGTACGCCTGAGCGAGCGTCTTCTCGAAGCCGTCCGTCGCCTGGGCGGCGAAGTCCTCCTCGTCGATCAGCTCGTTCTTCAGGTTGCTGATCTTGGCGCTGAAGGACTTGGGCGGGAACCGCTTCGGGTCGAGGTCCAGATCACGGCAGACGAGCGCCATCAGCCGCTTGCTGTCGGCGGCGTCGTAGATCGAGAACGATGACGTGAACCCGAGCTTCTTGCTCTCCCTGCGCAGGATGCGTACGCACGCACTGTGGAAGGTCATCACCCACATCGCGTTCGCGCGCGGGCCGACCAGCTGCTCGACCCGCTCCTTCATCTCGCCCGCGGCCTTGTTCGTGAAGGTGATCGCCAGGATCTGCCCCGGATGCACCTTCCGCTCGGCCAGCAGATGCGCGATGCGATGCGTGAGCACACGCGTCTTGCCCGACCCCGCTCCGGCCACGATGAGCAGCGGGGTGCCGGAGTGGACGACGGCCGCACGCTGGTTCTCGTTGAGCCCCTCCAGCAGCGCGGCGGCGTCGAGCGCGGGACGCGGGGCGCCGTCGCGGTAGTAGTCGTCCCGGTCCGGCGGCACGTCGAACTTCCCGCCGAACAGATCGTCCGGAACCGACTCCGGAGCGTGATCGTCCTCGGGCGGTGGCGGGTGTTCTTCCTCGTGGGCCCGAGGGGCCTTGAGGTCCGCCAGGAAGCTGTCGTCAAAGAGGCTGCTCATCGCTCTCCGAGTCTAGGGCGCCCCACTGACAGCCCGCCGCCACCCCGAGAACATCGCCCCTCCGAGATCCGGATGATCTTCCCCAATCAGCCAAGAGCCCCACCCCCCACCCTCCAGCACCGCCCGATCACGATCCGTTACACCAGCCCACCCCATTCCGCCGATCACCTCACAGCAGGACAAAAGCTGGCAACTCCACCCCCAATAACCATGATCTGCGTCACCCTGACCGAAGGTCACGAAAATGTATCGGGCATATCGAACATCAACCTTCACAGGCGCCACACGAGTTGGCTACCGTGCCGGACAGGCCGTACGACCCCCACCGGCGAACGACGCCGGGCCGCACGGCCTCCGCCGAGTCCGGTCCGCCACAGCGACCGGAGCCGGGGACCCACCGAACTTGGGGTGAATCGGCCCGACTTCCCTTCCCCGGGAACGGCCGTAGGGCAACCCTTCCGAACCACCCGCCCGAACCCGACAGCTAACTCGGTAGGCGGAACGTGGAAGGAGTCGCCTCCCTTGGCGTCGCACCGCAAGTCGCGCCCCGCTGGTTCGCGCGTAGCAGGCATACGGACCCCCGCCCTCGCCACGGCGGCCCTCACCTCCGTAGCCCTGCTGTCCCAGTCGGCGAACGCGAGCCCGTCGACGGACGACAAGCCGAGCCTCGAAGAGGTCGAGAAGAAGGTCGACGACCTCTACCGCCAGGCGGAGTCGGCGACCGAGAAGTACAACGCGGCCAAGGACAGGACCGCCAAGCAGCGCAAGAACGTCGACACCCTCCTGGACGCCGTCGCCAAGCGCACCCAGAAGCTCAACGAGGCGCGCGAGGAACTGGGCCGCAACGCCGCCGCCCAGTACCGCACGGGAACCGTGGCCCCCGACACCGCGACCTTCCTCCTCGCGGACACACCGCAGGACTACTTCGACCAGTCCCAACTGATGGGTCGTATGACCGACCGTCAGGAGGAGTCGGTCGACGAATACTTCACCCAGCAGTCCGCGACGATGAAGAAGCGCCAGGAGGCCACCAAAAGCCTCGAAACGCTCACCGAGTCGCAGAACGACCTCCAGACGGCCAAGACGACGGTCCAGAAGAAACTGTCCGACGCCCGCGAACTCCTCTCCAAGCTGACGGCGCAGGAAAAGGCCCACCTCGCCGCGATCGAGAAGCGCAAGCAGCAGGAGGCGGCGCGCAAGGCCGAGGAACTGGCCCGGCAGCAGGCGGAGGCCGAACGTCAGCGCCAGGAGGCCGCCCAGCAGGAAAGCAGCGAGTCGTCGTCCGACTCCAGCGCCTCGGACTCCTCGTACGCCACCAAGGCCGAGAAGACACTCGCCTTCGCCCGCGCCCAGATAGGCAAGCCGTACGTCTGGGGCGCCACCGGCCCCGACTCCTACGACTGCTCCGGCCTCACCCAGGCCGCCTGGAAGGCCGCCGGCGTGGACATCCCCCGCGTCACCTACGACCAGGTCAACGCCGGCACCACCGTCTCCATCGCCAACGCCCAGCCCGGCGACCTGGTCTTCTTCTACGACGACGTCACCCACGTGGGCATCTACATCGGCAACGGCATGATGATCCACGCCCCCAAGCCGGGCACGTACGTCCGCGAGGAGTCGGTCTACTACGACGGCGAGTCGTCGATCCACAGCGTGGTCCGCCCGGCCTGAGGGCGCAGCGGCGTACGGCGGCAAGGAGACGTGCCGGGGGGTGTCCGCCCACAGTGCCGGCGTCAAGAAACAGAACCTCTGATCGCCGCTCGACCGCCGGTCCGAGGATGGACACCCCCGGCACGGCCCCGCCCCACAACTCACCCGCAGGCGCTACGCGCACCCCCACCGAAGAGCCACGGGCCGCCGCAGGCACAGCACCCACCACACCCGGCACCCGGCACCCGGCACCCGGCACCCGGCACCCGGCACAGATACCCACCAACACCACAACCGCAGCCGCACGGGCAACCGCAACCCAAACCCACGCCCCCCGCCCTCACCTCCACCCCCACCCCCACCCCCACCCCAGCCCAATTTCCCCACCCCCGAGCGCGCCCCACCCCCAACCCCCACCCCGCTCCCTAGCATCGCCCCATGCCCGCCACCACCACCCCGACCGCCCCCACATCCCCCTTCCACACCTGGTGGTCGCACCGTCCCCCCACAGCCGGCGCCGCGGTCATGGCCACCGGCATCGTCTCGGTGGCCCTGCACCTCACGGGCTACGAGACCCTGTCCCGCATCACCCTCGCCCTGGCAAGCGCAGCCTGGATCGCACTGGCCGGTGACTTCGCCGCCCGCCTCCTCTGGGACCGCCAGAGGTGGATGCAGGAGGCGGCCACCCCGGCCGCGCTCACCGCCATCGCCGCAACGGCCGTACTGGGCACCCGCTTCAGCACCCTCGGCTGGCAGACCCTCGCCGAGGCCCTCCTGGCCCTGGCGGCCGTGCTCTGGCCCGGCCTGCTCATCGCCGTCGTACGGCACTGGCACCGCGGTATGCCGGGCGCCGTGTTCCTCGGCTGTGTGGCCACGGAGGGCCTGGCCGTGCTGGCCGCGACGCTCGCCGCCACCGGCAACACGGCATGGCTCGCGCACGCGGCCCTCGTGCTGTTCTGGCTCGGCCTGCTGCTCTATGCCGTGGCGCTGACCCGCTTCGAGCCATGGCAGATCGCCCGGGGCGCCGGCGATCACTGGGTGGCCGGCGGCGCCCTCGCCATCTCGGCGCTCGCCGGTTCGAAGCTGATCGCCGCCGACAGCGCCCGTCTGTACCTGTGGAACGACGACGACAGCGGTGTCCTGCACACGGTGACCGTCGCCCTGCTGATCCTCGACCTGGCCTGGTACGTGATCCTGCTCGCCGCCGAGATCGCCTGGCCGAGGCCGCACTACGACGTACGCCGCTGGGCGACCGCGTTCCCCATGGGCATGACCGCGGCGGCGACCCTCTCCGTGGCCGCCGCCGTCGACGTCCCGTGGCTCGAGGCCCCGGGAGAGGTACTGATGTGGATCGCCGTGTCGGCCTGGCTGGCGGTCGCCGTGGGCGCGGTGCGGTCCTACGCCGAGGTCACGTCCACAGGACGGCGATGAAGACGTTCGCCACGGTCAGCAGCCCCACCAGCCCGAACAGGCTCTTGTCGACCTTCTCCTCGTCCCGCTTCACATAGACGAGCCCGAGGATCACGATCAGCAGCGCCAGCTTCACACCGATCTTGATGTTGTCGACGGACTGATCGTCCGCCTGATTGAGGCCGACGAGGATCACCCCGGTGACCAGCATGGTCAGCGCCCCGTGCAGCATCGCGGGGACGAACCGGGCGGCGCCCTGGCCCATCGCCTTCATCTGGGTGAGGAAACCACCGAGCAGCGCGGCGATACCGACGATGTGCAGGCCGACGAAGAGATGGATGAGTACGTCCATGCTGCCGGAGCCTAATCAGCGCGCGACAACCACCCGACACCGCCCCACTCCCGTCCCCCAGGCCCGCCTCACTCCCCGTCACCCAGGCCCGCCCCACTCCCGCCGCCCAGGTCCCCCAGTCCGTCACCCAGGGTTACCCCGGACCGCGGACACCTCCCCGCACCCGGCGCCCGTTCATGCATATATGCGCCCCATAGCACCCCACGGCCCCCGCCCACCCCCGAAAGCCCCACATCGGTCAGCCCGCAGCGCGAACCCGCCACCTCCGCCTCGGAATCACGCTCACTTACGGTCACCCCCGATCCGCTCAGCGCACTTCCGCACAACGCGTTACCGACCCGTCACAGTGAGGTTTAGCGTCCTCCACCAGGTGACCGGCTCCCCACCGCCGCCCGGGCCAGGGGCGGCAGTCGGACACCACCGCCGAGAAAGTCCGGCGGCGACCCGCTCCCCCTGTGTGGGCCGTCGCCGGACGCGTAACCCGCCCCCGGGCGGCCCTGTGCCCGCATCCCCACGCGCCCGTAGGTCCGCCGCTTCCCCCGGGGCGTCATGCGTCCACCGCCCGGCGGACGTACGGGACGAGGCGGTCGTACGAAAGGACGTGCAGTCCACGTGGCAGCGCACCGAAAGCCCCGCCGACGCTCGGCCGGCGGCACTACGGCCCGCACGGCATGGACGATCGCCCTCGCGGGCGCGGCGACGGCGACGGGCTTCGACGGCACCGGACACGCCGAGCCGCAGCTGACGCCGGCGCAGGTCAAGGCGAAGGTGGACAAGCTGTACCAGGAGGCGGAGGTCGCCACCGAGAAGTACAACGGCGCGAAGGAGCAGGCGGACACGGCGCGGCGACGGATCAGGACGCTCCAGGACGAGGCCGCACGGAAGACGGGGAAGCTCAACGCGGCGCGGGACGCACTGGGTTCGATGGCCGCGGCCCAGTACCGCGACGGCGGCCTCGACCCGGCCCTCCAGCTCGCGCTCTCCGACGACCCCGACCGCTATCTGGACGGTGCCGAGTTCGCCGAACGGGCCGGCAACCGTCAGGCGACCTCCGCGGCCGGCGTCCGCAAACAGCTACGCGAGATCGAGCAACTGCGCGGGGCCGCCCGCGTCGAACTGGACTCCCTCAAGTCCCGCCAGTCCGAACTGCGCCGGCACAAGAACACCATCACGGGCAAGCTGGACGCGGCCCGTGACCTGCTCGCCCGACTCACCGCCGAGGAGCGCGCCCAGCTGGGTGCCGACGGCACGGACCGTGCCGCCCGCTCCTCGACCGGCCCCCGGGACACCCTCACGCCTTCCGGCTCCGCCGCCGCACAGGCCCCCAACTCCCGTGCCGCGTCCGCCGTCTCGTACGCCTACTCCAAGCTCGGCAGCCCCTATGTCTGGGGCGCGACCGGCCCGGACGCCTTCGACTGCTCCGGCCTCACCCAGGCCGCCTACCGCTCGGCGGGCCTCTCCCTGCCGCGGACGACCTACGCCCAGATCGACGCCGGCCGCCGCGTCTCCCGCTCCGAACTGCTCCCGGGCGACCTGGTGTTCTTCTACTCCGGTATCAGCCACGTCGGCCTGTACATCGGCAACGGCCGGATGATCCACGCCCCGAACCCCTCGGCGCCGGTCCGGGTGGCACCACTCGACGAGATGCCGTTCGCGGGGGCCACGCGGGTGGCGTGAGCGAGCGCGGCGGCCGACGCCAGGATCAGACGAGACGGCGCGCCGTCGCCCACCGCGTCAGCTCGTGCCGGTTGGACAGCTGGAGCTTCCTCAGGACCGCCGAGACATGGGACTCGACCGTCTTGACGGAGATGAAGAGCTGCTTGGCGATCTCCTTGTACGCATACCCCCGCGCGATCAGCCGCAGAACCTCCCGCTCGCGCTGGGTCAGCCGGTCGAGATCCTCGTCGACCGGCGGCGCGTCCGTCGACGCGAAGGCGTCCAGCACGAATCCGGCGAGGCGGGGCGAGAACACCGCGTCGCCGTCCTGGACCCGGAAGATGGAGTCGACCAGGTCGGTGCCGGTGATCGTCTTCGTCACATATCCCCTGGCGCCGCCCCGGATCACCCCGATCACATCCTCCGCCGCGTCCGAGACGGACAGCGCGAGGAAGCGGACGGGCTGCTCGGCGTCCGCCATCAACGGGGCGCAGCGGCGCAGGACTTCGACCCCGCCGCCACCGGGCAGATGCACGTCGAGGAGGACGACCTCGGGCCTGGTGGCGGTGATGACCGTGACCGCCTGGTCGACGTCGTCGGCCTCCCCGACGACCTCGACGCCGGTCTGCTCGGTGCGGCCGATCTCGGCCTGGACTCCGGTGCGGAACATGCGGTGGTCGTCGACGAGGACCACACGCACATGCCGCTCACCCGCGCTCCCGCCGGTCGGCTCCACGGGCTCGTTCGCCTCGGTCGGCTCGCTCATGACGTGTTCTCCGCCCTCTCCATCTCCAGCTCGACCTCCGTGCCGCCGCCCGGTACCGCCCGCAGCCGGGCCGTACCGCCGTGGCGCTCCATGCGGCCGATGATCGATTCTCTGACGCCCATGCGGTCGGCGGGTATCGAGTCGAGGTCGAAGCCCGGACCGCGGTCCCGGACGGAGACGAAGACGGTCTTCCCCTCCACCTCGGCGTAGACCTGAACGGCGCCGCCCTCGCCACCGTACTTCGCGGCGTTCACCATCGCCTCGCGCGCGGCCTGCATCTGTGCGCCGGTCTTCTCGTCGAGCGGGCAGTCGCCGACCACCACGACCTCTATGGGGACGCCGTGCTTGTCCTCGATCTCGGCGGCGTTGCGCCGGACCGCGTCGGCGAGGTTGGCGGGCTCGTCGGCCTCGTCCTTGCCGGTGCCCTCGGGTTTGTAGAGCCAGGTGCGCAGGTCGCGCTCCTGGGCTCGGGCGAGGCGGCGGACCTCGTTCGCGTTCTCCGCGTTGCGCTGTATCAGGGTCAGGGTGTGCAGCACCGAGTCGTGGACGTGGGCGGCGACCTCGGCGCGCTCCTGGGCCCGGATGCGCATCAGGCGCTCCTCGGACAGGTCCTGGGTCATCCGCACGAGGTAGGGACCCGCGAGGAGCGTTATCCCGACGAGGACCGCCAGGGCCGCCTGGAGGACGGAGCCGAGGTGGGCGGCGGAGCCCTGGAGGACGAAGATGCCGGAGACGCCGGCGGTGACGAGGACGACGCCGGCCGCGGCGCGCAGCAGGGTGAGGGTGCGGCGGCGCCGGCCGACCTCCATCCAGCGGGCCCGGCGGGCGTTGTCCGCCTGGCGCCAGACCAGGGCGACGCCGGCGCCGACGAGGACGGCGGGCAGGAGGTAGGCCCTGGCGCCGTTGCCCAGGTCCACGCTTCCGACGAAGACCATCGCCACGACGACCATGAGGAGCAGCGCGACGATCTGCCCCTTGTCCGGCTTGCGGGCGACGAGTCTGCGACGGCCGTCGGCCGCGGTCTCGGTGGCGAAGGGGGACGGCCGCTGCGCGTCGACACCGCCGACGCCGAGCGGTACGAAGAACCAGAACGCGGCATACAGCAGTGCACCGAGGCCGTCCGCCATGAACAGGCCGACGAACACCAGGCGCACCCAGATGACGGGCAGGCCGAGATGCCCGGCGAGCCCCCGCGCCACGCCCCCGAGCCAGCGTCCGTCACTGCTGCGGTAGAGCTTGCGCGGCGGCCGCGGTGCGGCGAGTGGCGCTGCTGCGGCTTCCGGCATGCCATCGATGTTCACACGACCGGCCCACCGAGGCATCAGGGTCGACCCCCTAGACTCCCCTGATCTTCGGCGCACACCCTCTCGAACGTTTCCCCGCACCGGCCTCAGGGCGGATATCAGGGTCCGACCAGGGTCATTCCGACTCCCCTCACGCCGACCCGCCCGTCACCATGGACACATGACTGATCACCAGCCCGCCGCGGGCTCCGTGCCCGAGCCGGACGGCGTGCCCACCGCGGGCCCCGCGTCCGGCCCGGCACCCGCGAGCGCCGCGGGTGAGGAACCGCGCGCACACCCGGGCGCGGAGACGGAAGCGCCCGCCGAAGCGGGCGTACTCGGCCCGCCCCACAGCTTCCGGCGCGACCGGCGGCACAAGATGCTGGCCGGTGTGTGCGCCGGGCTCGGCCGGCAGTGCGACATGGACCCGGTGATCTTCCGGATCACCCTCGCCGTGCTCTCCGCGACCGGTGGCCTCGGCCTCCTGTTCTACGGCTTCGCCTGGCTCTTCGTCCCCTACGACGACGAGGACGAGAACGAGGTGCGCAAGCTGCTGACCGGCCGCGTGGACGGCCAGGCGCTGACGGCGGTGCTGTTCGCGCTGATCGGCTGCGGCGTGTTCCTGACCTTGCTGAGCAACGGCGGGGTGCTGGCCTTCGGCGTGGTCCTCTCCGTCCTCCTCGCGGGCGCCGGGTACTGGTCACGGCACCGCGGTGCCCCCGACCCGGACCCGCTCGCCGCCCAGGCCGTCGCCGACGCCCCACCGGAGGCCCAGGCACCGCCGGTGCCTGCCGCCTACCCCTCCTGGTGGCGTGACCCGATCGTCAAGGACGGCACGCACGAGGGCGGCACGGGCTATCTGTGGGGGCCTCGCGACTCCCGCGACCGCGACATCGCTGCGGCGGTCAACATCGGCCAGGGCGCCACCTGGAGCAGCCGCGAGGACCTGCGAGCCCGCCGGCCCCCGCCGCCGAAGCCACGTGGCCCGCGATGGATAGGCGGCTGGGTGTTCCTGCTGGCCCTGCTGGCGGGCGCCCTCGGCACCGGCGCGACCTGGGAGGACGACGCCCTGGGCACCAGTCTTCAGACCGGCCTGGCCTGCGCGCTGCTCGTCATCGGCCTGGGCATAGCCGTGAGCGCGTTCCTGGGCCGCACAGGAGCGGGCTCCATATTCCTGGCCGTCATCACCGCGGGCCTCCTGGCCGCCTCGGCGGCGCTGCCCAAGGACATCGGCACCCGCTGGATCGAGCGGACCTGGCAGCCGGCGGCCGTGGCGGACGTACGGCAGCAGTACGACCTCGGCACGGGCGTAGGCACCCTGGACCTGACCGAGGTGCGGTTCACCGGGGACGGGACGGTGACCACGCGCGCCGATGTGGGCGTGGGCCGACTGAAGGTGATCGTCCCCAAGGATGTGACCGTGAAGCTGAGCATCGACGTGGGAGTGGGGGACATCCAGTTGCCGGGCGACGACGAGCGGGACGTGGACGTGGCACCGGGCAAGCACAAGGAGCTGACGCTGACACCGCCCGCGGGCACCAAGGAGGCGGGCACGCTGGACCTCGATCTCAGCGTCGGCGTCGGACAGGCGGAGGTGAGCCGTGCTGCGTCATGAGTTCCAGCCCGGAAGGCTGATGGCCGGCGCCGCGCTGACCGCCACCGGCGCCCTGTTCATCGGCGACGCGGCCGACGCCTGGCATACGCCGTGGTTCGTGGTGATCCCGCTGGTCGTCGGTGGCCTGTGCCTGGCAGGCGCGATCGGCACGGTGGCCCGGGGCATGCGCAGACATCGCACTCCGGCCCGCACGCCACCACCGGCCTCGCACCACCCGCACGAACCCCGCTGACCGGGGAGCGCGCTCACGCCCGGCACCCGTAGCCCCACCGGCTGGAGCTAGCGGTAGTCCCCCGCCCGCTGCCGTCGCCGGTAGTGGAGTGCGGCGTCGACGGACAACATGGGGGCGCCCGCCAGCACCAGAGGCAGCCAAGCCATCAGATAAGCCAGGTCATTGCCGTAGTAGTAAGGATCGGAGGCCCAGCTCACGGTCAGCCACAGACTGAGCGAGATGAGCGCACCGCCCAGCGCCGCCAAACGGGCGAACAGCCCGATGAGGGTGCCGATACCGACGGCGAGCTCGCCGAAGGCGATGGCATAGCCGAAGGCGACAGGGTTCTCCAGCGACATGTCCACCAGCGCCGGAATGGCCGCGGAGTCCCGGACGGCACGCATCATGTCGCCGATCGAGCCCGAACCGGCGTCCTTCATGAAGGCGCTGTCGGTGAGTTTGTCCAGGCCGGCGTAGATGAAGGTGACGCCGAGAAAGATGCGCAGCGGAAGCAGGGCGTATCGGGAGGCGGTGTCCCGCCAGCCCCGGCCGGGACCGGGATGCGGGATGTGCGTGTCCGTGTGCATACCGTGAGTCATCGCCCGTAGCCGCCTCTCGCCCGCCGTGCCGTGACCCCTCGAAAAACGATACGTACGCAGTGGCTGCGCCGCTCAACAGTTGAGAGTTGTATTGTCCAACCGGCCCAAGCGGAGGAGAACCCCCGTGCGAGCGCCGGATCTCCGCAACCAGCGAGCCGGTCGCCGGCGGCAGGACGTGCCTCTCCGGCCGTGCGGGCGGAGGGACTGTCACTCGGTCACATCGATCGCGTACCCGTTCGTCTCCACGCCCGCCGCGGTGACCACCCGCACCTCCATCCGCCCCGACTCCACATCCGCCGGCACCGGCACCTTCAGTACCGCATCCGTCGGGTTGCTGAACCCTCCGGCCACCGGCACCAGCGGCACATGCACATGCACCGCCCCGATCCGCACCACCAGCCGCGACAACCGGTCCGCCCCCTGCGCCCCGGGCGGCACGAATCCGGCTCCCCGGATCTCGATGTCCTCCCCGGTTCGGATCGGCGCGTCCAGATCCCCCGCCTCGCGCGCCCGCACCACCGAGAGGATCACCGGCCGGCCGCCCTCCGCGTACTTCCCGGCCAGATATGTCGCCGCCGAGACAAGTACCACCACCGCCAGTCCCCACGGCAGGTCGGGCAGCTGATCCGGTCGCCGCCCCAACCGCACCGCCGCGAACAGCAAGGCGACCCCGCCGATCACGACGTACTGGATGTCCGCGAACGTCCCCCGGCCCGAGTCGTCCGTCAGCAGATCCGCCGCGCGAGGGCGGTCCGCCCGTACCTTCTGCAACCGCTGCCCGAGCACCCGCACCCCGACCACCCGCCGCACCAGCACGGCGATCCCGCACACCACCGCGAGTACGGTCACCACGCCGGCGGCCCGCCCCAGTTCGAGCCCGGCGATCAGCGCGTCGCGCTCCTCGTGCCCGGACGCCGCCGCCAGCCGGCCCACCAGCACGAGTACGGCGTACACCACGAACAGCACCCAGGCCCCGGCCACCGCGCGCGATGTGGAGAGCCGGTTGTCCTCACCGATGACCGGTGCCAGCACGCCACCGCGCGCCCGGTGGAACCACGACGCCGCGGTCAACGCACCGGCCGTCACCAGCGCCGCCAGCAGCCCGGCCGTACGGGCCGCCGTCCACCCGGCCCCGATCGCCGTGAACGCCTGCACCAGCAGCAGCGCCACGACCAGGATCCAGACCACGGTCGCCGTACGCCACCACAGCCGTGCCAGCCATGCCGCGCCCTCGGCCCGTCCGCGGTCGGCGACCAGTTCCGCCGACTGCGTCAACTCCTCGGAGACCCACTGCCGGGAGGCGGAGGCCGAGTGGGCGACGGCGGCCGGAAGTCCCTGTCCGGCCGCGAATTCGTCCCGTTTCTGCAGGAATGCGGCGACAGCCCGCCGATGCCCCGCACGCGCCCCGTGCGGACAGTCCCCACAGGTGCAGCCGCCCCCGTGCGCGCCCGTCACCGCGCTGCCCCGCCCAGCCTCCTGCACCGCCACGCCCGACGCCCGCCTTCCCGATGCCTCACGACCCACCGACCACGATCCGCTGACCAAACCCACTGACCAGAACCGACTGACCAGAACCCACTGATCCGAGCCTCGGCGACCCAACTACCCGGACTCCCGAAGCCCCGGAGCCCCAATGGCCTCAAGGCCTTATAGCCCGCCGGCCCCGCGCCCGGCAGCCCCATCTCAGATATCGGCCACCCAGGATTTCGGTCACCGCACAGGCGGCCCACAACTCCCCTGCGACGAGAGGGGATTGTGCCGTATCGCACCCGCCTCCCGGTCGGCGGGCCCGGGAGGGGCGAGTGATGAGGAATCCACCGTGTTGACCCGGCTGCGAGAATTTCCCCATGGCCGAGATCATCCAGCGCGACGGGACCTGGGCCTTCGACGGCACGACGGTCCGGATCACGCCGGGACTCCACCGCTCCGTGCCACTGTTCCGGCAGACCTACGGGGAGATCGCCGTCCCCCTCGAGGCGGTCGCGAGCATCGTCTTCGAAACCGAACGCAGGCGCGGGCGGCTGCGCATGCGTCTGCGCGAGGGCGCCGACCCGCTGCTCCAGGCGACCGGCGGCCGGCTCCCGGACGCGGCGAATCCGTACCGGCTGGCGGTGGACACCGACCGTGCGGGGGTCGCCGAGTATGTCGCCGAGGAGATCCGCCAGGCACTGCTGCTGGACCAGATCCCCACGGAGCCGACCAAGACCTATCTGCTCCCGGGCCCGCCGGTCCCCGTCTCCGTCCGCTCCTCCGACGGCACCGTCTCGTTCGACGGCACGCGGATTCGGATCGACTGGTCCGAGACCTCCGACCGGATCAAACGGGCGACCGGCCCGCGCATCATCGGTATCGGCGACCTCGTCCAGGTCGAGTGGCTGCCCAACACGTCCTACGAGGACGGCTTCCTGCGCTTCGTGACCCGCGAGACGGTGTTCTCCGAACTGCCCGCGGAAAAGGACCCGTACGCCCTGGACCTGTGGGGCAGCGCCCGTCGTGATCTGCTCACGGCCCTGGTCGCCACGGCAGTCACCGCCCGTCTGCCGCACCCGTCCAGCCGCCCCGCCGTGAACGGCGCCGACCGCCCCCGGCTCGCGGCAACCGTGCCGCCCCCGGCCGACCACCACGACGTACTCCTGCGCAGACTGCGGGAGTTGGGCGAACTGCATCGCGACGGGGTCCTCACGGACGAGGAGTTCGCGATGACGAAGGCGGTGGTACTACGCGGTTTCTGACGTCGGTGACCCCGCTCAGCTCAGCAGATCCGGTTCGCTCCGGCTGACGTCCTGCCACAGCGGCTGGTAGTTGATCCAGGCCACCAGGTCACCGCCCAGCTGCTCCCGGGTGGCCACCGCCTGCCGATGCTCGATGAGCACCGGGCGACCCGCGGCCCTGGCGCTCAGCTGGACCTGGCAGGACCGTTCCATCGACAGGAACCACCAGGCGGCGGCGTCCACCGAGTCGCCGACGGTCAGTAGGCCGTGGTTGCGCAGCACGAGCGCTTTGTGCGAGCCGAGGGCGCTCGCGATCCGGCGGCCCTCCTGGGCGTCGACGGCCACGCCCGAGTAGGCGTCGTAGAGCGCGTGGTCCTCGTAGAAGGCGTAGCTCTCCTGTGTGATCGGGTCGAGCAGCTCGGCCAGCGCCGCCAGCGCCCGCCCGTGCACCGAGTGGCAGTGGGCTACGGCGACGACGTCGGGGCGGGCGGCGTGGACCTGGGAGTGCACGGTGAACGCCGCCTGGTTCACGTGGTAGCGGCCGTCGATCACCTGGCCGTCGGAGTTGGCCAGCACCAGGTCGCTCACGGTGACATGCCGGAACGGCATCCCGAAGGGGTTCACCCAGAAGCAGTCGCTGAACTCGGGATCCCGGGCGGTGATGTGCCCCGAGACGCCGTCCTCGAAGCCGAGCCGCCCGAAGATCCGCAGCGCGCCGGCGAGCCGTTCCTTGCGGTGCCGGCGTTCGTCCTCGAGCGACTCGTGCATCGGCGGCATGGCGAACTGGAGCCGGTCGGTGGGCAGGGGCGAGGGCGGAGTGGAGCCCAGGGGCGTCCCGTGCATGCGTCGTCCTCCAGCACTGGCTTGCTTACGGGGCGGAAGTTACCGGCGGTCAGCGCAGGAGAACAGAGCAGTTCTGTAAAGATGCGGCGCGAAGACGCCGACCGTGGACCACTCGGCGCCCGCATGGCCGCATACCCGACAGCAGATGTCGGGTATCGGCGCGACACTCACCGTATGACAGCGAACTGGGCAACCTTCGCCGAGGCGGAACCCGACCTCGCCCGCACCGTCGAGGACCGCTTCGGCGGCTTCACCCACCACATTCTCGCCACCCTCCGCAAGGACGGCTCCCCGCGCACCACCGGTCTGGAGGTGCGCTTCCTCGACGGCGAGCTGTGGCTCGGCATGATGCCGAACTCCCTCAAGGCACTCGACCTGCGCCGAGACCCCCGCTTCGCGCTCCAGGCGAACCCCGGCGAGGGCACCACGATGGGCGGCGGGGACGTCCGGATCAGCGGGCGGGCGGTCGAGGTCGAGGACTTGGAGACGAAGAAGGCGTACACGAAAGAGGTGGAACCGCCGGAGCCGTTCCACCTCTTTCGCACCGAGCTGACGGAGGTCGTGCGGACCTACGTCGAGGACGACACCTACCTGGTCGTCCAGGTCTGGCAGCCCGGAGCGCCGGTGCGCACGCTCAAGCGGACCTGACGGGCGGGACTACTCCCACTCGATGGTGCCCGGCGGCTTGCTGGTCACGTCGAGGACGACGCGGTTGACGTCCCGCACCTCGTTGGTGATCCGGGTGGAGATCCGCGACAGGACGTCGTACGGCAGTCGTGACCAGTCGGCGGTCATCGCGTCCTCGGAGGAGACGGGCCGCAGGACGATCGGGTGGCCGTAGGTCCGGCCGTCGCCCTGGACGCCGACGCTGCGGACGTCCGCGAGCAGGACCACCGGGCACTGCCAGATCTCGCGGTCGAGGCCGGCGGCCGTGAGCTCCTCGCGGGCGATGGCGTCGGCCTCGCGCAGGAGGTCGAGACGCTCCTTGGTCACCTCGCCGACGATGCGGATGCCGAGGCCGGGGCCCGGGAACGGCTGGCGCTGGACGATCTCCTCGGGCAGGCCGAGCTCCTGGCCGACCATCCGGACCTCGTCCTTGAACAGCTTGCGCAGCGGTTCGATCAGCTTGAACTCGAGGTCCTCGGGGAGGCCGCCGACGTTGTGGTGGGACTTGATGTTGGCGGTGCCGGTGCCGCCGCCGGACTCGACGACGTCCGGGTAGAGGGTGCCCTGGACGAGGAACTCCACCGCCGGGCCCTCGTCCGCAATGATCTCCGCCTGGGCCTGCTCGAAGACCCGGATGAACTCACGGCCGATGATCTTCCGCTTCTCCTCGGGGTCGGAGACCCCGGCGAGCGCCTTGAGGAACCGCTCCTCGGCGTCCACGACCTTCAGCTGTACGCCGGTCGCGGCCACGAAGTCCTTCTCGACCTGCTCGGTCTCGCCCTTGCGCATCAGGCCGTGATCGACGTACACGCAGGTCAGCTGGGCTCCGATGGCCTTCTGGACCAGCGCGGCGGCCACGGCGGAGTCCACACCGCCGGACAGACCGCAGATGGCGCGCTTGTCGCCGACCTGCTCGCGGATGGCCGCGACCTGCTCCTCGATGACGTTGCCGGTGGTCCAGTCGGGCTTCAGGCCCGCGCCCCGGTACAGGAAGTGCTCCAGCACCTGCTGGCCGTGCGTGGAGTGCATGACCTCGGGGTGGTACTGGACGCCGTACAGCTTCTTCTCGTCGTTCTCGAAGGCGGCGACCGGGACGACGTCGGTGGAGGCCGTCACGGAGAAGCCCTCGGGGGCGGCGGAGCAGGCGTCGCCGTGCGACATCCACACATGCTGCTCGGCCGGGGTGCCTTCGAAGAGGGTGGAGGAGGTCTTCGACACGTGCAGATCGGTACGGCCGTACTCGCGGGCGCCGGTGTTGTCGACGGTGCCGCCGAGGACCTGTGCCATCAGCTGGAAGCCGTAGCACATGCCGAAGACGGGGACGCCGGCCTCGAACAGCGCGCGGTCGAGGCGGGGGGCGCCCTCCTCGTACACGGACGAGGGGCCGCCGGAGAGGATGATCGCCGCCGGGTTCTTGGCGAGCATCTCGTCGACCGGCATGGTGCTCGGCACGATCTCGCTGTAGACCCGGGCCTCGCGGACGCGACGGGCGATGAGCTGGGCGTACTGCGCACCGAAGTCGACGACCAGGACGGTGTCGGGGGCGGGGGCGGCAGCGGGAGTCGCTGGTGACACGGGAGCCTTCCGGCGGTGGGGCGGGGTCTCTGTGCTGGCCAATTCTACCGGGGTGACCGGGAGGGGCCTCCCGTCGCGGGAGGAGAGCCCCGTCTCATCATGCGAACCGGCTTGGACCCGGTTCGCCGCCCCGGCATACTGGGCGCATGCTCACGCACTCGACCTTCGTCTTTACCTATGGCACCCGGCCCGCCGGCTGCCATGGTCGTGCCGCTTGAGCTACTGACAAGCGACTTCCCAGGCGCCCCGGGCCGACAAGGCCCGGGGCGCCTGTCGTTCTTCCGGGTCCTGTCGCTCCGGGGCACCTCCCCCATCCACGAGGAGCTCCGCAATGACCGCCATCGACGTGACCGGCGCCCGTACCACCGAGGCCGCGGACGTGATCACGGGTGCCCGTGAACGCATCGACGCCCTGGACGACCGGATCATCGGGCTGATCCAGGAACGCATGGCGGTGTCGGCCGTCATCCAGGAGGCCCGAATCAACTCCGGCGGCCGTCGGGTGAACCTCTCCCGCGAGATGGAGGTCCTCAGCCACTACAGCGAGGCCCTGGGCAAGCCCGGCACGGCGCTCGCCATGACGCTGCTCGAACTGTGCCGCGGTCGCATCTGAGTTCGGGCCTCCTCTCACCCGTACGGAGCGTGACGCCGCCCGGCCCGCTTCGTTGGTACCGGTGTCCGTGCCAGCCAGGGGCGGGCCCGAAAGAACCACGCGTGGCTCTCTGGAGCGATGAGGCGTCACGGATCATGCCGTGCGCCGTGGGACCTCGCTCCAGGCAAGTGACCGGACGGCAGGGGACAGCAGCCCGGTCACTCAAGAGAAGGTCGGCTCCGGGGACGCCCGGGGCCGACCGGCAAAACCATGACAAGACGTACGTAGCGCGAGAAGGTGTACAAGGCGGGGTCAAGCGGTTGCGGTGGCCGCGTCCGTCCAGCACGATGCGTAGAAAGCACCGAGTCCCGCCAGTCAAGTCCCGCCCTGGACCCCCGCATTGCCGGGACCCGGAAGCTCACAGACCAGCGGCGCAATCCCCCGGCGCCGCTTCCCAGGCACCGACGCTGCCCTGACGTCGGTGCTGACGAAAGAAGGGCCCCGCGGCACCTGCGCCTGCGGGGCCCTTCTCATGCGCGGGGTGAGCGGGCCGCGCCGAAGCGGGATGCGCCGGCCGAGCTACGGCCGATCGAGCTACGGCCGATCGAGGGACTTCTCAGCACCGCCGCGCCGGCGGAGTCCGGAGCCAGGAGCGGCATCCATGTGATGCAGCCCACATAAGTAATCCGTTAGTGAATGCACAACCATTCACAGCTGTCACTGATCAAACCCTGCGAACCAAGGGCCACACCCGCGCCCCACACGCGGAGGCCTCCCTACGCGTGTTGCGGACGTCGCAGCACTCCGGACTTTCCGAGGTCTTCATGAAGCTTCGCCGTGCACTGGCTGCCGCAGCCACGACGGCTGTCATAGCTCCGATCGCGCTGCTGTCGGCGCCGTCGGCGTTCGCCACGGACGAGAGCACCGCGCCGACGACGGCGGAGAGCTCGCCGGCCGCCGACGAGACGACGGCCCCGGCCGAGGACGAGACCACCGCCCCGGTCGAGGACGAGACCACCGCTCCCACCGACGAGGAGACCACCCCGGGTGACGACACCCCGGGTGACGACACCCCGGGCGACGACGAGACCGCGCCCGAGGACGACGAGACCACGCCGACCGACGACGAGACGACCCCGGGCGAGGAGGAGAGCAGCCCCGCCGCCTCGCCGTCGCCGAGCGCGAGCGAGAGCGCCCCCGAGGAGGTCGACTTCTGCGAGGACGCCGAGAACGAGGCGGTCGGCCTCAGCGATGAGCTGCGCAGCGGTCTGTCGGGCCTGCCCGAGACGATCGTCGCCGGCAGCGGCTGGACCAACTTCTCGTTCAACGTCTCCAACTCCGGCGACCAGGACATCAAGAACATCAAGCCGCTCATCGGCGTCGCCGCGTTCGGCTGGGACGAGCAGGACTACTCCGGCCGGATCACGGTCCAGGTCTTCAACAAGGACGCGGGTTCCTGGCAGACGCTCGCCGACGCCGCCGGGGAAGGCGCGACGTTCACCGCGTTCTCGCTCGGCGCCGGTGAGTCGACCTCGTTCCAGCTGCGGCTGAGCGTCAGCGGCAAGGTGCCCGACGCCATCGGCATCACCGGTGGCTTCGCGCAGTACTCGGACGGGGACGGCTGCTGGATGGCCGACGACCCGAACGGCTGGGTCTACTACTTCGACATCCTCGCCGCGGGCTCCGACCCGGGTAACCCGGGTGACGCCGAGCCGCAGACCGGTGGCAGCAAGCCGATCTCCGACGTCAACGAGGTCGACGTCGACGGCGAGCTCGCCCACACCGGTTCCGACTCGAACCTCCCGGTCCTCGGGACCATCGGCGGTATCGCCATCGTCGCCGGTGCCGGTGTCGTGTTCGCCATGAAGCGCCGCAAGGTGGGTGCGGAGGCGTAAGCCTCGCCAAAAGCTCTACGCAAGACGGAGAAGGACCTGCGCTCGGAGGGGGGTGCAGGTCCTTCTCTCTGTCTCTCTGTCCGGGGGCGGCCGGGCGCACCCGGCCGGCGTCACTTCTTCGGCGGCACCGCCGGTATCCCCAGGAAAGGCAGCCGCAGCGCGCCGAACGCCTCCGCCGGGACCGCCGGGTTCTTCGGCTCGACCGGCTTGAGGCGTTCGTACGCCGCCGCCTGGTCCGGACGCGGGTCCGCCTCGCCCTTGTTGGGCCAGTACGACATCGCCCGCTCGGCCTGTGCGGTGATCGTCAGGGAGGGGTTCACGCCGAGGTTGGCCGAGACCGCCGACCCGTCGACGACCGAGATGCCGGGGTGACCGTACAGGCGGTGGTACGGGTCGATGACGCCGGTATCGGGGGAGGAGCCGATGGGGCAGCCGCCGAGGAAGTGGGCGGTGAGCGGGGTGCCCATCAGCTCGCCGACGTTGGAGCCGGCGAAGCCGTTGATCGACTCGGCGATCGCCGACGCGCCCTCCGAAGCCGCCTTGATCTGCTTGGGGTTCGCAGAGCCATGGCCCTGGCGTGCCGTCAGCAGGCCCTTTCCGACGCCGTCCTGCTTCAGATACGTCGTCAGGGAGTTGTCCAGCGACTGCATCACCAGGCCGATGATCGTCCGCTCCGACCAGCGGCGGTTGGACAGTGAGCGCAGCAGGAGCAGGGGGTGGCGGGCCGCGTTCGCCAGCCAGGCGCCGGCGCGCGACCGGCCGCCCGCGTACGGGACCTGGAGGATCGACAGGCCGCCCATGGAGTTGGAGCCCCGGCCGTAGCGGACCGGCTCGATGTGGGTGTTCTCGTCGGGGTGGATCGACGACGTGATGGCGACGCCGCGCGTGAAGTCGACCTTCGCCTCGCCCGTGGCCTTGCGGTAGCGCCGGTTGTCGGTCTGCGCGCCGACCAGGGCCTCGGAGTTCGTACGGGTCAGCTCGCCCAGCTTCGCCGAGATGTACGGCAGCTGCCCGCCGGCCTTCATCCGGTGCAGCAGGGTCTGGGTGCCGTACGTGCCCGCGGCCAGCACCACCCGGCGCGCCCTGAACAGCCGGGCCTCGCCCTTCTTCTTGCGGTCGGTCGGCAGTGTCGCCACCGCGTACCCGCCCTGCGAGTCGCCGGTGACGGAGGCGACCGTGGTCATGGGGTGGACGACCGCGCCGGCCTTCTCGGCCAGGTAGAGGTAGTTCTCGTTCAGCGTGTTCTTCGCACCGTGCCGGCAGCCCGTCATGCATTCGCCGCACTCGGAGCATGCCTTGCGCGACGGGCCCGCCCCGCCGAAGTAGGGGTCCGCCACCTCCTCGCCCGGCCTGGCCTTCGCCGTTCCCTCGGCGTCCTTGCCGTCGCCGAAGAACACGCCGACCGGCGCCATGTGGAAGGTGTCGCCGACGCCCATCTTCTCGGCGGCTGCCTTCAGGTGGACGTCGGACGGGGTCATCGTCGGGTTGAGCCGGACGCCGAGCATGCGCTGGGCCTGGTCGTAGTACGGCTTCAACTCCTCGTGCCAGTCGGTGATGTCACGCCACTGCGGGTCCTCGAAGAAGGGCTTCGGCGGTACGTAGAGGGTGTTGGCGTAGTTGAGGGAGCCGCCGCCGACGCCCGCTCCCGCCAGCACCATGACGTTGCCCAGCAGGTGGATGCGCTGGATGCCGTACATGCCGAGCTTGGGGGCCCAGAGGTAGTTCTTCAGGTCCCAGGAGTTCTTCGGGAGGGACGCGCGGCTCCAGCGGCGGCCCGCTTCCAGTACGCCTACGCGGTAGCCCTTCTCGGTCAGGCGGAGCGCCGTTACGGATCCGCCGAACCCCGACCCGACGACGATGACGTCATAGTCGTACTCGGAGCCGTCGTCCTGTCGGTGGGCAGAGTTCTCCTGTGACACGTGCTCTCCTCGTTGAAAGCGGTGGTGCGGCGGCCTCGGAAACGGGGCCCTAGCGGAAACGGAACGCCTTCATCACCCGCAGGCTCCGGCTCATGAACTGGGCGTACTTCTCGTCGTCCATGCCCAGCGAGGGCGCCATCGGCAGCAGCCGCTGCTGGGCGACCGTCTGGGCCTCGGTGTACTTGAGGATGCCCTCGGAGCCATGGCGGCGGCCGAGGCCGGAGTCCTTCATGCCGCCCATGGGCGATTGGACGCTGCCGTAGGCGGGGGCGTAGCCCTCGTTGACGTTCACCGTGCCGGTGCGCAGACGGGCGGCGACCGCGCGACCGCGGCTGCCGTCCTTCGTCCAGACGGAGGAGTTCAGGCCGTACGGCGTGGAGTTGGCGTGCGTGATCGCCTCGTCCTCGGTCTTGAAACGGTAGATGGAGACGACCGGGCCGAAGGTCTCCTCGGAGCAGACGGCCATCGGCGCCTCGACGCCGTCGAGGATCGTCGGCTCGAAGAAGTACGGGCCGATGTCGGGACGGGCGGTGCCGCCGGCGACGAGCTTGGCGCCCTTGGCGACGGCCTCCTCCACGTGGCGAGTGACCGTCTCCAGCTGGCGCTCGCCGACGAGGGAGCCCATGTCGGCGCCGTAGGCGAGGGACTTGCCGAGGCGCATCGCCTTGGTGCGGGCGGCGAAGCGCTCCACGAAGGTGTCCGCGATCGACTCGTGGACGTACAGCCGCTCGATGGAGATGCACAGTTGCCCGGCGGAGGAGAAGCAGGCGCGGACGGCGCCGGCGGCGGCCTTCTCCACGTCGGCGTCCTCGAGTACCAGCATGGCGTTCTTGCCGCCGAGTTCGAGGGAGACGCCGACCAGGCGGGCGGCGGCGCCCTGTGCGACCTCGCGGCCGGTGCGGGTGGAGCCGGTGAAGGAGACGTAGTCGGCGCGCTTGACGACCTCGGGGCCGATGACGGGGCCCTCGCCGAGGACGACCTGGAAGACATCGGCGGGCAGACCGGCCTCGATGAGCAGGTCACGGGCCCACAGGGCGGTCAGGCAGGTCTCGGTGTCCGGCTTCATGACTACGGCGTTGCCCGCGACGAACGCCGGGAGCGCGTCGCCGACGGACAGCTCCAGGGGGTAGTTCCAGGGGGCGATCTGGCCGACGACGCCTCGCGGGTGGCGCAGTTCGGTGACGCGCGTGAGGGCGGGGATGGCGCCCGTGTGCCGCTTCGGCTTGAGGTAGGCGTGGGCCTTACGGCCGTAGTGGCGGGCCGCGACGGCTACGGCCTGCACCTCCTCGTGGGCGTGCAGCCGGGCCTTGCCGGTCTCCAGCTGGATGAGGTCGAGGACCTCGGCCTGGCGTTCCAGAACCAGGTCGTGGAAGCGGAGCAGGACGGCGGCACGCTGCCGTACGGGGACCTGCGCCCAGACCGCCTGGGCCGCGCGGGCCGCCTCGAATGCCTTCTGCACGTCCTCGGGCGTGGACTCGGGCAGGTCGGCCAGCTTCTCGCCGGTGAACGGGGTGTGGTTGGCGGTACGGCCGGAGCCGACCACGCCCTTGGTGAGCTGGGCCACCAGCTCGGGGGTGACCACGTCGGCAGCGGTACGGGCGCCCGCCGGGGCGGGGGCGAGGGGGTTGGTGCCGGTCTTGGCCGGGGCCTGCGCGTCCGTCATGAGGCGCAGGGTATGCCGCGACGAGGGCTTTGTGTACCCGTCGGTAATGGGGATTCACCGAGTGCTCACATGCTGCCAGTGTCCACTGGCAACAAACCCGCTGATCAGGGCGTTGCCGCTACATTCGCGGGGCGATACCGGATCATCCGATCTCGAGTCGGTCACGGGCGCCCTTGAAGACCGCGGTGCCCTTCTTCTCCGTGGGTGTGCCCTTGGGCATATCTACGCGCAGTTCGTACATGCGGTCGTCTCCGGTGACGACGAAGAGCTGCATCACGCGGGTCGGCGACACCTCCTTGTCGTACGTCGTGTCGGAGAGGACGGCGTCGTAGCCCTTGAAGGTGGTGCGGGTGGACTGGGTGCTCGCGTCGTGGTTGTAGCTGTCCCAGGTGTCGTGCGCCGCCTGCGCCTGGTCGAGCAGCGGGCGGGGTGCCTCGTCCCACTGGGTGAGGCGTACCTGGACGAGGCCGATGTCGTAGACGACGAGCCGCGGCTGGTCGGTGGCGCCGCCTTCCCGGGCGGCCTCCTTGTACTCGGCGGGGAGGGAGAGGGTGGCGGCCATCTCCTTCTCCCGGTGCTCGGTCCAGGCGCCGGGGGCGGGAGAGGGGGTGGAGGTGCGCTCCGGGCTCTTCGTGGGCGCGCTGTGGGCGGACGGCGCCTTCCTCGGGCCGTCGCCCCCGCCGACGAGGAAGGAGGAGGTGGCGAACCAGGTGCCGCCGACGAGCAGGACGCCCAGGACAGCGACGGGGATCGGGCGCAGGAGGGGGCGGGGGCGGGGGGCGGTGGTGGTGGGGGTGGCGGGGGTGGCGGAGGACGAGGCGGTGGAAGAGGAGGAGGTGGCGGCGGGCGGCGTGGCGAGCGTTTCGGGGGACGTCGCTGGGTAGTCCTGCGCGGGGGTCCCCGCGGGGACGGGCTCGGAAGTGCCCTCGGAGCCAGGCCCAGGAGTCCGCCCCGGTATCGGCTCCGCCGACGCCCCGGCCGGCGACCCGGGCGAACCATGTCCGCCCGGCCCTTCGGACGCCACCGCGCCCTGGAGCCGTAGCGTCCCCGCGTCCTCCCTGAACTCCCGCAGCCCCGAGACGTCCTGCGGCTGCGCAGCCGCCGGCTCGCCGGACGGACCCGGCACCGCCCGGCCCTCGGCCACCGCCACCAGATGTGCCTCGGCCTCCTCCGCGCCGGGCCGCTCCTCGGGCTCCTTCGCCAGCAGCCGCACGAGCAACGGCCCCAGCGCCCCCGCCTGTTTCGGCTGCGGCGGGTCGGCGGCGAGGATCGCGGCGAGCGTGGACTCCAGCGTCGTACGGCGAAACGGGGACCAGCCCTCCACGGCGGCGTAAAGGAGCACGCCCAGCGACCACAGGTCGGAGGCAGGGCCGGCGCCGCTGCCGGACATCCGCTCGGGGGCGATGAACTCCAGCGAGCCCACGAACTCGCCGCTGGCCGTGAGGGACTCCTCGCCCTGGACATGGGCGATGCCGAAGTCGGTGAGGACGACACGGCGATGGGGGCCGAGCAGGACGTTGGCGGGCTTGACGTCGCGGTGCACGATGCCGACGGCGTGCGCGGCGCGCAGGGCGCCGAGGACGGCGAGCCCGATACGGGCGGCCTCGGGCGCGTCGACCGGCCCGCGCCGGAGGACCTCGTGCAGGGACTCGCCACGGACCAACTCCATGACGATCCAGGGCAGTCCGTCCTCGGCGACGACGTCGTGGATGGAGACGGCGGCCGGATGGTCGACGCGGGAAGCGGCGCGGGCCTCGCGGTAGAGCCGGTGGGCGGCCCGCTGATGGGCCGCCTCCTCCGGGTCGCCGGGCAGCCGGGGCTGCTTGACGGCGACCTCACGCTCCACGAGTTCGTCGAACGCCCGCCAGACCGTGCCCATCCCGCCGGAGCCGATGCGCTCGATCAGCCGGTAACGCCCGCCGATCACCCGGGAGTTGGAGCCGGTGCCGCCGCCGTCGTTGCTCATGCCCCATGACTACCTTGCGAGGCCGGACGTTGGCCAGTTCAGAGTTTGTCGATGCCCACGTTCGCGATGGCGGTACGCGCCACCTCGCGCCCCCGGTCCCTGAAGTCACCCGCGCCCGGGTAGCCGACGGTGAGCTTGTACATGTCGCCCGCCGAGGACTTGTAGTAGAAGATCCGCATCTCGCGGGGGCGGGGGTTCTCGGTGTCGTCGGTGGTGTAGACGATCGTGTTCTCTGCGGACTTCTTGCCCTGGTAGGTCGTCTGCTCGGGCTGCGTCTTCGGGTTCGCCGGCATGCGGACCTCGTACATGCCGTTCTGCTTGAAGTCGCCGTCGTCGTCGTACATCTCGGCCGCCGCGGACCCGGCGATCTCGTTGCCGGAGTCCTCGGCCTTCTTTTCGAGCGACAGGGTGATCACGATGGCACCGCTCGCGTCGGTGTACGTGACCCAGTGGCCGTCGTCCGTGCCCTCGGGCAGGCTCTGCTTGTAGCCCTTGGGCACCGCCAGCGTCGCGCCGAGCGCCTTCTCGTGGTGGGTGTCCCAGGTGTCCGGCAGCGGCCCCGCGAACGGGTCGGCGATCACCAGATACGCCGCCACCGCCGCCGCGACGACCGCCGCACCGAGCCCGAGCAGCGCCTTGCGGCCCAGCCGGACGCCGCCCCTGACGACGTCGGGGATCCGGACGACCTGCGTGGTGACCGGCGTCGGCGGGGTGGCCGCCTGTTCCAGCAGCGCACGGGTCTGCGCGGCGTTCGGGCGGCGCGCCGGGTCCTTCTGGAGGAGGCCGTTGATGGCCTCGGCGAGCGGGCCCTGCGCGGAGGCGGGGGGCGCCGGCATGGCGTTGAGGACGGACTGGAGGGTCGCGGGGGTGTTGCTGCGCCGGAACGGCGAGACGCCCTCCGACGCCGCGTAGAGGACGACGCCGAGGGACCACAGGTCGCTCGCCGGGCCGGGCCGCTGGCCCAGCACCCGCTCGGGCGCGATGTACTCGGGCGAGCCGACGAAGCCGCCCGTGTCGGTGAGGTTGGTCTCGCCCTCGATCTGGGCGATGCCGAAGTCGGTGAGGACGACGCGGTCGTGCCGGCCGAGGAGGACGTTGTCCGGCTTGACGTCGCGGTGCAGGATGCCGGCGGCGTGCGCGGCCTCCAGGGCGCCGAGCACCTCCAGGCCGATTTTCGCCGCCTCGCGGGCGTCGAGCGTGCCTTCCTGGAGCAGGTCGCCCAGCGAACGGCCCTGCACCAGCTCCATCACGATCCATGGACGGTCGTCCACAACGGCGACATCGTGCACGTTCACGACCGCCGGGTGATCGAGCCTGGCCGCGGCGCGTGCCTCGCGGCGCATCCGCTCGTAGGCATTGGCGCGTTCGCGTTCGGGAAGGTGGTCCGGTACGCGAGGCTCCTTGACGGCGACCTCCCGGTCCACCGTCTCGTCCTTGGCACGCCAGACCGTGCCCATGCCGCCGTGGCCGAGTTTGGCGAGCAGCCGGTAGCGGCCGGCGATCACCCGTCCGGTGCCGGGAGCCGGTTCGGTGGGCTGGGCGGAGGGGGCGGGCTGCCGGCCAGGGGGCGTGACCGGCGGTGCAGAGGGGTGAGCGGGCGGCGAGGCCGGCGCCGCGGCGGGCGCGACCTGCGGGGGTACGGCCCCGGTGGGCACCGCGTACGGGTTGTCCGGATGCGGCACGGGCGCGTGCGGGTTCGGCTGCGGAGGTTGCAGTTCAAAACTCGTCGGCTCGTCGGGCCGGTAAGGGTGTCCCCCGTTGCTGCTCATGGCTCCATCCTTATCGCGGCAAGCGGTTCGGCATCCAGCGGGAATGCTTTCCGGTCACAGAGCCGTGACTCACCTCGTCACTTATCTCCCCTTTATCCGGGGTTGGCGGACATGGGGGCGGGAGGAGCGGGTTGAGGGGCCGCTTCCGTAGTGACGCCGGGTGGCGGGGCCGTGGAAGTAGCCGAGGGCGTGGCAGCACCTGAGGCTGTGGAGGTGGCCGAGGGCGTGGCAGCACCTGAGGCCGTGGGAGTGCCCGAGGCCGTGGCAGCACCTGAGGCCGTAGGAGTGCCCGAGGGCGCAGGAGTGCCCGAGGCCGTGGAAGCACCCGGGGACGTGGAAGCACCCGGTCCCGTAGGCTCGCCGGAGTTCTCCGGTGCCGAGCCCGTCGGCACCACGCCTCCGTCGCCGCCCCCGTTGACCAGCAGTGCCGCCGCCGAGATCCCCGCCACTGCCATCGCGGCGACCAGCACCGCCATGGCCAGCTTGGTGCGTGTGGAGTAGCGGTGCTCCGCACTGCCGAACCGTTTCACCAGGACCGTGGACCCCGTCTCGAGGAAGGTGCGCAGCATGTGCTCCGCGCCCGCCGCGTCCAGCCGCCGGCCCGGATCGCGCTCCAACAGCCCCTGCACGACGGGCAGGATCGGCTCCGCCTGCGCGGGCGGACGTATCTCGGCGGAGACCACGGCGAGCACGATGCCGCTCAACGAGTCGCGCCGGAACGGCGATTCACCGCTCAGGGCCGCACACAGCAGGGCCCCCACCGACCACAGATCGGAGGCGGGGCCGGTCCTCGCCCCCGACATCCGCTCGGGCGCGGTGTATTCGGGCGAGCCGACGAAGGAACCGGACTCGGTGAGCGTGCTCGTGCCGGGCAAGCGGGCGATGCCGAAGTCGGTGAGGACGACACGGTCGGTGCCGTTCTCGATGAGCACGTTGGCCGGGGTGATGTCGCGGTGCAGCACTCCGGCGGCGTGGGCCGTGCGCAGCGCGCCCAGCAGATCGGCGCCGATACGGGCGGCCTCGTGCGCGTCGACCGGCCCGTGCGCCGCGAGCCGGTCGGCGAGGGAGTCGCCGTCGACCAACTCCATCACGATGCAGGGGCGTTCGTCGTCCTCGACGACATCATGGACGACGACGATGTTCGGGTGGCTCAGCTGCGCCACCGCCTGGGCTTCACGCAAGGTGAGTTCGCGCTGCCGCCGGGCTTCGGACGCGGAGAGCGTCTCGTCGATGGGGAGTTCCTTGACGGCCACCCGGCGTCCGAGCAGCTGGTCGGTCGCCTGCCATACGACGCCCATGCCGCCGCGACCGACGCGGACCTCCAGACGGTAACGGCCCGCGATGATCCGGAAGTCGTCCCCCTGGTCCCCATGGGTCGCCATGCGCACCATGATGCCCCAGGGATTTGGCGAGCCATCGAGTTCCGGTCACCGCCGACTCAGCGGCCGGCACGGCCTCGGTCGGCCTGGCGCGCCCCGCACCCCGTCCCGCACCGCGTGCTGCCCGCGTGCTGCCCGCGTGCTGCCCGCGTACCCCACGCGCCGCTACCGCTCCCGCCAGCCCTGCAACACGAGTTCGAACTGCTTGCGGGTGCTGGGCCAGTCGGCAGCGGGGGCGGCCATGTAGATCGCGTACTCGACACCGTTCCTGGACATGTACATCTGGTCGACGGCCCGATACGGCCCGGGGGCGTCCGAGTCCTTCGCCAGCGCGGTCCACCTGTACTCCAGCCGGGCACCCGGCCGGTCACGGTAGAGGTTCCGCTCCAGCCGCACCCGCTCGTAGTCCACCAGGCGCTCACCCAACTGCTGGTCGAGATCCTCCTGATGCGCGTACGAGTCGTCGAAGTCCGGCGCGCTGTCCACGGCTATGCGAAGCAGGTGCCGGCCGCCGTCGGGCGAGTAGTCGATCTGTACGAGGCCATCGCTGTCGTCATCGTCCAGGGGCACCCGCTTCCAGCCCTCGGGGAGGTACAGGCTGAAGCCCTCGGGGTCCTCGACCTTCTTCCAGGAGGCCGGTGCACCGAGCCCGTCCTGGTCGTCCTTGGCCGTGTCGGTCGGCGAAGGCGCCGTCGAGGCGGACGCGGAGCCGGCGGAACCACCGCTTCCAGGCCCCCACTTCTGCAACACCACCGCCGTGCCCCCGCCCACGATGGCGGCGAAGGCGACGACCAGGGCGACCGTGCGCAGCCGCCGCCGCTTGCGCGACGGGGTCGGCATGGCGCCGGTGCCGGTGCCGATGTCGGCGCCTGTGTCTGTGCGCGTCCCTGCGCCCGCGCCCACGCCTGTGTCGGCGCCTGCGCTGCTGCCGGTGCCGTTGCCGGTGCCCCTGCCGGGGGTGTCGTAAGAGAAGCCGATGGCCGTCGGCCCGGTCCGCGGGTGATACGGCGTGCCGGTCACCACCGTCTCGGAGCCGGTGCGCGCGGTGGGCCCGGTGCGCGCGGCCGGCCCGGTGTGCTCCGGCCCCGTGCGCGCCTCCGGCTCGTACCGGTTGTGCTGTGTCGGCACGTACGCCTGCGCCTCGTTCGGTCGCCGGCCCTCCGCCGCCTCGGCCAGCATCTGCTCGGCCTCGGCCGCGTCGGGCCGGGTGGCCGGATCCTTGCGGAGCAGCGCGGTGATCACGGGTGCGAGCGGGCCGGAGTGCTGAAGCTCGGCGGCCTCCTCCTCGACCACGGCCTGCATGGTGCCCAGCGGCGAGGTACGGCGGAAGGGCGAGCGGCCCTCCACGGCGGTGTAGAGGGTCGCGCCGAGCGCCCACAAGTCGGAGGCGGGGCCCGGGTCATGGCCCCGGACCCGCTCGGGGGCGAGGTAGTCGACCGAGCCGACCACCTCTCCGGTGCGGGTGATGGTGGTGTCGCCCTCGATCTGGGCGATGCCGAAGTCGGTGAGCAGGACGCGGCCGTCGTCCTCGGAGAGCAGGACGTTGCCGGGCTTGACGTCGCGGTGCAGAACTCCGGCGGAGTGCGCGGCGCGCAGGGCCCGCAGCACCCAAAGGCCGATGCGTGCGGCCTCGGTCGGTTCGACGCGTCCGCGCTCCTTGACCGTGTCGGCCAGCGAGTTCCCCTCGACCAGCTCCATCACGATCCACGGCCGGCCATCGTGCTCCAGCACGTCGTGCACGGTGACGACGGCGGAGTGATTGATGCGCGCGGCGGCGCGCGCCTCGGCGCGGGTACGCGCGAGCAACCGCTCCAGCTCGCTCTCCGAGACATAGAGCGCGGCGGTCAACTCCTTGATCGCCACTGCTCGGTGCAGCACCTCGTCATGCGCACGCCATACGCGGCCCATACCGCCGCTGCCGATCGCGTCGGCGAGGCGATAGCGCCCCGAAACGAGCTGGCCCTGCATCTGATTCACGTCGCCCCGCAATGTTCTTGACAGAGTCAGATTAGGGACCGGCCGACGTCACCGGAACCACGGGGGTGCCAAGGAGACCGCACTGTGATGGTTGTCGCTTTCTCTGCCGCGAAGCAACCATCACGCAGCGTCCGTAAGGGAAACCGTTCGGTGACCTGCAATCAGCCGAAGACCCGGTTGTTCCGCGAGTGCGCCCGCAATACGAACCGAAATCGGCTCAGCGGTGAATCCGGGGACCGGTGTTCTGCAGGTGGTTCTGCAGGTGGTTCTGCCGGTCTCTGCCCGTTTCTGCCGGTGTCCAGCCGTGGAATGACACGGAATTGGTTCAGCCGGTGAATTGCACGGAATTCAATTAGTCGGTGAACTGGTAAGTCGCCGACGCCTGTTCGAACAACCGCGTCACCTCGTCCCGCTCCGCCTCCGGCCCACGCAGCTGCACCACGTGGTACCGCCCCTCGATCAGCATCGCGACATTGCGTACGAACAGCTCGCGCCCCTGGTCGTCGGTCCAGGTGAACTGCCCCTCGGCCATGGACCGCTGACCGACCTTGATGGTCTTCAGCCCGCCGGAGGAGGCCCAGCTGGAGTCCCGGTAGGGCTGTAGTTCACGCTCGTGCTCCCGCTGGTAGACCATGGGATCGCTGCCGTACTCGTCCGCGGTGTCCCGTCCCGGTACGACGATGAGGTCGAAGTCGCCGTGCGAGTACACGACCTGCCCACGGCCGTTCTTCCCGGTGCGGTCCCAGCCGTTGGCCACGGCCACCTGGAATCCGGCCGCGTCATCGCGCAGGGTGAAGCCGTCGGGGAGGTCGGGTCCGGTGGTCTGCGTCTCGTCCGAACCTGCCTCCTCCGAGGGGCTGTTGCCCGACCCCGGAGACGTCTGGTCGGGCCGCGGTTCGCTGCTGGCGTCGGCGGTCTGCTCTGGCGTCGCCTGCTCGGCCTGACCAGCGGCGCCGGTGCGATCGGCGTCGGCCGTGGCGCCGTCGCTCTGGTCCGCCTTCGGCATGAACAGCATGGCGTAGGCGATTGCGGCGGCCATGCCGAGCAGCACGAGCACCAGCAACGTACGTCCGAGCCTGCGGGGCGATGGTGCCGCTTCCCGCTTGGCCCGCTTGTGCCGCCCGTGATGCGCGGGCAGCCCGGCCCGGCGCCGTCGCACCAACTCGCCGCGACGCCGCACGATCGGCAGCCGGTTGGGGTCGACCGGCGGGGCGGCGACGACATGCGCACCGGCTTCCGGCTCGGGTGCCGACCGCACGAGGGAGCGCAGCCAGCCGCGCAGTTCCTCGAAGTCGAGCCGCTCGGTGGGGTCCTGACGCAGCAACGACTCCACGACCGGCCTCAGCGGCCCGCACTCCTCGGCGAAGGCGGGCGGCTCGGCACACACCATCTGCACCAGCTCGGCCGTCGAGTCCTCCGGATACGGCGCATGCCCCTGCACGGCCCGGAACAGCAACGCCCCCAGGGCCCACAGGTCGGTCGCCGGCCCGATCGGCGCGGCCAACTGCCAGTTCTCATGCACCGGACCGGCCTGCTCCGGCGCCCACCGCTCGGTCACGGGCCCCACCACGGCCATCCGGGCCTGCCGGGCCCGCTCCGCGGCGAGCGCGGTGGTGGGACCACGGTGAGCGGAAGCACCGACTCGGGCTCCGGCGCCGACGCCGCCACCGACCTCGGCTCCGGTTCCGACTCCGGACCCGGGCCCGGACCCGGTCACGAGGTCGTTCCAGCGGGTCGGCGGGTGGGGGGCGTTGACGGTGGCGGCACTGTCCGCGTCAGGCCGTGGTGCGCCCAGGCCGGACGGCGGTTGGCGTGGCCCGGTCCGGGGCAGGCCCGCATGGTCCTGGTTCTCGTCCGTCGGCGCGCCGCCGACCCCGCTCCGGGGCCCGGCGCCATGCCAGGCCGTGGCCTGCACGCCGTACGGGTCGGCTATCCGGCCGGGGGGCGAGGTGGTGGTGCCGCCGCCGGAGGGATACGGCTGCTGCGCCGCACCATTGGCCAGAGCCGCGGGGCCGTCCTCGGGCGCCGAACGGGCCCCGGGCAACGTCGCCCGCCCGCTCTGCTGGGCCTCCTGCACCCGGGCCGCCGCACGCGCCCCCGCCCGATACGCGGCGATCGCTCCGGCACGCGCGGCCCTGACGTCCCCGCCGGTTTCCAGAGCGCCGCGCGGTGCGGGGCGGGGTGCCCCTCCCCCGCCGCCCGGCTCGCCCCCGGGTCCCGGCAGCCCGCCCGCGGCACGCGCCTCGATGGCGGCACGCCGGGCGGCCTCGGGGTCGGTGCCCTCGGCGCCGGGCCCGCCCGCGGTCGGGCCGCCCCCGAACGTCCCGGCTTCACCGGCCCCCTCACCGTCCTCGGCCGGCACCGGGTCATACCCGCACAGCGCCTCCTCGGCCGCCCCGACCGCGAGCCCCGTCAGCATCACGCGGCCGTCGTCGCAGACCAGCACCGTGCGCGCGGTGATGTTCCGGTGGACCCAGCCATGGGCGTGCAGCACCCGCAACGCCATGAGGACATCGGAGGCGACCTCCGCCGCCCGATACGGCGTCAGCGGCTTCTCGGCGAGCAGTGCGGCCAGCGGACGCGCGGCCACCAATTCGCTCACTATCCACAGCGAACCGCCGTCGGCGAACACGTCGAAGACCTGGTCCAGCCGGGGATGGTCGGGAATGCGCGCCGCGGCCTGCGCCGCCTCGACCGCCCGCCGCACCGCCGGATCGCCGGACCGGCGCTCACTCGGACGAGCCGGGGCCCGTCGCCCCGCCCCATGGTCCCGGCCGCCCCCCACGCCCCGCACGTCCCGCGCGGTGAATCCGTCCGGCAACCCCTCGGCGTCGAGCACCTCCGCTTCGACGACCTCCGGCAACGGCACCTGGCGGACCAGTACTTCCTGACCGCTGTAGGTGTCGAAGGCCCGGGTCTCGGTGAGTTCGTACTCGTCGGAGGGCGGCAGCGGCAGGCGGTAGCGGTCGGCGAGCACTCGGCCCGCGTAGTCCTCCACGTTGCCTCCCCCGGCCGCCCGGATGGTCAATTCCGCTCGCCTTGCGTCCCGTTCCGGACGCACGTGTGGATGCGTACGGTCCGCAAGCACTCACGATACGTGCCGGAGGCAACCTGCAAAGAGCGGTTGCCGTATCTCACGGCTCGAAGCCGGCCCTCACGCCCCCGACCTGGAAGCCGCTCACTTCACGACTTCGGCTCGAAGGTGTCCCTCAGCGTCTTCCACGTGCTCTTGCGCAGATCGCTGTCCCACTCGGCATCCTTCGCCGTGTACATCAGCGCGTATCCGAGATCGTCGTGCACGACGAACCCACGGTCGATCGTCCGGTACTTCGTCCCGCCCTCGACATAGGTGAACTCCCAGTCCGCCGTGTTCCAGCCTCGGTAGTCCACCGCCTCTATGCGGATCGGCTTGTACTGCGATCGACGCATGTACTGCTCCTGGTCCTTCCAGTCCGCCACCGGGTCGCCCTTCGGCGTGGTCGTCCAGGCGATGAGCAGCTTCTGCCCCTCGGGCCCGGTGAACCGGTCCCCCGCCGACCCCGTGGACTGGAACTTCCACCCGTCGGGCAACCCGATCGAGTACCCCTGGCTCCCCTTGTGGGTCGCCGTATCGCCGCTGTCGCCCTCGGATCCGGCACCGGCACCACTGCCGCCGGTCGCGTCGGCCCCGGCACTCTGGTCCCGCTCGGTCTCCCCGGAACCGGTGTCCGCCCCGCCCTTGCCGGACCCGGACCCCGCCTCGTCCGTACGGGCGCCGCCCTTCTTGTCCTTCTTGGTCTCGGCACTCGCGCTCGCGCCGGTGGCAGCCTTGCCCCCATCGCCCTTCGACGACGCCTTCGACCCTGCGCCGCCCCCCAACGCGAGGGCCAGCACGACGCCGATCACGGCGAGCACCACGACCACCGCGATGATCGCCAGCGTCCGCTTCGACACCACATCCGTGAGAGGCGCCCTCGGCACGGGACGAGCCGGCAGATCCGGCGGCGGCACCACGGGCCACCCGGAACTGCTCGCGGCACTCGCGCCGTTGCCCGCCTTGCCCTCCGGCTCACCGGCATTCGCCCCGGCACGAGCAGCAACGGCATCGGCAGCAGAGCCCCCGGCCGATTCGGAGCCGGCGCCGGAAGGCCGACCCGAGCCCCCGGCCACAGCCGACGCCTCGCTCCCGCCCCCCTTGGCGGACACCCCACCGGTCGCCCCACTGGTCGAAGTACCGGTCGACGCACCGCCCGCCCCGTCACGGCCTGGCGCCTCGGCCCCCGAAAGGGCCGTGTCACCCCCGGACTTGGTGCGCCCCGCGGTCCCGGCCGCCCCCGCGCTCACCGCGGCCTTGCGCACGGAACGCAGCGCGCCACGCAACCGCTCGGCAGCCTCCTCGCCCCGCTTGCTCCCGGCCCCGGACCCGGCGCCGGAACCCGAACGCCCCTTGTCTCCGCCCCTGTCGGGCTGCGGCGGCAACGGCACGACCGTCGTCGCGTCCAGACCGAGGTCCGGCTCGTCCTTCGGCTCGGGCGCGTGAATGACATCGTTGAGCAGCACCCGCGCCCCGGCGTCGTCGAGCCGCTTGGCCGGGTCCTTGGTCAGCAGGCCGTAGATGACGTCCCTCAACGGCCCCGCGTTCTTCGGCTCCTCCAACGGCTCGGTCATCACCGCCGTGAGCGTGGCGATCGCGGAGCCCTTGTCGTACGGCGGCACACCCTCCACCGACGCGTACAACAGCCCGCCCAGCGACCAGAGGTCGGCCGCGGGGCCCGGCTTGTGGCCGCGGGCCCGCTCCGGGGAGATGTAGGAGGGCGCGCCGACGAGCATGCCGGTCGAGGTGATGGACGGGTCGCCCTCGACCTGGGCGATGCCGAAGTCGGTGAGCACGACCCGGTCGGTGTCGGACTCCAGCAGGACGTTCGACGGCTTCACATCACGGTGCAGGATGCCCTCTCGGTGCGCGGACCGCAGCACGTCGAGGATGGCCAGACCGACCTCGGCCGCCCGCTTGGGCTCCAGCAGGCCGTCCTCCCGGATGACCTCGGCGAGCGACTTGCCCTCGACGAGCTCCATCACGATCCACGGCCGGTCGTCCTCCTCGACGACGTCGAAGACCGTCACCGCGCTGTTGTTGCGGATCCGTGCGATCGCCTTGGCCTCACGCAAGGTGCGCGTGATCAGCCGCCGCTTCTCCTCCTCGTCGATGTTCGACGGGAACCGCAGCTCCTTGACGGCGACCGTCCGCCCGAGGGTCTCGTCCTCGGCCCGCCACACCGTGCCCATGCCGCCTCGGCCGAGCACGGCGCCCAGCCGGTACCGATCCGCGAGGAGACGCTCGCGGTCGTCCTGACGAGTGTCCTGACGGGATGTCCCCGCCCGCTCCGCCTCCGACATGCGTCCCCTCATACAACCCGCCCTGACAGAGCCTCCATTGTCTCTCACCCGACAAGTGCCCGACGCCCCGGGTGCCCGTCGCCCCACCACACCACCGCACGGGAGCGGCCTCCCGGCCGCGACACGCCCAAGCCCCGCTGAATCACAGATTCCGCTACCCGGCATGATGGGCCGCGACAAGGGAAGGAACCCGCATGGCACAACCGGCCACGCCGCTGTTCAGGGCACTGGTGGGCGTTCCTGTGTGCCTGGCCCTCCTCGCTCTGGTCTCCGCCTCGCTCCTCTCTCTGGCACCGGCCGCGTCACCGGCACCTCCGGTACGGGCGACGGGTGCGCTGCTGCCGCTGCTCGTCACCCGGGGCAAGGCCCCGGCCGCGGCGCTGCTGGCCCGCGACGAGACCGGCACCCGATACGCCCAAGCCGGCGAGGGCGTCTCCGGTGCCGACCACTTCCGCGCCGGCAGCATCACCAAGACCTTCATCGCGACGGTCGTGCTGCAACTGGCCACCGAGCGACGACTGTCCCTGTCCGACACCGTGGAGCAGCACCTGCCGGGTCTGGTGCGCGGGGCGGGCAACGACGGGCGCGCGCTGACCCTTCGTTCCCTGCTGACCCACACCAGCGGCCTGTACGACTTCACCGCCCGGACCCGGGGCATCGTCCCTGTGACACCGCTTCAGGCCGTTCGCATCGCGCTCACCCACCCTCCTGCCGCCCATGGCAGCCATGTCTACTCGAACACCAACTACGTCCTGCTCGGCCTCGTCATCGAGCGGGTCACCGGCCGCTCCTACGCCGCCGAAGCCGAACGCCGCATCATTGCTCCGCTGGGTCTGACCGGCACCTCCTTCCCTGGCTCACGCACCTCGCTTCCCGCACCGCACGGCCGCGCCTACACCTCCGACGGGACCGATGTCACCGAACTCGACCCACGGGTGGCCGGCGCGGCCGGCGAGCTGGTGACCACGCTCGCCGACCTCGACCGCTTCTACGCCGCGCTGCTCGGCGGCCGGCTGCTGCCCCCGCACCGGCTGCGCGAGATGCTCGACACCCGTGCCGCGCATGGCTCGTACGGCATGGGACTCTTCCCCTCGAAGTTGCCCTGCGGCACCGTCGTATGGGGGCACAACGGGCGCATCGCCGGCAGCTACGTGCGCTCCGCGGCCACCGTCGGCGGACGTCGCGTCCTCACTTTCCGGGTGAACACGACGGCGATCGCAGACCTCGGCCTCGAACCCCGGTTGCTCGCTGCCGAGTTCTGCCCTCGCTCCTTGTAGAACGGTCGAGGCGGGAGGTGCGATCCCGTCATCCGCCACTCGTTCGGGTGACGCTCTGAGTGACGTTCTGCCAGGCGGCGTGGCCGGGGAGGACAACGGAGGTCACAACGGCACGATGTCCGGCGCTCCCAAGCGCGCCGCGTCCGCCGTCAGGTCGTCCGGCTGTCGCTGCGACTCCCGTTCGGCCTCCACCCGCTTCCGGTAGTGCTCGACCTCGCGCTCGATGTGGTCCTTGTCCCAGCCCAGCACCGGCGCCATCAGCTCGGCCGCGTCGCGTGCGCACCGCGTGCCGCGGTCGAACGTCTCGATGGAGATGCGTGTTCGCCGGGTCAGCACGTCGTCCAGGTGCCTTGCCCCCTCGTGCGAGGCGGCGTAGACGATCTCGGCGCGCAGATAGTCGTCGGCGGACTGCAAGGGTTCGCCCAGGGCGGGATCGGCGGCGATGAGCTCCAGCACCTCCTCGGCCAGCGCCCCGTACCGGTTCAACAGATGCTCCACGCGCACCACATGAAGGCCCGTCCGGGCGGCGATGCGCGCTCGCGCGTTCCACAGTGCCCGGTAGCCCTCGGCGCCCAGGAGCGGGACGTCTTCCGTCACGCACTCGGCGACGCGCATGTCGAGCCCGTGCACCGCCGCGTCCACCGCGTCCTTGGCCATGACCCGGTACGTCGTGTACTTGCCTCCGGCGACGACGACGAGACCGGGTACGGGGTGCGCCACGGTGTGCTCGCGCGACAGCTTGCTGGTGGCGTCCGACTCCCCGGCGAGCAGCGGCCGAAGGCCCGCGTAGACGCCCTCGACGTCGTCCCGGGTCAGTGGCACCGCGAGCACCGAGTTCACATGTTCCAGCAGGTAGTCGATGTCCGCGCTGGACGCTGCCGGGTGGGCCTTGTCGAGGTCCCAGTCGGTGTCCGTGGTGCCGACGATCCAGTGCCGGCCCCAGGGGATGACGAACAGCACGGACTTCTCGGTGCGCAGGATGAGCCCGGTCGAGGAGTGGATGCGGTCCTTGGGCACGACGAGGTGGATGCCCTTGGAAGCGCGTACATGGAACTGTCCGCGCTCTCCCACCATGGACTGGGTGTCGTCGGTCCACACCCCGGTCGCGTTGACGATCTGCTTCGCGCGGATCTCGTACTCCCCGCCCCCCTCGACGTCCTGCACCCGGGCGCCGACGACACGCTCGCCCTCGCGCAGGAAACCGGTCACGCGCGCGCGGTTGGCCACCTGCGCGCCGTAGGCCGCCGCCGTCCGCACGAGGGTGGCCACATAGCGGGCGTCGTCCATCTGCGCGTCGTAGTACTGAAGGGCGCCGACCAGTGCGTCCTTCTTCAGGGCGGGGGCCACGCGTAGGGCGTGACCGCGGCTCAGGTGCCGGTGCATGGGCAGGCCGCGGCCATGGCCTCGGGCCATCGACATGGCGTCGTAGAGCGCGACTCCCGAGCCGGCGTACAGACGCTCCCAGCCCTTGTGCTGCAACGGGTACAGGAACGGCACCGGCTTGACCAGGTGCGGGGCGAGCCGCTCCAGCAGCAGACCGCGCTCCTTCAATGCCTCCCGGACGAGCGCGAAGTCGAGCATCTCCAGATAGCGCAGTCCGCCGTGGATCAGCTTGCTGGACCTGCTGGACGTGCCCGACGCCCAGTCACGGGCCTCGACCAGGCCGGTGGACAGTCCGCGGGTCACCGCGTCGAGGGCGGTACCGGCGCCCACGACGCCGGCGCCCACGACCAGTAGGTCCAGCTCGCGCTCGGCCATGGCGGCGAGTGATTCGGCGCGCTCCGCCGGCCCCAGTGTCGCTGTCCTCACGCTGCCTCCCGCTCATCGGTCGCGTAGGCCGCACCCGTCGGGCGAAGCCCGGTTGCTACCACCCCTGCCCAAAATTCTGACCGGGTTGCCCGACTTCAGCCACTACTCGCCCCCAGCCTGTGGACAACACTCCGGGAAACGCGATCATCCAATCCCGCAAATCGGTCATATTTACTCCTAGTCTGACATTGCGCTCCCTCGTTCTGTCCACAGGGCTTGCGCACCTGCTCCGCTTCGGTTACTGGGAAGGACGGCCCACGCCATGCCCGCAGATCTCGCCGTCATCGGACTGGGCCCGTACGGCCTGCCGCTGGCCAAGGCCGCAGTCGCCGCCGGCATCGCCACGCTCGGTTACCGGACCGGGCCCGACGCCGGCTCCCTCAGCCCAGCCGAGCTGCGCCGGATGCTCTCGGGGGGCTTCCGGCACGCCACCAGCCCCGCCGAGCTCGGCCGGGTCCGCACCGCCGTCATCTGCCCGCCCACCCCGCGCGGCGCCGACGGCGGGCTCGACCTCGGCCAGGTCGAAGCGGCTGCCCGCGCCCTGGCCGCACAGCTGCGCCCGCACACCACCGTCATCCTGGAGTCCCCGGTCCCGCCCGGCACCACCGAGAACGTCCTGCTCCCAATCCTCGAAGAGGGCTCCGGGCTGCGCGCCGGGCGCGACTTCCACCTGGCCTACTCCCCCAGCCGCGTCGACCCCGGCAACCGCGACTTCACGCCCACCAACACCCCCAAGGTGATCGGGGGCCTCACGCCCGCATGCACCGAGTCGGCCGCCGCGTTCTACGGCCGGCTCACCGACAAGGTGGTACGCGCGCGTGGCCTGCGCGAGGCGGAGACCGTGCAGGTCCTGGAGATCAACTTCCGGCACGTCAACGTCGCCCTCGTCAACGAAATGGCCGTCCTGTGCCACGACTTGGGCGTCGACCTGTGGGACGTCATCCGCTGCGCGGAGACCAAGCCGTTCGGCTTCCACGCCTTCCGTCCGGGCCCCGGCGTCGGCGGTCATGCCGCGCCGCAGGACCTCACCGGGTCCGCCGGCCGCACCCTGCGCATGGTCGAACTGGCCCAGCAGGTCAACGGCCAGATGCCCCGCTACGTCATCCAGCGCGCCGCCACCCTCCTCAACGAGCACGGCAAGTCCGCCCGCGGCGCCCGCGTCCTCCTCCTCGGCGTCACCTACAAGCCCGACCTCGCCGACCTTCAGTCCACGCCCGCCGAGGAGGTCGCGGTCCGCCTCCTTCAGCTGGGCGCCTCCATCAGCTACCACGACCCCTATGTCCCGTCCTGGAGTGTCCTGGACCGGCCGGTACCGCGCGCGGACGCGCTGTACGAGGCGGTGGCGGACGCCGACCTGACCATCCTGCTCCAGCAGCACCGGACGTACGACCTGCAAGGGCTGTCGGTGAAGGCCCAGCTGTTGCTGGACACGCGGGGAGCCGCGCCCACGGGGGCGGCGCACAGGTTGTGAAGAGGGGCGCGTGAGCGCGGAGGGCACCCGGGGCTGGTGGCATGCGGGGCACGGCGCCGGTACCTTACGGAGACAGATGGAGCCCACCGCAGCGGCTACTGCGGCAGGCTCCTGGATGGATCACGGAGTGTCCGCCCCTAGTTGCTGTGGGGGCGGCCGCTCACCATCCGAAAAGACGCAAGACCCACCTCCTGCGGCACTTCTCCATCCACAGACGGATCCGGTCCCAGCGGGTGGGCTTGCGGTGGCGACCCATCGGCGCCCCCTTCCACGCACCGCCCAGCAGCCCGGTGGACGGTCCGTCGGAATCGGGCCGGGCCCCGAGGGCGGGGTCCGGACCAGGTCCTTGGAAGGGGGCGCTCCAGCAACCCGGGGCGCCGACACGGACGTCATCGCTCTCGGCCGGGCTGACCAGGCCGTATCCGGCCCGAGTGCAACCGCGCGCCCCCGCGCCACGCCACACGCCCCGCGGGGCGCCCACGGCACGCGAAAGGAGCCGGCCGCCTCACAGGCGACCGGCCCCCATCACGCCGTACGGACTACCGCATGTGCTGCGAGTCCGCCACCGTCACCTCGACCCGCTGGAACTCCTTGAGCTCGCTGTAGCCGGTGGTGGCCATGGCCCGGCGCAGGGCGCCGAAGAAGTTCATGGAGCCGTCGGGGGTGTGCGAGGGGCCGGTGAGGACCTCCTCGACCGTGCCGACCGTGCCGAGGTTCACCTTCATGCCGCGCGGCAGTTCCTCGTTCACGGCCTCCATGCCCCAGTGGTTGCCCTGGCCCGGCGCGTCGGTGGCGCGCGCGAGCGGGGAGCCCATCATCACGGCGTCGGCGCCGCAGGCGATGGCCTTGGGGAGGTCACCGGACCAGCCGACGCCGCCGTCCGCGATCACGTGGACGTACCGGCCGCCGGACTCGTCCATGTAGTCACGGCGGGCCGCCGCCACGTCCGCGACCGCCGTGGCCATCGGGACGCGGATGCCCAGCACGTTGCGGGTGGTGTGCGCGGCACCGCCGCCGAAGCCGACCAGGACGCCCGCCGCGCCGGTGCGCATCAGGTGCAGCGCCGCGGTGTAGGTGGCGCAGCCGCCGACGATCACCGGGACGTCGAGTTCGTAGATGAACTGCTTCAGGTTCAGCGGCTCGTGCGAGGACGAGACGTGCTCCGCGGAGACCGTCGTGCCGCGGATGACGAAGATGTCCACGCCCGCGTCGACGACCGCCTTGGAGAACTGGGCCGTGCGCTGCGGGGAGAGCGCTGCCGCGGTGACCACGCCCGAGTCGCGCACCTCCTTGATGCGCTGCCCGATCAGCTCCTCCTTGATGGGAGCGGCGTAGATCTCCTGGAGGCGACGGGTCGCCCTCTCGGCGTCCAGGCCGACGATCTCGTCCAGCAGCGGCTGCGGGTCCTCGTAGCGCGTCCACAGCCCCTCGAGGTTCAGCACGCCGAGGCCGCCGAGCTCGCCGATACGGATCGCGGTGGCCGGGGAGACGACCGAGTCCATGGGGGCGGCCAGGAAGGGCAGCTCGAAGCGGTAGGCGTCGATCTGCCAGGCGATCGAGACCTCCTTCGGGTCCCGCGTACGACGGCTCGGGACGACGGCGATGTCGTCGAAGGCGTACGCCCGGCGGCCGCGCTTGCCGCGCCCGATCTCGATCTCAGTCACGTCTGTGGCCTTTCCCTGATGCGTTTCAGCGTCTTCCAGTATCGCCGACGGGCACGACGAGGGCGGCCCCGGAGGTTCCGGGGCCGCCCTCGGGACCTGGCGACTACTTACGGCTGTAGTTCGGCGCCTCGACCGTCATCTGGATGTCGTGCGGGTGGCTCTCCTTGAGACCGGCCGACGTGATGCGGACGAAGCGGCCCTTGGACTCCATCTCCTCGATGGTGGCGGCCCCCACGTAGCCCATGGTCTGGCGCAGACCGCCGACGAGCTGGTGCAGCACGTTGGCGAGCGGGCCGCGGTAGGGCACCTGGCCCTCGATGCCCTCGGGCACGAGCTTGTCGTCGGCGGCGACCTCGGCCTGGAAGTAGCGGTCCTTCGAGTACGACCGGCCCTGGCCGCGGGACTGCATGGCACCCAGCGATCCCATGCCGCGGTACGACTTGAACTGCTTGCCGTTGATGAACTGGAGCTCGCCCGGGGACTCCTCACAGCCCGCGAGGAGGCTGCCCAGCATCACGGTGTCGGCGCCGGCGGCGAGGGCCTTGCCGATGTCGCCGGAGTACTGGAGGCCGCCGTCGCCGATCAGCGGGACGCCTGCGGCGCGGGCCGCGAGGGACGCCTCGTAGATGGCCGTGACCTGCGGGACACCGATGCCGGCGACTACGCGGGTGGTGCAGATGGAGCCGGGGCCGACGCCCACCTTGATGCCGTCCACGCCGGCGTCGATCAGCGCTTGGGCGCCGTCGCGGGTGGCGACGTTGCCGCCGATCACATCGACGCCGACGCTGGACTTGATCTTCGACATCCAGCTGAGCGCGTTGCTGTTGTGGCCGTGCGAGGTGTCGACGACCAGGAAGTCCACACCGGCCTCGGCGAGCGCCTGGGCCCGCTCCAGGGCCTCGGGGCTGGCGCCCACGGCGGCGCCGACGATCAGACGGCCCTCCGCGTCCTTGGCCGCGTTGGGGTACTGCTCGGCCTTGACGAAGTCCTTGACGGTGATGAGGCCCTTGAGGATGCCCCCGTCGTCGACCAGGGGAAGCTTCTCGATCTTGTGGCGGCGCAGCAGCTCCATGGCCTCCACACCGGAGATCCCCACGTGCCCGGTGACCAGCGGCATCGGGGTCATGACCTCACGCACCCGACGGGAGCGGTCGCTCTCGAAGGCCATGTCGCGGTTGGTGACGATGCCGAGCAGTTTGCCGGCTCCGTCGGTGACCGGGACACCGCTGATGCGGAACTTGGCGCACAGCGCGTCGGCCTCGGCGAGCGTGGCGTCCGGGTTCACCGTGATCGGGTCGGTGACCATGCCGGACTCGGAGCGCTTGACCAGGTCGACCTGGTTGACCTGGTCCTCGACGGAGAGGTTGCGGTGGAGCACACCGACGCCGCCCTGACGGGCCATGGCGATCGCCATGCGGGACTCGGTGACCTTGTCCATCGCGGCCGAGAGCAGGGGGATGTTCACCCGGACGTTGCGGGAGATGCGGGACGAGGTGTCGACCGCGTTGGGGAGCACCTCGGATGCGCCCGGCAGCAGCAGCACGTCGTCGTAGGTCAGCCCGAGTGTCGCGAATTTCTCGGGCACTCCGTCGACGTTGGCAGTCATGACACCTTCCCCAAATGGCCTTGATCGGTGCGGATGTCCATGCTAACGGGAAGCATGGCTGTCTCATTCCACGGTTCTGGGCCTCTGTGGGCTTCGTATGTTCGTACGGAACCGTCGGCCCGCCTGTTCAGATGAGGTCGGCGCGTGAGGAGCCACGGCGGATCCGCGAGGGGCTCGGCACCGCCGGTGTACGGCCTGTACGGCCTCTGCGGCTACGGCCTGGCGGCCGGTCACCGGCGCGGCGGGAAGATCGCTTTCTACTGTTCGGCCAGGGCGCGCAGCCGACTGAGCGCCCTGTGCTGGGCCACCCGCACCGCGCCGGGTGACATTCCCAACATCTGGCCCGTCTCTTCCGCGGTCAACCCCACCGCGATCCTCAGCAGCAGCAGCTCCCGCTGGTTCTCGGGCAGGTTGGCCAGCAGCTTCTTGGCCCATTCGGCGTCGCTGCTCAGCAGCGCGCGCTCCTCCGGGCCCAGTGAGTCGTCCGGGCGCTCGGGCATCTCGTCCGAGGGGACGGCCGTGGAACCCGGGTGCCGCATCGCCGCCCGCTGGAGGTCCGCGACCTTGTGCGCGGCGATGGCGAAGACGAACGCCTCGAAGGGACGGCCGGTGTCCTTGTAGCGCGGCAGCGCGAGCAGGACGGCGACGCAGACCTCCTGGGCGAGGTCCTCGACGAAGTGGCGGGCGTCACCCGGGAGGCGGGACAGCCGGGTGCGGCAATAGCGCAGCGCCAGCGGGTGGACATGCGCGAGCAGATCGTGCGTGGCCTGCTCGTCCCCGTCCACGGCGCGATGGACGAGTGCACCGATCGCCCCTGCGGCTTTGGCCGCCTCGTCGTCGCGCATCGGTCCATGGTGCCTTGCGGCCTTACCGTCCATGGCATCGCGCCCGATGTTGTGCACCGAAGCGTTATGAGCAGGTGCGCCGGAACTCATCCCCTGCGCCCTCCCCTTCCGCTCGACCGACTCGTCCCCGAGAGACTCCACATCTCAAGGATGCGGCATCCGCCGCGAAACGAGCAGCGGGCACCAACCACAGCTGATTGGCCGACCTGGCTCCCGCGCCCCTTCAGGGGCGCGGGGAACTGCGCGACCAGCCACGAAGCACCCGCAGCCGCCATACGACACGATGCGGCACCCTCGGTGCGGCGGTTATCGAACCAGACCCCACCGGAAGCCGAGAGCCACGGCATGCGCCCGGTCCGAAGCACCCAGCTTCTTGAACAACCGGCGGGCATGCGTCTTCACGGTGTCCTCGGACAGGAACAGCTCACGCCCGATCTCCGCGTTGGAACGACCGTGGCTCATCCCCTCGAGCACCTGGATCTCACGCGCGGTGAGCGTGGGCGCGGCGCCCATCTCCGCGGAGCGCAGTCGACGCGGGGCCAGCCGCCAGGTCGGGTCGGCCAGGGCCTGCGTCACCGTGGCGCGCAGTTCCGCGCGCGAGGCGTCCTTGTGCAGATAGCCGCGGGCACCGGCGGCGACCGCGAGGGCCACGCCGTCCAGGTCCTCGGCGACGGTGAGCATGATGATGCGCGCACCGGGGTCGGCGGACAGCAGCCGCCGCACGGTCTCGACGCCGCCCAGACCGGGCATGCGTACGTCCATCAGGATCAGGTCCGAGCGGTCGGCGCCCCAGCGGCGGAGGACTTCCTCGCCGTTGGCCGCCGTCGTCACGCGCTCGACGCCGGGCACGGTCGCGACCGCGCGGCGGAGCGCCTCTCGGGCAAGCGGGGAGTCGTCGCAGACGAGGACGGATGTCATGGCCGCCCTCCGCAGCTGATGCACGTCACCTTGAGCCTCCAGGCTGGTACGAAATCGTCACCTGTGCGGTCGACCGTCTCGGACACCTGCCCGAGCGCTTGTTCTTTCAACCGCCTCCGCCCTCTCAACGACGGTCACTCGAAAGAGTTACGGGGCCGTGTGCCAACTTCGGCACTCTACGTGAGGGGGTGGACACGGGGCAGACATGCACGGCGTACCCACAACGTTTCATCACATCCCATGCCCCATTCAGCCCTTTTTCTTCCCGTTTGTTGGCGTTTGGAGCTAGATTCGCAATGAGTCATATTTTCATCTCCTTAGATCGTAGATGTACGGTCGTGGACACCGTATCCGCCCAGAACGGCTACAAGGGGTCACGCAATGGCAGATTTCTCCCGCCTTCCCGGACCGAACGCGGACCTGTGGGACTGGCAGCTGCTGGCTGCCTGTCGCGGGGTGGACAGCTCGCTCTTCTTTCATCCGGAGGGCGAGCGCGGTGCGGCTCGGAGCGCTCGTGAGAACTCGGCCAAGGAGGTCTGCATGAGGTGCCCGGTACGCGCGCAGTGCGCGGCGCACGCGCTGGCGGTGCGCGAACCGTACGGCGTCTGGGGCGGCTTGACCGAGGACGAGCGTGAGGAGCTCATGGGGCGGGCGCGCAACCGGCTGGTGTCGGCTTCGACGACCAGCGGGGAGAGCGCCTCGAACAGCTGAAGGAACGTTTCTGCGAGGAGGGCACGCGCACGCGTGCCCTTCGTTTTCGCCGTGGGCTCTCTAGCGCGTCGCGGCGCGCGCCAGCTGATCGAGCGTGGCCGCCACCGCCGGCACCTGTGCCAGGTCGGGCAGCGTGAGGCCGACGATCTCCCGCCGCACCGCCGGCTCCAGCGTCACCATGCGCGCCCCCCGCGGACGTACGGACTCGACCGCGAGCTGAGGCAGGACGGCCACGCCCAGGCCGGCGCCGACCAGGCCGACGACCGCCGGGTAGTCGTCGGTGGCGAAGTCGATACGGGGCGTGAAACCGGCGCCCTCGCACACCTCGACCAACTGACCGCGGCAGCGAGGACATCCGGCGATCCACGACTCGGCCGCGAGGTCCTCGATGGCGACGGCACGCGTGCGTGCGAGCCGGTGCCGCTCGGGCACGAGGGCGACGAGGCGATCGTTGAGCAGCGGGCGTACGACGAGGTCGTCCCACTCTCCTTCCGGTGCGCCCGTGGCCCCCTCGTACCGGAAGGCGAGGGAGAGGTCGCAGTCGCCCTCGCGCAGCATCTCGACGGACCGCGGCGGCTCGGCCTCCTCCAGGGAGACCCGGGTGCCGGGGTGCGCGGCGCGCAGGGCGGCGAGGGCGGTCGGGACGAGGGTGGAGCTGCCGCTGGGGAAGGAGACGAGGCGGACGCGTCCGGCTCGCAGCCCGGCGATGGCGGCGACCTCCTCCTCGGCCGCGGTGAGCCCCGCCAGGATCCCGGCGGCATGCCGCACCAGCGCCTCGCCGGCCTGGGTCAGCCGCATCTCGCGCCCGCTGCGGACCAGCAGGGGCGTGCCCACGGACGTCTCCAGAGCCTTCATCTGCTGGCTGACGGCGGGTTGGGTGCAGCCCAGTTCGCGCCCCGCCGCGGAGAAGGAACCGGTGGCGGCGACGGCACGCAGCACACGGAGATGACGGGCCTCGATCACATGCCGAGCATAAGCGACCCTTGGGCGACGTGCCGAATATCGCGTGGACGCTTTGACTAGCGGTCGCCTACCGTGCGGCCATGAAGCTTCTGTCTGTGAACCTGGGCCGCCGGACGTTCGTTCCGTACACGGACCACCCGGAGGGCATGACCGGGATCGACAAACGGCCGGCCGAGGGGCCGGTGCGGGTGGCGGCTCCCGGGCCCAAGGGGATCGGGGCGAGCGGGGTGGCCGGGGACGATGTGTGCAGCACCCGCTATCACGGCGGCGACGACCAGGCCGTGTACGCGGTGGCGCGGGAGGACCTCGACGACTGGGAGCGCGAGCTCGGTCGGCCGCTGGCCAACGGCCACTTCGGCGAGAACCTCACGACGGAGGGCCTGGATGTCTCCGGTGCGCTGATCGGCGAGCGGTGGCGGGTCGGACCCGAGGTGGTGCTGGAGGTCACATCCGGGCGGATCCCCTGTGCCACCTTCCAGGGGCACGTGGGCGAGAAGCAGTGGGTGAAGCGGTTCACGGCGAAGGGGGCGCCGGGTGCGTACCTGCGGGTGATCGAGCCCGGGGAGATCCGGGCGGGGGACGCGATAGAGGTCGTCCATCGCCCGGATCACGAAGTGACCGTCGCCCTTCAGTTCCGGGCGGTCACGGTGGAGCGGAAGCTGCTGCCGCGGTTGCTGGAGGCGGGTGAGGCGCTGCATCCGGAGTGGATGGAGACGGCTCGTAAGTATGTGGAGAAGTACGGGAGCTGACGGTGCGGGAGCTTGTGGCACGGGGCTGACGGGGCGTCCGGTGTCGGCGGCGCTCGGCGAGATCGTCAAGGGTGCGGCCCGTGGTCGGTCGGGGGCCGATCGGCTACCGGAGGCGCAGGCGCCGCACGGCTCCTAGGGGTAAACCCCGTAAGTGCGGCGGGGGTTGGCTCGGGGTGGGGCGGGGGACGACCCGGATGTCCGGCGGGTGCCGATCAAGGACGCTCGAAGCATGTCTCGCTTCAGGCGCGTCCTCATCGTTCTCGGTTGCGTCGTCACGGTCCTCGTGGCGGCGGTCGGTGGTCTGCTCACCTGGCTGTGGACCGGCGCCGACGTCAGCACGGTCGGCAAGGAACGGTTCGACAACGCACTGGTGATACCGCCCCTGGCCCAGTCGTCCGTGGACAAGGACGGCACCCGCGTCTTCGATCTGCGCATGCGCGCGGGTGAGACGGAGTTCAAGGACGGGACGAAGACCCCGACCTGGGGCTTCAACGGCTCCTATCTCGGCCCGACGCTCCGCGCAGCCCGTGGCGAGAAGGTACGCGTGCGGATAACGAACGGCATCAAGGAAGCGTCCGGCGTGCACTGGCACGGCATGCATCTGCCCGCACGGATGGACGGCGGCCCCCACCAGATGATCGCGCCCGGCGACACCTGGACTCCCCACTGGACCGTGGACCAGCCGGCCGCGACGCTCTGGTACCACCCGCATCCGCACGGCGCGACGGAACGACATGTGCGGCGGGGGCTGGCCGGCATGTTCATCCTGGACGACGAGAAGTCCAAGCAGCTCGCCCTGCCGAAGCGGTACGGCATCGACGACCTGCCCGTCATCGTGCAGGACGTGCGCTTCGACGGCGCGGAGCTCGACGACGGCCGCAGAATCATGCAGAACGTCGGTTTCCTGGGCGACCGGACCATGGTCAACGGCACGCTGCGTCCGTACCGGGAGGTCGGCGACGAGCTCATACGTCTGCGGCTGCTCAACGCGTCGACGGCCCGGACCTACTCCTTCGGCTTCCCGGACGACCGTGCCTTCTCGCTGCTGGCGACGGACGGAGGACTGCTGGAACGGCCCGAGTCCATGGACCGGGTGCAGCTGTCGCCGGGAGAGCGCGCCGAGATCGCCGTACGGATACGGGCGGGTGAGCGTGTGATGCTGCGCAGCTTCCCGCAGGACAACTACGGGGACGCCTGGCAGCGGCGGTTCGGTGGGGGCGACGACTCCTTCGACGTCCTGGAGCTGAGGGCGGCCGATGAGCTGCGGCCCTCGCCCCGCATACCCGCCGAGCTGGGCGAGTTGGAGACACCCGACGGCGGCGACGCGGTGCGGGGAAGACACTTCGATCTGAAGCGGTCGGGGATCAACGGGCGGGCGATGGACATGGGGCGCGTCGACGAGACGGTCACGCGCGGGACGACGGAGGTGTGGACGGTCCGCAACAGCAACGGCATGCCGCACAACTTCCATGTGCACGACGTGCAGTTCCGTGTGCTGGAGGTGAACGGCGAGGCACCGCCGCCGGCCTTGCGCGGGCCGAAGGACACGGTGTTCCTGCCGAACGGGACGACCATGAGGCTGGCGCTGCGCTTCACCGGACCGGCCGATCCCCACACGCCGTACATGTACCACTGTCATCTGCTGTATCACGAGGACGAAGGGATGATGGGTCAGTTCGTGGTGGTGGAAAGGGGGATGGGGAAAGGGCAGCGGACCAAGGCACCGCCGTCGGCTCACTCGGGCCGCGAGCACGGCGCTCACTTGGACCACCTGCGCGGCTGACGGCCGAGAGGGAGCGGAAGCTCTCAGTCCGGGTCACTAATCTTGCGCCATGACAACGGCATTGATTACGGGATCGACCGCGGGCATCGGCGCCGCGTTCGCGCGGCGGCTGGCGGCTGACGGGCATGACCTGGTCCTGGTGGCCCGGGACACCAAGCGGCTGCGGGAGCAGGCGACCGAGTTGCACGACCGGCACGGCATCGAGGCGGAGGTGCTGACGGCCGACCTGGCGGAGGACAAGGGCATCGAGACCGTCACCGCCCGCCTGGGCGACCGCAAGAACCCCGTCGACCTGCTGATCAACAACGCCGGCTTCGGCAACAAGGGCCGCTACCTCGAGGTCCCCATGGCCGACGAGCTGACGATGCTCAAGGTGCACTGCGAGGCGGTACTGCGTCTGACGTCGGCGGCGACGGAGGCGATGCGGGAGCGGGGGCGCGGGGGCGTGGTCAACGTCGCGTCGGTCGCCGCGTTCGTGCCGCGCGGGACGTACGGCGCGTCCAAGGCGTGGGTCGTGCAGTTCACGCAGGGGGCGGCGCGGGACCTGGCCGGGAGCGGGGTGCGGTTGATGGCGCTGTGTCCGGGGTTCGTGCGGACCGAGTTCCATGCGCGGGCCGGGATGGGGACGGACAACATCCCGGGGTGGATGTGGCTGGACGCGGACAAGCTGGTGGCGGCGGCGCTCGGGGATCTGGCGAAGGGAAAGTCGTTGTCGATCCCGGACCCCCGGTACAAGGCGTTGATGGGGGTGGTGAAGGTGATGCCGCGTGCGGTGCTCGGGGGGATCACCTCGCGGACGGGGCGGAAGTACGGGCCGCAGTAGGCGCGTCGAGGGCGCGTCGGCAGGCTTTCCTCAGCACGTGGGCCTCGGCCCGACGAGCGGGGCCGTGTCGGGCGCGTTTCTGAGCAGGGCGGCAGTGTGTGCGCCCAGCCTCCGCCGTTCAGGGCGGCGGTCAGTCGTCGGCCTGGCGGGAGCGGAGGTGGCGGCGGCGATGCGGACGCCCGCCGAGCCGGGGATGGATGGTGGGGCGAGGCCCGCAGCGCCGTCTTGCCCGCCGCGCCACCGCCCATGAGCAGGCGCACGCGGGGGCCGGGTCGCCCATGCCGCCGCCCGTCACCAGGCGTACGCGGGTCGTCGGCGCCGACCCCCATCGTCCGGGGCTGCTCCGGCGGCGACGCGATACGACGCACATGCTCCCGGTACGACGAGCGCGCCGCCGGCGATAGCACGATCCGCTCGTCGTTCCCGGTGGCGGACACGTCGGTGTCGCCGCCGCCTGGACGGAGTGGTCCCCCGCCGTGAGCGCATGGCCTCACGAGACCGCACCGGCAAACAGGCGACGGGCCGTCCCAGTGGCGAGAATGGTGCTGTCCAGCCGCGCCCACGCACCCGGGAGGCGATGACGACATGACCTTCGTGCAGCTCATCGACTGCAGGACCAGTCGCTTCGACGAGATGAACCGGCTGATGGACAGGTGGGTCGAGCAGACCAGGGGAAAGCGGACGGCGACGCACGACATCATCGGGAAGGACCGGTCGGACTCCGCGCACTTCATCGAGATCGTGGAGTTTCCGTCGTACGAGGAGGCCATGCGCAACTCGGACCTGCCCGAGACGGGCCGGATCTTCGAGGAGATGGTGGCGCTCTGTGACGAGAGGCCCACGTTCACCGATCTGGACGTGGTACGCGACGAGCAGCTGAACGTGCTGGCCGCGCGGGCCTTCTTCGAGGCGATGGGCAGGATGGCGCCGGAGCGGATCGGCGAGCATCTCACCGACGACTACGTGGACGACGATCCCTCGTATCCGCGGCCCGTGCGGGGCGTGGCGGGGGTGCGCGAGCAGTACGCCGACTGGCGTGCCGCCTTCGACTTCACCTTCCGGATCGACGACCAGCTGGCCCAGGACGACCAGGTGTGCACCCGCTGGACGTGGGTCGCCCGGCACAAGGGGGAGTATCTGGGGATTCCGGCGACCGGGCAGGAGGTGACCATGCGGGGCATGACCTGGCAGCGGTTCCGGGAGGGCCGGATCTGCGAGAGCCACTGGCTCTACGACCGGGCGGGGCTGTTGGAGCAACTCGGGGTACTCGGTGAATGACGCCCGCGAAGGGGAAGGCCCCGCTTTCGCACCTGAGTGCGGAAGCGGGGCCTTCTCGCTACGAGCTGCTGGGCGCGGTGGCCTGGCTCAGTGGGCGTGGCCGTGGCCATGGCCCGCGGCAGCCGGCTCCTCCTCTTCCTTCTTCTCGACGACCAGGGTCTCGGTCGTGAGAAGCAGGGAGGCGATGGAGGCGGCGTTCTCCAGGGCGGAGCGGGTGACCTTGACCGGGTCGATGACGCCGGCCTTCACCAGGTCGCCGTACTCACCGGTGGCGGCGTTGTAGCCGTTGCCCTTCTCGAGCTCGGCCACCTTGGAGACGATGACGTAGCCCTCGAGACCGGCGTTCTCGGCGATCCAGCGCAGCGGCTCGACGGCGGCGCGGCGGACGACCGCGACACCCGTGGCCTCGTCGCCGGTCTTGTCGAGGTTGCCCTCGAGGACCTTGACGGCGTGGACCAGCGCGGAGCCACCACCGGAGACGATGCCCTCCTCGACCGCGGCGCGGGTCGCGGAGATGGCGTCCTCCAGACGGTGCTTCTTCTCCTTCAGCTCCACCTCGGTGGCGGCGCCGACCTTGATCACGCACACGCCGCCGGCCAGCTTCGCGAGGCGCTCCTGGAGCTTCTCGCGGTCCCAGTCGGAGTCGGTGTTCTCGATCTCGGCCTTGATCTGGGCGACACGGCCCTGGACGTCGTCGGACTTGCCGGCGCCGTCGACGATGGTCGTGTCGTCCTTGGTGACCGTGATGCGGCGGGCGGAGCCCAGCACGTCCAGGCCGGCCTGGTCGAGCTTGAGGCCGACCTCCTCGGAGATGACCGTGGCGCCGGTGAGGACCGCCATGTCCTGGAGCATCGCCTTGCGACGGTCACCGAAGCCGGGGGCCTTGACCGCGACCGCGTTGAAGGTGCCGCGGATCTTGTTGACGACCAGGGTCGACAGGGCCTCGCCCTCGACGTCCTCGGCGATGATCAGCAGCGGCTTGGAGGAGCCGGCCTGGATGACCTTCTCCAGCAGCGGCAGCAGGTCCTGGATGGAGGAGATCTTGCCCTGGTTGATGAGGATGTAGGGGTCCTCCAGGACGGCCTCCATGCGCTCCTGGTCCGTCACGAAGTACGGCGACAGGTAGCCCTTGTCGAAGGCCATGCCCTCGGTGAAGTCCAGCTCCAGACCGAAGGTGTTGGACTCCTCGACGGTGATGACACCGTCCTTGCCGACCTTGTCCATCGCCTCGGCGATGAGCTCGCCGACCTGCTGGTCCTGGGCGGACAGCGCGGCCACGGCGGCGATGTCGGACTTCTCGTCGATCGGGCGCGCGGTCGCGAGCAGGTCCTCGGAGACGGCGGCGACGGCCGCGTCGATGCCCTTCTTCAGCAGGGCCGGGGAGGCACCGGCGGCGACGTTCTTCAGGCCCTCGCGCACGAGCGCCTGGGCGAGCACGGTGGCGGTGGTCGTACCGTCACCCGCGATGTCGTTGGTCTTGGTCGCCACCTCCTTCACCAGCTGGGCGCCGAGGTTCTCGTACGGGTCCTCGACCTCGACCTCGCGGGCGATGGTGACACCGTCGTTGGTGATGGTGGGCGCGCCGAACTTCTTGTCGATGACGACGTTGCGGCCCTTGGGGCCGATCGTCACCTTGACCGTGTCGGCCAGCTTGTTGACGCCGCGCTCGAGGGCGCGACGGGCGTCCTCGTCGAACTTCAGGATCTTCGCCATGACAGCGGGAGCCCTCTCGAAATCTGTGGGTTCTCGAAAAAAACACTGCGCCCCGGGCGCCCGGCTTCTTATGTGGTCGCGGGGGCCAGGGGCGCAGCTGGAAGCAAAATGCTCGAGGTGGTCTTACTTCTCGATGACCGCGAGCACGTCGCGGGACGAGAGGACGAGGTACTCCTCGCCGTTGTACTTCACCTCGGTGCCGCCGTACTTGCTGTACAGCACGATGTCGCCGACCTTCACGTCGAGCGGAAGGCGCTCGCCGTTCTCGAAGCGGCCCGGGCCCACAGCGAGGATGACGCCCTCCTGGGGCTTCTCCTTCGCGGTGTCCGGGATGACCAGGCCAGAGGCGGTGGTCTGCTCGGCGTCGAGCGGCTGGACCACAATGCGGTCCTCGAGCGGCTTGATGGCAACCTTGGAGCTGGTGGTCGTCACGATCCGACCTCCCCCTTCGGAGATCTCACGGGGTTAACTGTCTGAGGTGGCGACCAGGTGGATCCGTCGTCGCGGGTGCCGGACCTGCCCGTCGCGTAGTTGGCACTCTCCAGTGGGGAGTGCCAGACCCGAGACTATGACCGCGATTAGCACTCGGTCAAGCGGACTGCTAATTCCCCACGGCGCGGCGCCGCATTCGGCCCCACCACCGGTCCCATGTGGCTCGGTCCGGGGGCTGCCGTACGCGGGTCCCGTCAGACGTAGTCCTCCAGGCGGCCCACCGTCAGCCCTCGTCTCTGGATCTCGCGCAGCAGTCGGGTGGTGCGGTCGCGCAGGGTCATGCCGGTCGGTTCGCCCGAGGGGACGGAGACGATGTCGCCTGGGCGCAGGCGGCGCGGGCCCTGTGCGTAGGTGAGTTCGCCGTCGCCCTCCATCGCCGCTCGCCACAGCACCACGGCGCGCACTCCACAGTCGGCCGCCGCGCGGAGTGTGACGGTGTCGTACGTGCCGTAGGGCGGGCGGAAGAGGTGCGGGCGGATGCCGAAGCGGGCACGGAGCTTGTTCTGCTGGCCGCAGATCTCGGCGCGCTGGCCGGCGTAGGGCAGACCGCGCAGGGCGGCGTGGTCGAGGGTGTGGTTCTGCATCGACGCGCCCACCGAGCGCAGGCGTGCGAAGTGACCGTAGCCGGGGCCGACCACGCTGTCGGTGAGGAACATGCTGACCGGCAGCCGTAGTTCACGGACCAGGTCGACGAAGCGGGGGTCCTTCTCGGCGCCGTCGTCGTAGGTGAGGAAGACGACCTTGTCGCGGGTGGGGACGCGGTCCACGACCGGCAGCGGACCGTCCCCGGCGGGCAGGTGCCGCCGCGCGGGTGGGGACGGCGGCGCGGGGAGCGGAGCGGTGAGGCCCCAGCGGCGGTACGGTTGCGCCGTGGGCGTCGGCCCCTTCGCCGAGCGCGCCTCCTGCGCCGCCTCGCGCCCCGGCACTCCGCCGCCGGGTCCGACGGTCGCGGCCGGCCGGTCGCACCCGGCGAGCAGGACGGCCGCCACAGCCACGGCCACAGCCACCGCCACAGCCGCCGTCAGGGCCCGCACGGACCTGGACCTCACAGGTAGTCCTCGAGTCGGGCCACCGCGTATCCCTCAGCCGTCACCTTGTTCAGGAATCGGCGGATCATGTCGGGCATTGTGCCCTTCCAGTCGTCCCGGCCCCGGAAATGCGTGAGGACGATGTCGCCCGGGCGGATCTTCCGGTCCCACTCGCGGTAGTCCCAGCGGTCCACGAAGACCTCCTCGTTCCACAGGGGGACGTACTCGAGCCCGCAGGACTTCGCGGCGCGCAGGGTGTTGCGGTCGTAGTTGCCGAAGGGCGGCCGGAAGAGCACCGGGCGCTTGCCGTAGCGCCGTTCGATCACCGCCTGCATGCCGCAGATCTCCCGCTTCTGGCGGAGGTAGGACAGGGCCGGGAGGTAGGGGTGGTTCAGGGTGTGGTTGTTCAGGACCACGCCGGCGTCCTGCATCCGCTTGAAGTAGCCGTAGTTCTCCTTGATCAGGTAGTTGCTGAGGAACGCGGTGTACGGCACCTGGAGATCGCTCATCATCCGCAGGAACGCCGGGTCCTTCTCGGCGCCGTCGTCGATGGTGAGAAAGACGACCTTCTGCCTGGTCGGAACGGTGGTGAAGACCGGCGGGAGGCCGAGCTTGTCGTGTCCGGCCACCTCGAAGCCCTCGCGGGTGGTGATCTTCGGCTTTCCGGCAGGGGGCGGCGGGGGCGTCAGCGGGACCCTCGCCAGCCGCCAGCGTCGCGCGGCGGCGACCCGCGCGGCATGGGCGGCCTGGGCGGACGGGAACTTCTTGGGCCGGGCACCCTCGGCGTGGGGACGCCCGGTGTGCGGACCCGGATCGTCGGCGGAGGGTGGCGTCTTGCGGAACTCCCGGCTCGGGGTGGGGCCGCCGACGGGACGCAGCGACTCGGAACCCGCCCCCGGCGACGCCATCACCGGCGCGGCTCCCCCGGTCCCCGCTCCCCCGGCTGGCGCACAACCCGAGGCGATGGCGGCGACGGCGAGGGCCGCGAGCCCGCCGCGGAGTCGCGAGCGCCGCGCCGCCGCCCGACGACGACGAGCAGCCTGCGCCCCATTGGAGCGACTTTTGTCATTTTGTACTACTACTCGCATGGAGCGGGATCTTCGCAGGCCCCCACCCCGATCCCCGGACGACACCGCCGCGGGAGGCGATCCGTCAACCATGTGGCCGACAATGACCCGGTGAACGACCTCGCCTCCTTCTCCTCCCTGCTCACCCCCGAGGGCACCGCCCTCCTCGACGCCGTGCGGGACACCGACCCGGCCGACGAACTCGCCGTCGCCACCAGGCTGCGCCGCGAGCACCCCGCCGAGCTGGTGTCGGCCGCGCTCGGACAGGCGCGGCTGCGGCAGCGGGCGGTGGCGAAGTTCGGGCCGGCGGACGCGGGGCGGATGTACTTCACGCCCAACGGGGTCGAGCAGTCGACGCGGGCGAGCGTGGCGGCGTACCGGGCCGGGCGGATGAAGGAGCTGGGGATCGGCTCGGTCGCCGACCTGTGCTGCGGGATCGGGGGCGACGCCCTCGCGCTGGCGCGGGCCGGGATCCGGGTGCTGGCGGTGGACCGGGACCCGGTGACCGCGGCGGTGGCGCGGGCGAACGTGGCGAGCCTCGGTCTGGCCGATCTGGTCGAGGTGCGCGAGGCGGATGTCACCGCGGTGGACACGCGCGGCTACGACGCCGTGTTCGTCGACCCGGCCCGGCGAGGCGGACGCGGCCGGGTGTTCGATCCGGAGGCGTACTCACCGCCGCTGTCCTGGGCCGTGGAGGCGGCGCGGAAGGCTCCACGGGCGGCGCTGAAGATCGCGCCGGGCATTCCGCACGAGGCCGTGCCCGACGAGGCCGAGGCCGAGTGGATCTCGGACGGCGGGGACGTGAAGGAGGCGGTGCTGTGGTTCGGGACGGACCCCGGTACCGTGCGGGCCACGCTGTTGCCGGGGCCGCGCTCGCTGCTCTCCCGGGGGCTGCCCGACCCGGCGGTCCGGCCGGTCGGGCGGTATCTCTACGAGCCCGACGGCGCCGTCATCCGGTCGCACCTGGTCGCCGAGGTCGCCGAGCGGCTGGACGGCGGGCTCGTCGATCCGACCATCGCGTACGTCACGGCGGACGAGCTGCGCCCGACGCCGTATGCGACGGCGTACGAGATCACCGATCAACTGCCCTTCAACGTGAAGAAGTTGAAAGCGCTGCTGCGTGAGCGTGAGGTAGGGACGCTGACCGTGAAGAAGCGGGGGTCGGCCGTCGAGCCGGAGGAGCTGCGCAAGAAGGTCAAGCCGCAGGGGCCGGGCTCGGCGACCGTGTTCCTGACCAGGGTGGCGGGGGCACCGACGATGCTGGTGGGCCGACCCGCCTGAGCCGTCCGCGTCACTCAAACCACCGGGGTCACCCGACCCGGACCCGCCTGAGTCTCACCCGCGCCACCGAGTCACCCGAGTCACCCGAGTCACCCGAGCCACCGGGGTCACCCGACCCGGACCCGCGGCCGGCGGGAGCCACGAGTCTCACCCGCGCCACCTGAGCCACCCGAGCCACCCTGCCACCCTGCCACCCGAATCACCGGGTCTCCGTCGCCCGGCGCCGCAGCATCTCCCGCTCCCGCTCGTTCCGCGTCAGCTCCGCCGCCCTCGCGAACTCCGCCCGCGCCTGTTCCGTACGGCCGAGGCGGGCGAGCAGGTCGCCGCGCACGCTCGGCAGCAAGTGGTAGTCCCGCAGCGCGGGTTCGGCGGCGATCGCGTCGACGATGTCCAGCGCGGCCCGCGGCCCGTCGGTCATCGACACGGCGACCGCGCGGTTCAACTCGACCACGGGGGACGGGGATCGGACGGACAGCAGTCCGTACAGGGTGGCGATGGTCCGCCAGTCCGTGTCCTCGTAGGTGTAGGCGTGGGCGTGGCAGGCCGCGATGGCCGCCTGGAGGGCGTAGGGGCCCGGCGCGCCCGTGGCCGTGGCGTCCGCGCGGCCGAGTGCCTTGATGCCGCGCGCGATGAGCATGCGGTTCCAGCGGCGGCGGTCCTGGTCCTCGAGGAGGACCGGTTCGCCGGACGGGCCGGTGCGGGCCGCCGCCCGGGACGCCTGGAACTCCAGCAGGGCGGTCAGACCGTGCACCTCCGGCTCCTTCGGCATGAGGGCCGACAGCACCCGGGCCAGGCGCAGCGCGTCCTCGCACAGACCGGGGCGCAGCCAGTCGTCGCCGGCCGTGGCGGCGTAACCCTCGTTGAAGATCAGGTAGATGACGTCGAGGACCGAGCCCAGGCGGGCCTCGCGGTCGGGGCCGTACGGCACCTCGAAGGCGACGTTCTTCGTGGCGAGCGTGCGCTTCGCGCGGACGATGCGCTGGGCGACGGTCGGTTCCGGGACCAGGAACGCCCGGGCGATCTCCGGGGTCGTCAGGCCGCCGAGGAGGCGCAGGGTGAGGGCGATGCGGGCCTCGGGTGACAGGATCGGGTGGCAGGCGGTGAAGACCAGGCGGAGCAGGTCGTCGTCGATGTCGTCGGGATCGCGGAGGGCGGACGGCTCCTCGGGCGGTGCCGTCGTCTCCAGGTCGCGGCCGATCTCCTGGAGCTTGCGGGCGTAGTTCTCGCGGCGCCGGATCAGGTCCACGGCGCGATGTCTGGCCGTGGCCATCAGCCAGGCCCCGGGGTTGTCGGGGACGCCGTCGCGGGGCCACTGCTCCAGCGCGGCGACCAGCGCGTCCTGCGCGAGTTCCTCGGCGATAGCGACGTCGCGGACCGTGCGGGCAACGGCGGCGATGATGCGCGGGGATTCCATGCGAAAGACGGTCTCGACGGTCGCTGCTGCCGATGCTGTCGAGCCGCCCTCGGCGGTCGCGGCAGCCGCGCCGGCCCCGGCAGTCACGGAGGCCGTGTCGGTCGCGCCGGGCGCATCGCCCGCACGACTCGCCTCGGTCACAGGGTTCGCGGGGCGCGCAGGGGTCTCGGAGGACGCTGCGGTGGGCTGGGGCTGCTGCGGTTCCACAGCCCACCATCAGACACCCGTACGGGCGCACAGCCAAGGAAGCTCCGGCCGGGTAGCCGGCGATCTCCGGGAACGCCCGGCAGCGCGGGCAGGGGCTCAGCCCTCCATGATCTCCCGCACCTCGCAGGTCACGGTCCAGTGCTCCTCGTGGATCTTCAGGAACCGCTTGGTCCACTCGATCGCCTCGGCCTTGTCCTTGCACTGCGAGATCGCGTATCCGCCGACGACCTCCTTGGCCTCGGTGAACGGCCCGTCGGTCACGGACAGCTGCCCGCCCGACCACTGCACCCGCGTGCCCTGGGCGGTGGGGGCGAGCCCGGCGGTGTCGAGCAGGACGCCGGCCTTGGTCATCTCCTCGATCAGCTCGCCCATCCGCTGCATCAACTCGGGGCTGGGGCCCTTGGCGGCGTCCGACTCGTCGACACGGATCAGGGAGAGATAGCGCGGCATGGTGACTCCTCAGGATCGGCGACCGGGTCCGTCCCGGCCTATCACCCCTGCGTCGAACGGGAGGTCCCCGGATCGACACGCTTCCCGGATTTTCTTCGAAGACCTTCTCCGCTCGGCACAGCGACCCGTCACCGCGTCGGCGACACGGCGGGGCCGGGCCGCGTCGCGGCTGTCGCCTGGAGTTCGACACGACAACCGATCACCTTCGCGGCGCTGTGGGTGCCGCTCCCGGCCGCCGTACGGTCGTCAGCGGCGGCCTGCCCCAGCGCGCACCGGCAGATCGTCGAAGCCGCCCACGCTTCGGACCTCCGGCATCCCGCGGCCCCGGCGGTCCGGCGGTCTTCAGGGCGGCACGGAAGCCGTCGAGGCGGGCGCGGCTGCACATCACGCGGGACGGTCCGGTGATCGCGCGGATCCCTGCAGTGCCACAGCTCGACCAGGTGCGTGCCGGTGGCCGCGAGCCCGCCCCCCATGGCGCCCGCGCCTATGGACGGCACGTCGGCACCGCTGGCGGCGCCGGTGTGACCCGGGCGCCGGAGAACGCCGCCGCGCTCAGGCCGGCCGTACGTCGACCGACTCGAACCGCCACCGGTGCACCGCCCGGGTGATCAGCTCCCCGTCCGGCTCCGGCAGTTCGGGGAGGTCGGCGTCGTACGGCGCGTCCCACCAGGTGATGACGAGCACCCGGTCCTGCGGCGCCCGGAGGACTTCCCGGCGCAGGGGCTGTCCGGCCGGCTCCTGCGCCCGGGCCCAGGCGAGCAGGTCCTCCCCTCGCCCGGGCACCGCCCGTGCCTCCCACATCAGCGCGACCGTCACGAGTAGAGGTTCTCCTTGCTGACCTCGTGCACATGGTCGTGACCGTGATGGTGGCCGTGCCCGTGACCGGAACCGTGGCCCAGGCCCTCGTCCCCGAAGTCCCCCGGCACATGAGGGTCCGTCACCGGCAGCGAGGAGTCCGCCGACAGGTCCCAGCTGGACGCGGGCCGGTTGCGCGCCACCATCTCCGCGCCCAGCGCGGCCACCATCGCCCCGTTGTCCGTGCACAGCTTGGGCCGGGGCACCCGCAGCCGGATCCCGGCCGCCTCGCAGCGCTCCTGGGCGAGGGCCCGCAGCCGGGAGTTGGCGGCCACACCGCCGCCGATCATCAGATGGTCGACGCCCTCGTCCTTGCAGGCACGCACGGCCTTACGGGTCAGCACGTCCACGACCGCCTCCTGGAAGGAGGCCGAGACATCGCGCACCGGGACCTCCTCGCCCGCCGCCCGCTTGGCCTCGATCCAGCGGGCGACCGCCGTCTTGAGACCGGAGAAGGAGAAGTCGTACGCCGGATCGCGCGGCCCCGTCAGACCGCGCGGGAACGCGATCGCCTCCGGGTCGCCCTCGCGCGCGTACCGGTCGATGACCGGGCCGCCGGGGAAGCCCAGGTTCAGCACGCGGGCGATCTTGTCGAATGCCTCGCCCGCCGCGTCGTCGATGGTCGCGCCCATCGGCCGGACGTCGGAGGTGATGTCCGTCGACAGCAGCAGCGAGCTGTGACCGCCGGACACCAGCAGGGCCATCGTCGGCTCCGGCAGCGCGCCGTGCTCCAGCTGGTCCACGCAGATGTGGGAGGCGAGGTGGTTGACGCCGTAGAGCGGCTTGCCCAGCGCGTAGGCGTACGCCTTCGCCGCCGAGACACCGACCAGCAGCGCCCCCGCGAGACCCGGCCCCGCGGTCACCGCGATGCCGTCCAGGTCGCGGGCGGAGACACCCGCCTCCTTCAGCGCCCGGTCGATGGTCGGGACCATCGCCTCCAGGTGCGCCCGGGAGGCGACCTCCGGCACGACACCGCCGAAGCGGGCGTGCTCGTCGACGCTGGAGGCGATGGCGTCGGCGAGCAGGGTGGTACCGCGGACGATGCCGACGCCGGTCTCGTCGCAGGAGGTCTCGATGCCGAGTACGAGCGGCTCGTCGCGTGAGTCAGCCATTGATCTCGGTTCCTTGTACGGGTGTTCCGGGTACGGAGGTGGAAGGGTCGGTCAGTCGCATCACCAGGGCGTCCACGTTCCCCGGCTGGTAGTAGCCGCGCCTGAAGCCGATGGCCTCGAAGCCGAAGCGCTCGTAGAGCTTCTGCGCCCGGACGTTGTCCACCCGGCACTCCAGCATCACTTGGGCGCACTCGAAGGCGGTCGCGGCCCGCAGCAGTTCGGTGAGCAGCCGGCTGCCGAGACCGGTGCCCTGGTGGTCGCGGGCCACGGCGATGGTCTGGACGTCGGCGAGGTCGCCGGAGGAGGCGAGCCCCGCGTATCCCACGAGCCGCCCGCCGTCCTCGGCGACGAGATAGCGCCGGGTCGCCCCGGGCCCGCGCGCATGCGCCAGCTCGGACCAGAACATGCCCCGGGACCAGGCGTCCTCGGGGAAGAGGTCCTTCTCCAGCTCCAGCACCGAGTCGATGTCCCACCAGCGCATCTCGCGCAGCACATGGGGCACGGGCGGCCCGGTCTGAGGTCCCGTCCCCGGTCCGGTCGGCTGTCCTGTCACTTGGGGGTGACCACCTTGTAGTTCTTGGGGACCTGGGCGTCGGGCCGGCGCAGATAAAGCGGCCGGGGCGCGGGAAGCTCCTCGCCCGCCGCCAGCCGCTCGGCGGCCAGCGCCGCGAGGGCCGCCGCCGACACATGCTCGGGCTCGTGGGCGCTGGGGAAGGTGTCGGGGTACAGCAGCGCGCCCGCGCCGACGGCGGGCAGCCCGGCGACCTGCTCGGCGATGTCCGCGGGGCGGTCGACGGCCGGGTCGGTCAGGCGGGTTCGGGAATCGGCGTACCGCGCCCAGTAGACCTCCTTGCGGCGGGCGTCGGTCGCGACGACGAACGGGCCCTGTTCGATGTCGGCGGCGTACGCGAGGCCGTCGAGCGTGCACACGCCGTGCACGGGGACGCCGAGGGCGAGGCCGAAGGTGTCGGCCGTCATCAGGCCGACGCGCAGCCCGGTGTAGGGGCCGGGGCCGATGCCCACGACGATGCCGGTGACGGCGTCGAGCTTCACAGCGGCCTGGGCGAGGACGCGGTCGACGGACGGCAGCAACAGCTCTCCGTGCCGGCGGGCGTCCACCTGGCTGGAGGAGGCGATGACGTCCGTGCCGTCGTGCAGGGCGACGGTGACGGCGGGGGTGGCGGTATCCAGAGCGAGCAAGAGCACGCAAACAGCCTACGGCGCCCACGCCCCGGGAAGCGCCGCCCCGGCCGGGCCCTTGACGGCTGCTACGGTCGGCTGGATCACGACGTACGAGGCGAAGGCCGAGGTGGGCGACGGTGGCAGGCAGCAGCTCCTCATTCGTGGCAGCGCTCACCGCGGCGGCCCTCGCGACCGTCGGTTTCCTCGCCTACCAGGCCTCCGCCACCGTGCCGGGTGAGCTCGGCAAGCCGCGTACGGTCGGCTCACCCGAGGTGAGTACCTCCAAGGCGCCCCGTGACCGCAAGGATCCGGCCGCGCTGCCCGCCGGATCGGGAACGGGTGTACGGGTGGTGTACTCCGTGGAGGACGACCGGGTGTGGCTGGTCGGCGAGGGGGATCAGGTCAAGCGCACGTTCCGGGTCACCCCCGGATCGGTCGACCCGGCGCCGGGCGTCTACCTGGTCACGTCCCGCTCCAACACGGTCACCGGCTCCGACGGGGCCCCCGTCGAGCACGTCGTCCGCTTCACCACGGTGGAGAACATCACCATCGGCTTCAGCGCGGCCGTGGACGGCTCGACGCCCGCGCCCGACCCGGCGCTGAAGACGGGCGGCATCCGCGAGTCACGCGAGGACGGCGCCGCGATGTGGGACTTCGCGACGATCGGCCGGACCGTCGCGGTGATCCCCTGAGGGGTCCCGGCGCTCCCCTAAGCGGCCTCGCGGTGCCCGTGCCGCTGCCCGTGCTCGATGCCTGCGGGTGCGCCGGCCGTCCCCGGGTCGGGGAGGCGTGGCGGGGTGGAGATCGCGTCGGCGGCGGCGCCGGCCGCCAGCAGATCGCGCATGGATACCCCGGCCACCGGCGCGTACGACCGCGGCGGCACCTCGTGGTGGGTCCTGTTCTGCGGTGCCGGCATGGACGCCTCCTGGGGCCGGGGGCGGATGTAGTTAGGTACACCTAACTACGGACTGGGTACCATGTGACCACGCACAAGACCGCGAACGCAATATCTTGCCGACGTCTTGTCGGAATGTTCATCCGGCCCGCGTTCCGCGGCTGGTCCGACGTCCGGCCCGTTCCGCGGCTCAGGCGGACAGCACGCTCAGGTCCACCGTCGCCCAGCGTGCCCCGAGCCCGGTCACCGTCACATGCCGTACCTCGTCGGTGGTGTCGCCGACGGCGCGGTGGATGACGACCTGGAGACGTTCGTCGGTCAGTTCCTCGACCTTGCCCTCGCCCCACTCCACGACGATCACCGACTCCGGCAGCGAGACGTCGAGGTCGAGGTCCTCCATCTCGTCCAGGCCGCCGGACAGCCGGTAGGCGTCGACATGGACGAGCGGCGGCCCGTCGGCGAGCGAGGGGTGCACCCGGGCGATCACGAAGGTCGGGGACGTCACCGCTCCCCTGACCCCCATGCCCTCGCCGAGGCCCCGGGTCAGCGTCGTCTTGCCCGCGCCGAGCTCCCCGCTGAGCATCAGGAGGTCGCCCGCGCGCAGCAGCTTGGCCAGGCGGCGGCCCAGTTCCCGCATCTGGTCGGGAGATGTGACGGTCAGCTCGAGGTCACCCGCGTTGTGCGGTGCTGCTGGTGCTTCCATAGCCACTTACGGTAGCTCCTGCCGGCACGGCACCCGCCCGGGTGAGCAGGTCGGCGAGACGGTCGGTGACCGCTTCCGGGTGCTCCAGCATCACCAGATGCCCGGCGTCCGGCACCAGGACCAGCTCGGCCTCCGGCAGCAGATCGGCGATCGCCTCGCTGTGCTCGCTGGGCGTGACGAGGTCGCCCACCCCGGCCAGGACCAGCACCGGCATGTCGGTGAAGAGGGCGAGCGCCTCGGTCTTGTCGTGGTCACTGAAGGCCGGGTAGAACTCGGCGACCACGTCGATCGGCGTCCCCTCGATCATCCGCTCGGCGAACCGGGCGACGGCCGGGTCCACGTCCCGGGACGAGAAGGAGTACCGCTTGATGATCCCGGCGAAGAGGTCGGCCGTGGCCCGGCGCCCCTTCTCCACCAGCTCGGCCCGCTGCCCCAGCACCTTGAGGACGCCCGGCAGAACGCGCCGGACCGCGTTCACCCCCGCGACGGGCAGCCCGAAGTTGACCTCGCCGAGCCGCCCGGAGGAAGTACCGACGAAAGCGGTGGCGACGACCCGGTCACGGATCAGCTCCGGATACTGGTCGGCCAGGGCCATGACCGTCATCCCGCCCATGGAGTGCCCGACCAGCACGAGCGGCCCCTCGGGCGCGGCGGCGTCGATCACGGCCTTCAGGTCGCGTCCGAGCTGCTCGATGTCGACGTGCGTGCCGGCTTCCGTCTGGGCGACGCCCCGCCCGGACCTGCCGTGGCTGCGCTGGTCCCAGTGCACGGTGCGTACGACGCCCCGCAGCGCGGCGCGCTGGAAGTGCCAGGAGTCCTGGTGGAGGCAGTAGCCGTGGCTGAAGACGACGGTGACGGGGGCCGGAGCCTTGCGCCCGAAGAGGCGGCGGCGCCGCGGGGTGAGGGTGGGCGCGGCCTCCGGGTCGAGGTCGTCGACCTCGTAGTACAGCTCGGTGCCGTCGTCGGCGTACGCCTTGCCGGGCTGGCCGCGCAGCGAGCCGTAGGGTCCCGCCCAGTCCAGGGCGAGGCGGGCCTTCTGCCGCATGCCCCGTCCCACGGTCATCCGCTCTATGGCGACGCCGGCCGCCGCGCCCGCCGCGATCACGCCTATCGCCGCACCGGCGAACCCGGTCGCCCTGCGCCAGTTCGCGGCCACCCCCGTGGCGGAGGCGACGGCCGCGACGGCCTCCGCGCTGCTCTCGCTCACGTACCGCTCCTCTTCGCTGAGTCGGGTGGTGCCGGTGTGACGTCGGTGGTGGACGGTGCCGGTGCTCGTAGCGGGGTCCCGCTACGGGTTACCTCTCTCGTTCCTCGTTCACATGAATGTACTCACTGGTAGCAATCACGTGGCCGCACGCACCCACCATGTCGGCACCTACCGGTCCAGCCGCATCTACAGGGACTCGTTCACATAGACGCGGGGAACGCGCGTTCCGATCCGGGTGACGATCTCGTACGCGATGGTGCCTGCCGCCTGCGCCCAGTCCTCGGCGGTGGGCTCACCGCGGTCGCCGGGCCCGAACAGCAGCGCCTCGGCGCCCGCGGCGGGCTCGTCGCCGCCCAGGTCGACGACGAACTGGTCCATCGCGATCCGCCCCGCGACCGTCCGCCACTTGCCGCCGACCAGGACCGGACCGGCGCCGGAGGCGTGCCGGGGGATGCCGTCGGCGTAGCCGAGGGGGACCAGGCCGAGGGTGGTCTCGCCCGGGGTGACGTAGTGATGCCCGTAACTGACGCCATGGCCCCCCGGCACGTGCTTCACCAGGGCGAGGGACGCCGACAGCGTCATCACGGGCCGCAGCCCGAAGTCGGCGGGGCTGCCGAGCTCGGGGCTGGGCGAGATGCCGTAGGTCGCGATGCCGGTGCGCACCAGGTCGAAGTGGCTGTCGGGGACGGTGAGCGTGGCCGGCGAGTTGGCGATGTGCCGTACCTCGGGCCGCGCGCCCTGCCCTTCGGCGTGCGCGACCATCTCCTGGAACAGGGAGAGCTGGGCGGCGATGGAGGGATGCCCGGGCTCGTCGGCGCAGGCGAAGTGCGACCAGAGCCCGGTGATCCGGATCAGCCCGTCGGCCTCGGCCCGCAGGGCCTCGCGCACCAGTTCGGCCCAGTCGTCACCCGGCTGGCAGCCGTTGCGTCCGAGCCCGGTGTCGGCCTTGAGCTGCACCCGAGCGGGGCGGCCGGCCTGCCGGGCGGCCTCGGTGACCTCCCGCAGCGCCCACATCCCGCTCACGGAGACGTCCAGATCGGCCTCGATGGCCTCCCGCCAGGGGCCGCCCGGCGTCCACAGCCAGCACATGATCCGTACGCCGTCCACCCCGGCGGCCCGCAGCACGAGCGCCTCCTGCGGCGTGGCGGTGCCGAGCCAGCCGGCGCCCGCCTCGACGGCCGCGCGGGCACACGGCACCGCCCCGTGGCCGTACGCGTCGGACTTCACGACGGCCATCAGAGCCGCGCCCGGCGCGAGGGCGCGCAGGGTCCGCACGTTGGCCCGCAGGGCGGCCAGGTCGATCTCGGCGCGGGCACGCAGGGGCGCGGTCCGCAGAGCTGCTGTTTGTGTCATGGCGCCCCCAGTGTCTCAGAGGGGTCCGGCGGCGCCGCCGAGCCGGACCCCCGACACCGCTCCCGGGTGCCTACTTCTCCGTCCGGTGCCCCCACACGTACACCCGGTCGTTCTTCTTCAGCACGCGCCACAGCCTGCGGGCGTCGTCCAGCCGCAGATTGACGCAGCCCATGGAGCCGACCTCGGTGAACAGGCTGCCGTAGACACCGTGGAAGGCCTGGCCGCCGCTGAAGAACTGGGAGTACGGCATGGGGCTCTTGTAGAGCGAGGAGACATGGTTCTTGTGCCGCCAGTAGACCCGGTGCCAGCCGGCCCGGGTGCCGTACCCCTTGCGTCCGCTGCGGATGTGCACGGGCCCGTACACGACTCGCTTCCCCCGCTGCACCCACGCCATCTGCCGGTCGAGGTCGACACAGGCGACGGTGTACGACCGCACCGGGCACCGCCTGGCGGCGTTGGGGTTCTTGCGGGCGCCCTCCAGCCGCATGGTGGCCCAGGTCACCGGACCGGCGAAGCCCATGGCGGGCTTGATCCTGTGCTTGGTCTGGAAGGAGCGGATGGCCCGGCAGTCGGCCTCGGACTGCTCCCCGTCCACCGGCCGCTTCAGCCACCGCTCGACCTGGCGCTGATGGGGGCCGGTCTCCTCGCTGCACTTCGGCTTCTCGAGGGCGTCCATGGGGGTGACGTACTCCACGAGGTCGTACGTCCCGTCCGGCGCCTCCCGCGGCTCGACCGCGTCCTCCTCGGGGCTCGGCTTGTACACCTTCGGCGGCAGCGCCTGGTCGGGCGTGTCGAGCCGCACGAGCTGGAGGGGGTTCAAAGGCACGCCCGGTACGAGTTCGGCATGCGATCCGGAGACCGGGGGCACCGGGTCGGCCGAAGCGCTGCCCACGGGCAGCAGGGAGGCCGTGGCGAGCACAACGGCGATGCTCCGGCCTGCGATACGTCCGCTGATCATGCGCTCAGACAAGCGCGAGGGCGGGGCCGTGCGGGAGGTGCCGCGCTGGCGGGTCACCCTAACGAGGAGTGTGGCACGGGTGTTTCAGGCGGCGGCGCCGATTCCACGACCGCGAGGCCCGTCCCGGAGAGCGGCGCGCCGACTCTAGGGTGCTCGGCATGAGCATCATCGGGGTCGGAATCGACGTGGCGGAGATCGACAGGTTCGAGGCGGCGCTCAAGCGCACCCCCGGGCTGGCCCAACGGCTCTTCCTGGAGAGCGAGTTGCTGCTGCCGAGTGGTGAACGCCGGGGCATGGCCTCGCTCGCGGCCCGCTTCGCGGCGAAGGAGGCCCTCGCCAAGGCGCTGGGCGCGCCCCCCGGTCTGCTGTGGACTGACGCCGAGGTGTGCGTCGAGGACAGCGGCCGGCCTCTGTTGCGGGTGACGGGGACGGTGGCGGCCCGGGCGGCCGAACTGGGCGTGCGTTCCTGGCATGTCTCGCTGAGCCATGACGCCGGGGTGGCCTCGGCGGTGGTGGTGGCGGAGGGCTGAGCCTCAGCCGGTCCCCCTTCCCCAAGACTCCGGCCGGAATGGATGCGACGTGCTTCGCCCGGTACGGGAGACTCGGTCGCATGCGGACTGCGTACGGCGTGGAGACGGTAAGGGCGGCCGAACGGGAGCTGATGGCACGGCTTCCGGACGGGGCGCTGATGCAGCGGGCGGCGGCCGGACTCGCCGCCGCCTGCGCGGATCTGCTGGGCCGGGTGTACGGCAGCCGGGTCGTCCTGCTGGTCGGCAGCGGCGACAACGGCGGCGACGCCCTGTACGCCGGGGCCCGGCTGGCCCGGCGCGGAGCGGGCGTCACCGCGGTGCTGACGGCGCCGGAGCGCGCCCACTCCGGCGGCCTCGCGGCGCTGCGGCGGGCGGGCGGACGGGCGGTCGGCACCGAGACGGCCGAGGACCTGATCGAGCGCGCGGACCTCGTCGTGGACGGCATCGTCGGCATCGGCGGCAAGGGCGGGCTGCGTCCGCAGGCGGCACCGCTGGCCGCCGCGGCCGAGCGGTCCCGGGCCGCCGTGGTCGCCGTGGACCTGCCGAGCGGCGTGGACGCGGACACGGGCGAGGTGCGCGGCACGGCACTGCGGGCCGACCTCACCGTCACCTTCGGCACGCACAAGCCGGGGCTGCTGATCGACCCGGCACGGGAGTACGCCGGGGTGGTGCGGCTGGTGGACATCGGGCTGGACCTGACGTCCCCGGCCGAGCTGGAGGCGCTGCAACACGCGGACGTGGCCCGGTTGTTGCCGGCTCCGGCGGCGGAGACGGACAAGTACCGGCGCGGTGTCGTGGGCATCGCGGCGGGCTCGGCCCGCTACCCGGGCGCCGCGGTGCTCGCGGTCGCGGGGGCGCTGCGGGGCGGCGCCGGAGCCGTACGGTACGTCGGTCCGGCCGGGGACGCGGTGATCGCCCGGTTCCCCGAGACGCTGGTGTCGGACGGGGGACCGAAGAAGGCCGGGCGCGTCCAGGCCTGGGTGGTCGGCCCGGGCGCCGGGGACGACGCGGCGACGGTGGCGGAGGTGCTGGCGACGGACGTACCGGTGCTGATCGACGCGGACGGGCTGCGGCTGGCGGACGCGGAGGCGGTACGGAGGCGTTCGGCGCCGACCCTGATGACCCCGCACGCCGGGGAGGCGGCGGCGCTGCTCGGCGTCTGGCGCGAGGAGGTCGAGGGGGCCCGGCTGGCCTCGGTACGGGAGCTCGCGGCGCGGTATGCGGCGACGGTGCTGCTGAAGGGGTCGACGACGCTGGTGGCCGGCGCCGGGGGTGACGGCCCGGTCCGGGTGAACCCGACGGGGACGTCCTGGCTGGCCACGGCCGGGAGCGGGGACGTGCTGTCGGGGCTGGCGGGATCACTGCTGGCGGCAGGGCTCACGGCACTGGACGCGGGCAGCGTGGGGGCGTATCTCCACGGCCTCTCGGCGAGGTTCGCGGCGGACGGGGCGCCGCTGGGGGCGCACGACGTGGCGGAGGGGATTCCGGAGGCTTGGCGGGATGTGCGGGGGTGAGGAAATGGGCAACGATGACGGGCAGTTCGCACTGTTCGAAGGCCATCGGCACAATCAGCAGTCATGACCGAGCACCCTGACCCAGCCGTTCCCTTTCCCGACGTCGCGGCACGAGGCAGCCTCGGGGCGGCGATCCGGGCCGCGGCGGACGAAGCCGGCCTCTTCGTCGCAGTCACGGACGCCGGCTCAAGTCCCTTGCAGAGCACCGTCGTCGACAGCGAACTGCCGTATCGCAACGCACTGATCGTCAGCGCCTACGCGCACGAACGGCGGTGGTCGATCCGTGGTGAGGAGTCCCTCCAGGGCTTGGCCCTCATCGAGGGGGTCACGGACGATCTGACTCAGCTCGCGAGGGTCGCACAGACGTGGCAGGCCGGGCTGCCGCTCGCCGACATCAGCCGGGCCGCGCCCTTCGTGCGTCCGACGGGCCGCTTCGAGGTGCCCGACGGCGACCCGGTGCGCCTGGCCGAATCCGAGTGGCAGCACCTGCGTCTGGAGGCGGGCGAGAGGGACCGGCCCGAGTATCACGCGCTGATCGAGGCGGCCTACGCCGAGCCGACCCTTCGACGCCTGTACCCGTTCACCAGCCACTGGACGCTGCGTTTCTCGTCGACCACCCGCCCGCGCCTGACCATCACCGGGCCGTGTCTGATCGCCCGTGACACCGACGACTACACGGTCAGCACGGGGTTCACCGGCGCCGGGGTGCTCGCCCGTGCCACCACGGCCCGGGAGGCGGTGACGGCGGCCGTACGTCATCTGCCCGACGGCCTCGGCCCTGTCACGTCCGGCGCGTTCGTGGGCGACGGAGGCCGCGGCTGACCCTCCGGCCGCGGCCCTGTGCCGCCTTCTCACGGCCGCCCTTCGTCACGGCTGCCCTTCACTTCGTACGGCCGCTCTTCGTCGCGGCTGCCTCTTCACGCCTGAGCGGGCCTACTCCACCGTCACCGACTTCGCCAGGTTGCGCGGCTGGTCCACCTCGTTGCCGCGGGCGGTGGCCAGCTCGCAGGCGAAGACCTGGAGCGGCACGGTCGCCACCAGCGGCTGGAGCAGTGTCGGGGTCACGGGGATGCGGATCAGATGGTCGGCGTACGGGACCACCGCCTCGTCGCCCTCCTCCGCGATCACGATGGTGCGTGCGCCGCGAGCACGGATCTCCTGGATGTTGGACACGATCTTGTCGTGCAGGACCGAACGGCCCCGCGGTGACGGCACGACCACGACCACCGGCAGGTCGTCCTCGATCAGGGCGATGGGGCCGTGCTTCAGCTCGCCCGCCGCGAAGCCCTCGGCGTGCATGTAGGCGAGTTCCTTCAGCTTCAGCGCGCCTTCCAGCGCCACGGGGTATCCGACGTGCCGGCCGAGGAAGAGGACCGTGTTCTTCCCGGCCAGGCTGCGCGCCAGCGCCCGTACCGGCTCCATGGTCTCCAGGACGCGCTCGACCGCGCCGGAGATCTGCGACAGGTCCCGGATCACGGCCCGGATCTCGTCGCCCCACTTGGTGCCCCGCGTCTGCCCCAGGTACAGCGCCACCAGGTAGCAGGCGACCAGCTGGGTGAGGAACGCCTTCGTCGAGGCGACCGCGACCTCCGGACCGGCGTGCGTGTACAGCACCGCGTCCGACTCGCGCGGGATCGTCGACCCGTTGGTGTTGCAGATCGCCAGCACCTTGGAGCCCTGCTCGCGGGCGTGCCGCAGCGCCATGAGGGTGTCCATGGTCTCGCCGGACTGCGAGATGGCGATGACCAGGGTCTGCTGGTCCAGGATCGGATCCCGGTAGCGGAACTCGCTCGCCAGCTCCACCTCGCACGGGATCCGGGTCCAGTGCTCGATGGCGTACTTGGCGATCAGCCCGGCGTGGAAGGCCGTACCGCAGGCCACGACGACGATCTTGTCGATCTCCCGCAGCACCGCCGCGGGGATGCGCACCTCGTCCAGGGTCAGCGAACCGGACGCGTCGATACGCCCCAGCAGGGTGTCGGCGACCGCCTTGGGCTGCTCGGCGATCTCCTTGAGCATGAAGTAGTCGTAGCCGCCCTTCTCCGCGGCCGAGGCGTCCCAGTCGACGTGGTACGAACGCACCTGCGCCGGCTGCCCGTCGAACCCGGTGACGGTGACGCCGTCCCGCCGCAGCTCCACGACCTGGTCCTGGCCCAGCTCGATCGCGGAGCGCGTATGGGCGATGAACGCGGCGACGTCCGAGGCGAGGAAGGCCTCGCCCTCTCCGACGCCCACCACGAGCGGCGAGTTGCGCCGTGCGCCGACCACCACGTCGGGGTCGTCGCCATGCACAGCGACCAGCGTGAACGCCCCCTCCAGCCGGCGGCACACCAGCCGCATGGCCTCCGCGAGGTCGGCGGTCACCGAGAACTCCTCGGCGAGCAGATGCGCGACCACCTCGGTGTCGGTCTCGGAGGCCAGCTCGTGCCCTCGCTCCGCCAACTCGGCCCGCAGCGCGGCGAAGTTCTCGATGATCCCGTTGTGCACGACGGCGACCCGCCCCGCGTTGTCGAGATGCGGATGCGCGTTGGCGTCCGTGGGCCCTCCGTGGGTGGCCCACCGGGTATGCCCGATGCCCGTCGTCCCCGTCGGCAGCGGACGCTCCGTCAGCTCCTTCTCCAGATTGACGAGCTTCCCGGCCCTCTTGGCAGCCGCCAGCCCCCCGTCCGCCGGCACGGCGACCCCTGCCGAGTCGTACCCCCGGTACTCCAGCCGCTTCAGCCCGGCCATCACGATCTCGAGCGCCGACTGCGACCCCACGTATCCCACGATTCCGCACATGCGCGGCAGCCTACGGCCGAACCCCCACCGGAAACGGCCAGAGCGTGCCCGAAATCGGAAATTCCCACCGGGGCACGAACGCCCCGACGAGCAGCCGGCCAAGGCGGAGAATGACGCCGTCCGCATCCGTGCCGCTGCTCATTGAGCCGGCGGATCGGCTCGCCTCGGAAATCCTCATTCCCAACGGCACGTTCTTGAGCGATCACGTCTTCTTCCGATAAGCCCGCATAGCCATCGGATAGAACACCACCGCGATCCCCGCCGCCCACACCAGCGACCACAGCACCGGCTCCGCCACCGGCCCGCCCAGCAGCAGGCCGCGGAAGGCGTCGGACAGGTGGGTGACCGGATTGACGTCGCTCCAGGCCTGGAGCCAGCCCGGCATGGTGTCGACCATGACGAAGGCGCTGCTGGTGAAGGTGATCGGGAAGATGAGGGTGAAGGCGAACGCCTGGACCTTCTCGGCGTCGCCCGCGAGCATCCCGATCAGCACCGCGGCCCATGACACGGCCGCCGCGAACACGATCACCAGCAGGGTGCCGAGCAGGAACCCGTCCAGCCCCCCGGTGACCCGGAAGCCGAGCAGCAGGCCGAGGCCGATCATCAGCAGCAGGGCCCACAGATGCTTGGCCAGGTCCGCGGTGATCCGGCCGATGAGCGGGGCGGAGCGGGCGATCGGCAGGCTGCGCAGACGGTCGAAGACGCCCTTGGTGAGGTCGGTGTTGAGCGCCATCGCCGTGTACATCGTCATGAACAGGGTGTTCTGCACGATGATCCCGGGCAACGCGTACTTCAGATACGCCTCGGGGGATCCGGCCATCTGCCCGCCCAGCACATAGGTGAACAGGAACACGAACATGATCGGCGTAATGCTGTAGTCGACCAGTTCCAGCGGGTTGTGCTTGACCGCGACCAGGCTGCGCCAAGCCATCGTGAAGGTCTGGCGGAGTCCGTCCAGGGGTCGTACCCGGCCCGACTTGGTGACCGAGGCCGTGATGGTCGTGGCCGTCGCCGTCATGGCCGCATCACCGCCTTCCGGAACTCGCCGTCGTCGTCCCGGACGGCCGCTCCCCCGTCGCCCTCGGGCTCGCCCGGCTCGGCGCGGTGACCGGTCAGGGCGAGGAAGACCTCGTCGAGGGACGAGCGGCGCAGGGCGAGCTCCCCCACCGCTATCCCCTCACGGTCGAGCGCGCGCACCACGGCCGGCATCAGCTCGGGGTCCTTCACCGGGGCGGTGATCGTCTCGCCCTCGATCTGGGCCTGTGCCCCCGCCGCCCCGGCCGCTCCGGCGACGACCGCGTGCACGCGCGCGAGGTCCTGCGCCGCCAACGGCCGCAGCTCCAGCACCTGCCCGCCGACCTGCGACTTCAGCTGGTCCGGGGTGCCCTCGGCGATCACCCGGCCCTTGTCGATCACCACGATGTCGTCGGCGAGCACATCGGCCTCGTTCAGATACTGCGTGGTCAGCAAGGCGGTCGCGCCGTCCGCGACCAGGCCGCGCAGCAGGTCCCACAGCTCACCGCGGCTGTGCGGGTCCAGTCCGGTGGTCGGTTCGTCGAGGAAGAGGATGCTGGGGCGGCCCACCAGGCTGGCCGCCAGGTCCAGGCGCCTGCGCATGCCCCCGGAGAAGGTCTTCGCGGCCCGCCCGGCAGCGTCGGTCAGCTGAAAGCGCTCCAGCAGCTCCGCCGCGCGCGCCTTCGCCTCCCTGCGCGGCAGACCGAGCAGCCGGCCGATGAGCAGCAGGTTCTCCGTGCCGGTGAGGTTCTCGTCCACCGCGGCGTACTGCCCGGTCAGCCCGACCATGGACCGGACGATCCCGGCTTCCCGGACCACGTCGTGCCCGGCCACCCGGGCGCTGCCCGCGTCCGGCTCGAGCAACGTCGCGAAGATCCGGACCGCGGTCGTCTTCCCCGCGCCATTGGGGCCCAGCAGTCCGAGGACCGAGCCTTTGCGGGCGCCCAGATCGACCCCGGCCAGCGCCTGGGTCTCCTTGAACCGCTTGACCAGGCCTTCCGCCTCGATCGCATACGTCATGGGTCACCGCCTCGGGGTCGGTGGACCCCGGCCTGGGCCCACCTCTCCGACAACTGTGACGCACGCCACTGACATTCCGCTTCTTGCCCGGATTTCTCCCGCTATCGACCCTGCGTGACGGATCCCACGCCGCCGTCCGTTCGTACTCCCGTAACAATGGACTGTGATCTCTCCGGTCTCCTCGATGCCCCGGAGCGCCCACCGGCCCAGGCCGGAGGCGACTCCCTACGTCGACCTCACCCGCTCGGAGTGGAGCGCGCTGCGCGACAAGACCCCGCTGCCGCTCAGCGCGGAGGAGGTCGAGAAGCTGCGCGGCCTCGGCGACGTCATCGACCTCGACGAGGTGCGGGACATCTACCTCCCGCTCTCCCGCCTGCTGAACCTCTACGTCGGCGCCACCGACGGCCTCAGAGGAGCGCTGAACACCTTCCTCGGCGAACAGGGCTCCCAGTCCGGCACCCCCTTCGTCATAGGCGTCGCCGGCTCGGTCGCGGTGGGCAAGTCCACGGTCGCCCGTCTCCTCCAGGCCCTGCTCTCCCGCTGGCCCGAGCACCCGCGTGTCGAGCTGGTCACCACGGACGGTTTCCTGCTGCCCACCGAGGAGCTGGAGACCCGCGGCCTGATGTCGCGCAAGGGTTTCCCCGAGTCCTACGACCGCCGCGCGCTGACCCGTTTCGTCGCCGACATCAAGGCGGGCAAGAACGAGGTCACGGCCCCCGTCTACTCCCATCTGATCTACGACATCGTCCCCGGCCAGAAGCTCACGGTCCGGCGCCCCGACATCCTCATCGTCGAGGGCCTGAACGTCCTCCAGCCCGCCCTGCCCGGCAAGGACGGCCGCACCCGGGTCGGTCTCGCCGACTACTTCGACTTCAGCGTGTACGTCGACGCCCGCACCGAGGACATCGAGCGCTGGTACCTCAACCGCTTCAAGCGGCTGCGCGAAACGGCCTTCCAGAACCCCTCCTCGTACTTCCGCAAGTACACCCAGGTCTCCGAGGAGGAGGCTCTCGACTACGCCCGCACGATGTGGCGCACGATCAACAAACCGAACCTGGTCGAGAACATCGCCCCCACCCGCGGCCGGGCCACCCTCGTCGTACGCAAGGGCCCGGACCACAAGGTGCAACGGCTGAGCCTGCGCAAGCTGTGACGCGGCGAGGCGGGCCTGTTAGAAAGGCGTCATGCTGCATCTGCGCCTGATCACACCCGCGGCCAGGACCGATGACGTGATCCGCCTGATCGAGAACACGGTCGGCACCACGCACCTGGTCGTGGTGCCGGGTGCAGCCCGCAATCCTTCCGGGGACGTCGTCATGTGCGATGTGGCCCGCGAGGCGGGCGACGAACTCATCGGCGCGCTGAAGAAGTTGGAACTGGAAGAAACCGGTTCCATCTCGGTCGAGAACATCGACCTGTCGCTGTCCGAACGGGCCGAGCAGGCCAAGGACGACGCGCCGGGCGCGGGCGCGGACGCGGTGCTGTGGGAGCACCTCGCGGACGCCACGCACGAGGAGTCGACCCTCTCAGCCACCTACCTCGCCTTCATCACGCTGGCCACGATGATCGCGGCCTGCGGCGTCGTGCTGGACAACGCGATCCTGATCGTGGGCGCCATGGCGGTCGGCCCGGAATTCGGCCCCCTGGCCGGCCTCAACACGGCGATCGTCCAGCGGGCCCCGCGCCTGGCGCTGCGCTCGCTCATCGCACTGCTGGTCGGCTTCGCGGTGGCCATGGTGGCCACGGTGGGCTTCAGCTATTTCATGGACTCCGTGAACCTGTTCAGCGCCGATCAGCTGAGTGCCGAGCGCCCCAACACGAACTTCATCTACCGCCCCGACTGGTTCTCGTTCGTCGTGGCCGTACTCGCCGGCTGCGCGGGCACCTTGTCGCTGACCTCGGCCAAGTCGGGCGCGCTGGTGGGCGTCGCCATCTCGGTGACCACGGTTCCGGCCGCCGCGAACGCGGCGGTGGCCTTCAGCTACGACAAGTACAACCAGGCCTGGGGCTCCACCGAACAGCTCCTGCTGAACCTGCTGGGCATCATCCTGGCCGGGACGCTCACGCTCCTGCTCCAGAAGTGGCTCTGGGCCAAGCAGCGCCAACGCCGAAGCGCCTCGCAGGCAAGCGCCCTGTAGGCAAGCGCCCGAGGGGCGTGGGGATCCGCGCGAGCCACCGCACACAGCGGCCGGCCGGCAAGGACGAAGCCCCCGCCCCCGGGCGGGATCGACTACCCCAGCGCGGACTTCACCGCGTCGGCCAGCCGCCCCGCCACCGAACGGGCCTGCTCGATGTCCGCGGCCTCGACCATCACCCGCACCAGCGGCTCGGTGCCCGACGGCCGGAGCAACACCCGCCCCGTGGAACCGAGTTCCCGCTCGGCCTCGGCGACGGCGGCGGCCAGCTCGGCCGACTCCCCGGCCCGGGACCGGTCCACGTCCGGCACATTGATCAGCACCTGGGGCAGCCGCTCCATCACCGCGGCGAGGTCCCGCAGCGTACGCCCGGTCTCGGCGACCCGGGCCGCCAGCAGCAGCCCGGTCAGCGTGCCGTCACCGGTGGTGGCGTGGTCGAGGATGATGACATGCCCGGACTGCTCGCCACCGAGGGCGTAGTCGTGCTCCTTCATCTCCTCCAGCACATACCGATCCCCGACGGCGGTCTGCACCAGCGTCAGCCCCTCGCGCTCCAGCGCCAGCTTGAAGCCGAGGTTGGACATCACGGTCGCCACGACGGTGTCGGCACGCAGCGCGGAGCGCTCCCGCATGGCGAGCGCGAGCACCGCCAGGATCTGGTCGCCGTCGACCTCCTCACCGGTGTGGTCCACGGCGAGGCAACGGTCGGCGTCGCCGTCGTGCGCGATGCCGAGATCGGCGCCGTGCTCGCGTACGGCGGCCTTCAGCAGCTCCAGGTGGGTCGAGCCGCAGCCGTCGTTGATGTTGAGCCCGTCCGGCTCGGCACCGATGGTGACGACCTCGGCCCCGGCCTGCTCGAACGCCTTCGGCGAGACGCCCGCAGCGGCGCCGTGCGCCTCGTCGAGGACGACCTTCAGCCCGTCCAGGCGGTTGGGCAGTACGCCGAGGAGGTGGGCGACGTACTCGTCGAACCCTTCGTCGTAGGACCGCACCCGCCCGACGGCGGCGCCGGTGGGGCGCTGCCACGGCTCGCCGTGCCGGTGCTCGTCGTAGACGGCCTCGATCCGGTCCTCCAGCTCGTCGGCGAGCTTGTGGCCGCCCCGGGCGAAGAACTTGATGCCGTTGTCGGGCATGGCGTTGTGGCTCGCGGAGAGCATCACACCGAGGTCGGCGCCGAGCGAGCCGGTCAGGTGGGCCACGGCGGGCGTCGGCAGCACGCCGACCCGCAGCACATCGACACCCGCGCTGGCGAGGCCCGCGACCACGGCGGCCTCCAGGAACTCCCCGGACGCACGCGGGTCCCGTCCGACCACCGCGGTGGCCCGGTGGCCCTCGAAGGTGCCCGCCTCGGCCAGTACGTGCGCCGCCGCCACGGACAGCCCGAGCGCCATCTCGGCGGTCAGATCCGCGTTGGCGACGCCGCGCACGCCGTCCGTGCCGAAGAGTCGTCCCACTTGTCCTCCTGAGGAAACTTCAGATCCGGAAGCGGAGCCGGCCCGCGGTCTGCGGCCGGAGGCTCCCGCTTCCCGGCATTCCATGCCTGGGCGTCGGATCACACAAGCCTTTGAACGTCTTGTGCCGTTATACGCCCGAGGCCGGTGATAAAACGAACGCCCCGGTGGCACTGTGGCGTGCCGCCGGGGCGTTCGGAGTACCGGAGTACGAGCAGAGGCAGCTTGCGCTTAGCGCTTGCTGTACTGCGGGGCCTTGCGGGCCTTCTTCAGACCGGCCTTCTTGCGCTCGACCGCACGGTCGTCGCGCTTGAGGAAGCCGGCCTTCTTCAGCGGGCCGCGGTTGTTGTCGACGTCGGCCTCGTTCAGGGCGCGGGCGACACCGAGACGGAGCGCACCGGCCTGACCGGAGACACCGCCACCGGCGATGCGGGCGACGACGTCGTAGCGACCTTCGAGCTCAAGAACCTTGAACGGCTCGTTGACCTCCTGCTGGTGCACCTTGTTCGGGAAGTAGTCCTCGAGCGTACGCCCGTTGATCTTCCACTTGCCGGTGCCCGGCACGATGCGAACGCGCGCGATGGCGTTCTTGCGACGGCCCAGGCCGGCGGCCGGCTGGGGCTCACCGAAGCGGGACGCCATGGACTCCGAGGTGTACTCGCCCTCGACGGGAACCTCGGACTCGGTGGTGTAGCTGTCGATGTCAAGCTCTTCGAGCGGCTGCTCGGCAGTGGTCTCGGCCACGATTCTCCTCAGATTCTCTTCAGGCTTAGGGGGTGGCCGGACTTACTGCGCGACCTGGGTGATCTCGTACGGCTGCGGCTGCTGCGCGCCGTGCGGGTGCTGGTCACCCTTGTAGACCTTCAGCTTCGAGAGCATCTGACGGCCCAGCGAGTTCTTCGGGAGCATGCCCTTGACGGCCTTCTCGATGGCCTTCTCGGGGTTCTTGTCCAGCAGCTCGTCGTAGCGGACGGAGCGCAGACCACCCGGGTAGCCGGAGTGGCGGTACGCCATCTTCTGGGTCCGCTTGTTGCCGGACAGGTGCACCTTGTCGGCGTTGATGATGATGACGAAGTCACCGGTGTCGACGTGGGGCGCGTAGATCGGCTTGTGCTTGCCCCGCAGGATGGAGGCGGCGGTGCTGGCGAGACGGCCCAGGACGACGTCCTGAGCGTCAATGACGTGCCACTGGCGCGTCACATCGCCGGGCTTGGGGCTGTACGTACGCACGGTTCGTAGCCTTCGCTTCGAGTGAATGGTCCTGAACAGGTCACCGAAACGATCACGACAGCCTGGACCGCACTGCGGCGACGCATACCGCGTACGTGGGGTCGCTGGTCATCGGCCCGGTGGACCGGTGTAAGGGCCCGTCCCGTGAGAATGAGCAAGCCAATACACAACGAACATGCAGGATACCTGCGGCGCCACGGCCGGGTCAAAATGGCTCGGCTCGGGCCGCTCCCGCTGCTCCGTACCCAGCGTAGACGGTGCACGGCCGGAGGGGGTCACTCCCTCACGGGGGGCGAGGGGGCGGCGGCCCTGGAGGACGGTACGGGCAGGTGAAGCGGGGACGGGGAGCCGCCCACGGCCCTGAAGCAGTGCACCGCCAGCGTCACCGCGAGACCGCACAGCGTCACCGCGTCCTTGATCGCCCGGCGTTGCACGCTCTCCAGATAGGGCCAGGTCACACCGGGCAGCTGCGGCACCAGCGCCAGCCAGAACCACGGCCCGCGCGCCACCGCCCCGGCACACGGCACCCCGGCCAGCACCAGGGGCACGACGACCAGCAGATAGTGGTCGTAGGACGGCCGTGAGACGAGGAACGCCGAGAGCATCAGCGTCGCCGCGACCTCCGCGAGCCTCAGCGGCCCCCCACCCTCCCCCGCGCCACCACGCCGCCACCGCCGGTACGCGCACCCCACCCCCGCCGCCGCGGCCGTGACCGCGACGCCCTGAGCCGCCGCTTGCGGCACCCCCGCCCGCGGCAGCACCGCGACCGGCGAAGCCTCGTACAGCCGGACGAAGCCGTCGTCGCCCCGCAGCAGGAACGGCAGGGTCCGCGTGAAGAAGCCCGCGGGATCCGGCAGCAGCAGCGCCGCCCCCGCTGAGGCCCCCACCGCCACCGCGACCAGCACCGCCAGGCCCCGCCACCGCCCCGCGAAGGCGAACAGCAACCCCAGCGGAGCCAGCAGCGGCTTCAGCGCGACCGCCGCCCCGATCACCACCCCCGCCGCCACCCAGCGCCCCCGCCCGGCGAGCAGCAGGGCGGCCGGAAGAGCGAGCGCGGCCGTCGCCGTCCAGTTGCCCAGCAGGACAAGGTGGGCGAAGGGCGCGAAACCCACCGCGAGCCCGATCAGTCCCAGCACCGCGAAGCGGCTGCGCAAGGGGACTTCGTGCAGCCGCAGGGCGCACACCCACCCGCCCACCAGGCACCCGGTCACCACGGCCGGCACGAGGACGCACAGCACCTCCCGCGGCAGCAGCGCCTGAGGAGCCGCCGCGAGCACCGCGCTCGGCAGATAGAGGAAGTGGTCGTCGTCATACGGCGAGCCCCCGTCCAGCCACACCCGCGCCGCCCGCCCGACGATGGCGTTGTCCATCCCTCCGTCCGAGGTCACACGCGCGGTACGCGCGACCAGCGCCCCGAGCACGGCCCCGAGCACCACCCACAGATGCCAGGTCGCCCGTCGCACCAACCACCCGGAGATGTCGCTTTTGTGCTCGCTCATCGACTGAACGCTAGGGGCCTGTGCGTCTCTTGGGGCGGACCGGCACACCCACGACCCGTCTAAGATGCGCCCCATGAGCTACGGGCAGCAGGGGGGATCCCAGTCCCAGTGGGATCCCTGGAAACCGCATTCCCAGCAGCCGTGGAACGGCGGCGCGGACGACACCCCGGACTGGGCGGCCCTCGCCGAGGCCTCCGAGTCACGCAACAAGCGGCGTCGGCTGCTGTTCATCGGCGGTGGCGCCCTCGCCACCGTGGCGATCGGTGCCGCCGTCGCCGTCGCCGTGGTGTCGGCGAACGACGGCAACTCCGCTTCGGACAAACCGGCTTCGGGACTGCCCGGAACGGGTGGCCTTCCTGGTCAGAGCACCGGCCCGGCACCGTCGTTCGAGTCGACCAGCGCCCCGCCGCCGCTGGACCCGCGGGACTTCATCGCCACCAAGCGCAAGGACACCGCTCCGCTCGGCGCCCAGATCCTCTTCCCCGGTACCCAGCTGACCATGGGCGAGACGGTCTACAAGAAGGGCGCGACGGACGACACCAAGAGCTGCTCCGCCGTCACCAAGGGCGGGCTGCCGAAGATCCTCACGAAGAACGACTGCACCCGCTTCCTGCGCGTCTCCTACGTCAAGGACGGCATCGCGGTGACGGTCGGTGTCGCCGTCTTCGACACCCAGGCGCAGGCGAGCAAGGTGAAGTCGCAGGTCGACACCGAGAAGGACATCATCAGGTCGCTCTCCGGCAAAGGCATCAAGGATTTCTGCACCGCCTCGATCTGCCGCACGACCTCCAACTCGGTGGGGCGTTACTCCTACTTCACCATCGCCGGGTTCCTCAACGGCAAGGACGTGACGGAAAAGGACACCCCCGTCTTCCAGATCGGCAACAACCTGGAGGAGTTCACGTTCCGCCAGATCCTCAAGCGGGGTCAGGTCCAGGCGTCCGCGGCGGCCAACGAGTAGCCACGCGGGACGACGTAAGGCGGCAGACGTACAGCGGCGGTCGACGGCGGTCGGCCGCCGCTCGCTTCCCATCGACGGCGGCACCGTTTCCTGGAGCAGGTCGGCGCGCGGGGTGAAGTCGGCGTCCAGGATCAGGATGTACTGGCCGTCGGACCGCCCGAACCCGAAGTGCGGGTTGCCCGCCTTCTCCCGAGCGGAGCGCCGTCACCCCGCCCGGCGCCGAGCCGCCCTCACAGCCGCTTGGCGCTGCGCAGCGTCTTCGCGTAGTAGCCGTTCCCGTCCAGCCGCGAGACCCCGCCCACGTCCCCGATGGTCGGCCCGTTGACCTCCTCACGGCTGGACACGAAGATCAGATGCCCCTCCGTGTCATGTCCGAGCACCATGCCGACGTGGTCCAGCCGCTGCTTCGTACGCGCGTCCAGCTTGAAGAAGACCAGGTCCCCCGGCTGAAGCTGGTCGATCGCCGAGGGCCGGTCCTTCGCCGTGATCCCGGTGAGCGGCAGGATGTCCGCCCCCTCCTTGGAGCGGGCCATCCCGTTGGCCGTGCGCGGCAGGCCGTCACCGGAGGCGTCCGAGGACATCAGGGGGTAGCGGGCGCGATAGCCCAGCACCATCCGGATGAACCCGGAGCAGTCGATCGACCGGGCCCGTGCGGTCTCCGGCTGCCCCACCACACCGTCCCGGAAGGGGTACGGCACACCGAGGTAGTCGTAGAAGTCGGACTGCTCCAGCCGCAGGTCGCCGCCCTCGGCGCCGGACGTGTTCAGCGGCCCGAAGTTCGCGTCACCGGCGTAGACGTTGCCCTGCGCGTCCTTCTTCTGCGGGGCGCCCGCCACGTACTGGAAGGCGAAGGCGAAGATGTCGTCCTTCTTGCTGTCCTTGTTCTCGGCGTACCACTGCTTGAACCACTTCTTCTTCTCCGCGCCCGCGCCCCAGACCTCCGGCATCAGCCGCACCCAGTCCGTGGTGGACACCTTGGAGGAGGTCGAGGTCGGCTCCTGGAAGGTCCTTGCCGACCCGGTCAGCGTCGCGGTGCGCGCCCCGTCCGTGAACACGGCCTTGATCTGGCCGTCCGCACCGCGCAGCACCGACCGCGCCGGGTTCTCCAGCCGGGACCAGGTCTCCTTGCCCGGGTCCTGCGAGGCGGCGGAGCTGCGGCCCCCCTCCAGGACACCGACGTTGCGGACCTCGGTGACGCCCGGCTCCTCCTTCTCCCGCAGCTCCACCGTGAGGTAGCCCGAGGCCGCGACGAGCGTGAGCAGCACCAGACCGGAGACGACCGGACGCGACTTCTTCTTCCCTGCCATCGTTTGCTCCTCGGTTCTCAGACGGTCGGCATGACGCCGAGCAGCAGGCCGGCGGCGACGACGATGTAGGCCATCAGGGAGACGGTGCCGGTGGCCAGCAGCGTGGCCCCCTTGGGCTGACGCACCATCTGGTAGGCGATCAGACCCGGCACGATGAAGCCGAGCGTCTGGTTGCCGTACAGCAGCGGGAACTCGAGCGAGAGCACGATCATCACCGTGGCCTGCAACAGCACGCCCAGCAGCACCACGGCGGCGAACAGCCGCTTGCCGTACAGGATCACCAGCCGCTGCATGATCTTGGTGCCGCCGTAGGTCAGGGCGGTCACGCCCACCACCATGGCCGCGCGCTGGAGGTCCTCGATGAGGGTGAGCGCGAGCCAGCCGGGCGTGATCATGCCGCCGGGCGACAGGTTGGTCGTGAGATAGCACAGCAACGAGAAGAACAGGCCGATGGCGATGCCCAGGGCGGCCATCTCGGGGGTCAGGGCGGCGGTGGTCAACGGGGTCTCCGGGCAGAGGATGCGGGTTCGGGGGCGAGGCGGGCAGCGGCCGTCGGGCCAGGGCCGCCCACCTCGCGGAGGTCGGTCACACGGCGGGCGTCAGACACGCGGCGGGGTGTCCCCTCGGTCGTCGTCCACCGGCCGCCGGACCGGCTGACGCGGGGCCCGGAACCACTGCGAGACCTCCGACTGCCCGTCCTCGTACGGCGTCTGCCCCGCCCCCTGCTGCCGACCGGACGCATAGGGCTCCTCACCGGCGTGCGTCCGGTCCTGGCCGCCGTACGGGTACTGCCGGTCCTGGTTGCCGTAGTGCTGGGCGTCGCTGCCGTAGTGCTGAGTGCCGCCGCCGTACTGCTGGCTGTCACTGCCGTACGGCTGGGCGTCGCTGCCGTACGGCTGGGCGTCGCTGCCGTACGGCTGGGCGTCGCTGCCGTACGGCTGGATGTCGCTGCCGTACTGCTGCGTGTCACTGCCGTACTGCCGGGGCTCGCCGCCGTGCTGCCGGGGCTCGCCGTAGGACTGCGTGCCGCCGTGCCGGCCTCCCGGCACGGCCGCGGCGTACGCCCCGTCGGCCCCGGCATACGCGCCGGGCGCCTCGGCGTACCGGCCCACCTGCGGGGCCGGGATCGTGATCACCGGGATCTCCTGGGTCTGCGAGGCCTGGTACCGCTCCTCGTAGGCCGTCGGGTACGAGGCGTACGGGTCCAGGCGCTGCGGCTGGTGTGGCGCGTCGGCGACGGTGGGCGGGTGCCCGGCCTCGTCCGTACCGCTCTCGTCCGCCGGGAGCTCGGCGAGGTACTCGAGGAGTTCCTCGCCCTGCCCGTGGATGTTGCCGATGGCGACCAGGGAGGAGCCGTCGGACATCCGGCCGAGCAGGGTCGGCATGAACTCGTCCGCCGAGCGCCGCTCGCCGCCGAGGTCGACCGCGCGGTCGCGCCAGTCGGCGGGAACGGCGTCGATGGCGCTCTTGGCCGGGTGGCCGATGACGAAGACGTTGTCCGGCTGGAGGTCGGGGATGATCTCGCCCATCTGCCCGTTGCGCTCCACCCGGTCGGGGCGGCAGTTGATCACGACGTTCAGGGGGCGGCGGATCGCGCCCAGGTCGAGCAGCTGGTTGATGTTCATCAGCGTCGACTCGGGGTCGTTGGCCGCGAACACATTGGCGAAGGCGAGCCGCTTGCCGTCGGGGGCGAGGTAACGCTCCACCGACAGCACACCCGGGTCCGGCGGGGCGTCGTACATGCCCTGGAGCGCGACCTTGCGCTCCACGCCGAGCAGGTCGGCCACGACCAGCGCGATCGCCACGTTCTCCTTGAACGTGAACCAGCTGAAGCCGCGCAGCTCCTCGTCGGTGACCGTCTCCGGGTCGGCGTAGATCAGCTTGCAGTTACGGGCGTCCGCCTCCTCCTGGAGGATGTGGAAGCGCTCCTTCTCGGCCGTCACACAGATGCCGTCCTCCGGCATCGAACGGCACAGCGAGCGCGCCACGTCGTCCAGCGTGGGGCCCATCTCGGCAAGGTGGTCCTCACGGACGTTGCACAGCACACCGATCGTCGAGCGGATCAGCTTGCTCTGGTTGACCTCCTGGAGCGCCGGCATGACCGCCATGCACTCGATGACGAGGGCGTCGGGACGGTAGGTCGCGGCCCGGCGGACGATGCCGATCTGCTCGACGACGTTAGCGATGCCGAACTTGCGGTAGACCGGTTCCTCCGTGGCGTCCGGGTGGATGAAGCGCGCCGCGGTGCCCGTCGTCTTGGCCACCGTGACCAGGTCGCCACCGCGCAGGGCACCCGCGCACAGCCGGGTGATGGAGGACTTGCCGCGGATGCCGTTGACCAGCACCCGGGAGGGGATCGTGTGCAGCGCGGCGTAGTGCCTGCGCTGCTCGACGATGCCCGCGACGAACAGGCACACCCCGCCGATCAGCAGGACGAAGTAGAGGTAGAGCACGTCCGGTCACCTTCCTCCGGCGCCGAGCCGGGGTTCGGCACTTCGGCGCGCCTGGTTCTGCCTGCGGGCCTGCAACTGCTGCCGGACCAGTTCGAGGCTGCGGACGACGGCCCCCACCTCGTCGTGGTAGCGGGGGTACAGCACGGTCTTGAGGTCGCCGTCGGCCAGCTTCTCGGCGCTGCTCGCGAGGGCGCGCAGCGGCCGGACCACGACCAGATGGATCCAGCCCAGGCAGACGACGATCAGCGCGAGCCCGAGCATCCCGGCGAGCACACTGCGGTCCTCACGCTCGTACGGCGCGATCTCGAAGTGCTTGGCGTTCTGCCAGCTGACGACGGTCCAGCCGATGTCGGCGGCCACTCCGCCACCGGAGAAGGGCGCCGCGGCGGCGACGGTGACCGAGCGCCCCTCGCGGATCAGCAGCCCGTTCTCCACCGGCCCGGCCCCGACATGGACGCTGCCCGCCCGCACGAGGTCGGTGAGCGCGTCGCGCGGCAGGTCCTCGAAGGCGAGGAAGCCGTCGCTGGCGGCGAGGGTCCGGGCCTCGGCATCGACGACCCGGACCTCGCCGAGGCCCGGCCGGGCGAGCAGCGAGTTCAGGAACTCCACCCGGATCTCGCCGACCAGGGTCATGTCCTTGCCACCGGGTACGGCCGCACCGGCCTGGATCACCGGCTTCTTGCCGCCCTCGCCGGAGACCCGGATGAGCGCCGGGACGTCCCGCTCGCCCGTCTCGCCGTCCGCGCTCCAGTCGGCGTTCGGCTCGGCACCGGCGCGGGCGACGACCTCGCCGTCGTCGTCGACGACGTACAGGGAGCCGTAACGCGTGTGCTTGCGCAGGGCGTCGTCGAGGACGCCGGTCGTGGCGTCGGCGTCGCCCACGTCGATCAGGCGGGAGGTGGAGACGAGGTCCGCCTGGGCCTCGTTGAGGGCCCGGCGGACCCGGTCGGCGACGAGGTCGGTGCGGTCGCGCTGGTCGTTGACCATGGTGCTGGGCACGCTCACCGAGGCGTCGGTGCGGTTGAGCAGCAGCCCGACCGGCACGCACCACAGCAGCAGCAGAACGGCGGTCAGCGCCAGCGGCGCCCGCAGCCCGAGCCGGCTCCTGCGGCCACCGCCGGCCCCGGAGCGGGCCTGCTCCCCCCCGCCGGCCCCGGAGCGGGCCTCGTCTCCCTCGCCGGACAACTGCCCCCGCAGCCGTTCCAGCGCGGCACCGACACGCGCGGTCTCGCCCCAGCGGGGCACGTCGACGGGGCGGGTCAGATCACCGCGGGCCAGCCGGCGGGCCTCCAGGAACAGCGCCAGCAGGGGCCGCTGCACCGACATCCACAGCAGGGCCGCGGCCAGCAGCCCGAACGCGACCAGGGCGCCGGCCGCCACCAGCCCGTACAGCTCTCGTTCCTGCCCGACGGCCTGCTCCTGCACCACGGGCAGCATGGCCACGACCGTCAGCCCGAGGCCCGCGCCGACGCTCTTCTTGTCGTCGGGGTCGGCGGAGGCGAGAGAGGCGTAGCCGGCGGTGGCGACACGGCCGTTGTAGGCGTCGCCCAGCAGCGTTCCGCTGACCCCCGGATAGCCGCGCGAGCCGGGCTCCCTGGCGCTGACCGGGTCCTGCTCGGTTTCCTCGGCGGCCTGTTCGGACAGCCGGCTCATCTGCTTGTGCAGGAAGGTGAGTTCGTCGCGCTCGGCGTCGGAGTTGAGGGCCTCGGCCTGTTCGAAACCGGCCGTGGCGAGGACCTCGCCGCCCCGGGCCACCACCGCCATGGAGCGGAACGGCCCCAGGTTGATCGCGGGCACGGAGAGGCTGCCCGCGGCGATGAGCAGCTGCTGCGGCCGATCCCCGAAGTCGAGGACCGCCATGGTCATCAGCCGTACGTCACCGGTCTTCAGCCGCACCATGCGGGGCGTCAGGGCGTGCTCCCCGGTGAGGACGTCCTTGTCGAGCCAGCCAAGCGGAATCGTTTCACCCCGCGCGGCGAGCACCTCACCGCTCTCCAGGTCCAGCACCGTGGTGCCGGTCCACTTCTGGTACGTGCTGCTCAGGTCCGACAGCACGCGCTCTGGGGGCGTCGCCTTGCCCGCGTTCAGGGCCGCCGCGGTGCGGTTCAGGTCGGTGACCCGCTCGTCGATCGACGCGCGTAGGGCGATGGCGCCGTCCTGTGCGAAGTGCTGCTGGGAGTTCAGCACCGCCTTCGGCACGACCGGCTCGCCGGCGGGGCCCAGCACCTTGGCCGTGAGCCCGGCCAAGGCCAGGATCAGCAGGCACAGCAGCGCGATCGGGGGTCGTATGCCGCCCAGAAGCGGCATGTCCGCGCGTCTGCGGATGCGCCGCCGCCCGCCCCGTCCGGGACGCGGTGCACCTTGGGTTGAACTCACCGGTGGTTTCCTTCGCCTCTTCACTACCAAGGCGCTCGCAGAACCCACCGCTGTCGCGGGCATGAGACGCCGTCACTCTTAGAAGACTGTTGACCGGCGACGGGGTTGGGCTCCGACGCACAACAACTGCCTGTGGCTCTCGTCACGTCCCCGGCGAGAACTCCTCCAGACCGTCGCCGCCCGGGGCGCCCCGGTTGTAGAGGAAGCCCCGCGTCCGGTCCGCCGCCAGCTGGTAGCGGGCGAGCCGCTCCTTCGACAGGTCTCCGGGGTTGTCGAGCGCCTGCTGCACGTCCACGAGCCGGTGGTCCTCGACCGCGCCCTCGGGCGCCTTCTTCCCGGGCTCCAGCTCCGGCGGGATGTCGACCAGCGTGGTCCGGTAGCGGGCGCGCACGTCCCAGCCGTCGGCCGTCTCCCGGAACTCGAACCAGCCGATCGCGCCCTCCTCGGTGAGGCCGGTCGGCGAGGAGTGGCGGGCCACCTGGTTGCCGAGGCTGTAGGCGATCCATCTGCCGTTGAGCTTCTGGATGGGCTGCACCACATGGGCGTGATGCCCGATCACCAGGTCGATCCCGGTCTCCTTGGTGAGCCGCTCCGCCAGCGCCAGCTGCGGGACGCTCGGCTCGTTGTAGTGCTCCAGACCCCAGTGGACGGAGAGGATGACGACCTCGGCGCCCTTGCCCCGGGCCCGCGACTCGGCCTTCTTGATGTCGTCGGTGCTGAGCCGGTTGAAGGCCCAGCGCTCCTTCTCGGGCGTGGGGTTGAGGAAGGACTCCCAGGAGTAGGACAGGTGGGCCACCTTGACGCCGTTGACGTCCCGGATGTTGATCTGTTCTGCTTCCTCACGCGTGCGCGCGGACCCGGTGTGCCCGAGACCCACCTCGTCCATCGCGTCCAGGGTGCGCCTGACCGCCTTCAGACCGTGGTCGTAGGTGTGATTGGAGGCCGTCGAGCAGGTGTCGTAGCCCACATCCTTGAGGGTCGTGAGGATCTGCGGGGGTACGAGGAACTCCGGGTACCCCTCGAAGGGGCCCTTGGGCGTCCCTACCGGCGTCTCCATGTGACAGATGGCCAGATCCGCCTCGCTGATGACCGGCTTCACCCCGGCCATGAGCGGTCCGAAGTCCAGCCCGGCCTGCCCCTCACCGGTCTTCTCGGCGTCCTTGGCCGCCTGTTCGACCAGTTCGGGGTGGATGAGCACATCGCCCGCTGCGGCGACCGTGAACGACCGGCCGCCCGGCTTCACCTGCGCCTCGGTGGGCTCGGAGGTGCAGCCGGCGACCAGGCCGCCCAAAGCCACCAGAACCGCCAGCGAGCGACCCATACGGAGAGACTTACGGAATGTCACCGCGACATATTCACACGCGCCTCACAACACAACGGTCAACTCTCGTCACAAGACAGTCACGGTTCGCTCGCATTTTTGCTCAAACGGTTTTGATCCTCGCCTTGGCCGGTTGTGACACGACATCACCCGAAGGTACGGAACAGTCGGTTCCGCAGGCCCGGGAACTGGTGGACCTGCGCAGCCGCATCCTCGCCCACACGGCCCGCCTCGGACCCGACGACTCCTACACCCCGCCCGGCGACGACGAGCGCGAGCAACTGGCGCGCGGTGTCGGTCAGCTCCTCGACGGCGACGCGGCCGAGGCGGAACGCCTGCTCGCACCGTTGGGCCTGGGCGTCACCCGGCTCACCGACACCGACTCCGGCCGCCGCTACGACGAGGTCGCCGCCACCCGCCGCGACAGCGACGCCGCCCGCTGGGGCCGCCTCTACCTCAACGCGGACTCCGCGCTGCGCTGGAACGTCCAGGTGCCGCACCCCGTGTCCGACCGGGACACCGAGTCACTCGGCGTCCAGCTGCTGGAGGACGTCCCGTCGGGCGCACTGGTCCTGGCCGGCGCCCACCGCCGCGCCGGCCGCGACGACGAGGCCGACGTCGCCCATCAGGAGGCCAGCGCCTTCCACACCATCGTCGTCGAGCTCCAGAAACGCGGGGTGCCCGGCCTCCAGGTGCACGGCTTCGCCGAGGATTCCGAGCGCCCCTACGAGGCGGTCGTCTCCGGCGGCGCCGCACAGACCGCGTCCGGCGAGGCGGCGGCGCTGGCCGACCGCATGGCGGCGGACGGGCTGCGGGTCTGCCGGGGCTGGTCGGCGCGCTGCCCGCTGGAGGGCACCACCAACGTCCAGGGCAGGTCGGCGGAGCGCCAACACGCCACCTTCCTGCACGTGGAACTCGCCCCCGACGCCCGCGGCGACGGCCCCGACGCCGACGAAGCCACCGACGCCCTCGGCGAACTCCTCAGCACCTGGTCGGACGACTGAGCCTCAGCAGCAGCCGGCCGCCCCCGGCAACGTCCGCCTGTTGCGCGCCTCCTTGCTCCGCGCGGCGAGCAACTCGTCGGCCGGATACCCGACTTCCTCAAGGGTCAGCCCATGAGGCCGTACGACATGCACGGCGGAGTCCCTGACACCGGCGGCCAGCACCTTGCCGGGCCAGTCGGCGGGCCGGTGCCCGTCCCCCACGAACAGCAGGGCCCCGATGAGCGAGCGCACCATGTTGTGGCAGAAGGCGTCGGCACGCACGGTCGCGGTGATGATCCCGTCGTCCCCCCGCACCAGGCTCAGCTCCTGCAAGGTACGGATGGTGGTGGCGCCCTCCCGCTTCTTGCAGTACGCGGCGAAGTCGTGTTCCCCGAGCAGCCCGCGCGCGGCCTCGTTCATCGCGTCGACGTCGAGCGGCCAGTCGTGCCAGAGCACATGACTGCGCAGCAGCGGATCGACGCCCCCGGGATTGTCGGTGACCCGATACGCATACCGCCGCCAGACAGCGGAGAACCGCGCGTTGAACCCCCCGGGCGCCTCCCTGAGCGCCCACACCCGCACATCCTTGGGCAGCCGCCCGGCGAGCCGCTTGAGCAGCTTCTCGTGATGCTCGCGCCAGACCGCCTCCGGCAGATCGACATGAGCGACCTGCCCCCGCGCATGCACACCGGCATCGGTACGCCCCGCCACGGTCAGTTCATACGACGTACTCCCCGACCGCGTGACGGTCCGCAGCGCGTCCTCGATCTCCCCCTGCACGGTCCGCCTACCGCCGGCCTGCTTGGCCCAGCCGTGAAACGCGGCACCGTCATAGGACAGATCGAGACGGACACGGACATAGCCGGGTGCTGCTTCATCACTCACAACGAGATCCTCTCAGGAACACAGAAGCGGGCCCGCTCCTCGAAAGGAACGGGCCCGCAACGCCCTCAAGGGGCGCGGGGAACTGCGCGACCAGCCACGACGAAGGCCGCAGCCGCAACCGAACAGCCCCCGGCAGAACGCCTACGCGTCCTTCGACTCCTCAGCGGGAGCCTCGTCCGCCTTGGTCGTGTCGACCTTGGTCTCGGCGACCTCGGCGTCCTTGGCGGCACGCTTGGTGGCGGCCTCGGCCTCGCCGGTGGCCTCCTGAGCGACCGTCAGCGCCTCGACCAGCTCGATGACAGCCATGGGCGCGTTGTCGCCACGGCGGTTACCGATCTTGGTGATACGCGTGTAGCCACCCGGACGGTTCTCGTACCGCGGGCCGATCTCGGTGAAGAGCGTGTGGACGACGCTCTTGTCCGTGATGACCTGGAGCACCTGACGGCGGTTGTGAAGGTCGCCCTTCTTCGCCTTGGTCACCAGACGCTCGGCGTACGGCCGCAGACGGCGGGCCTTCGCCTCGGTGGTGGTGATCCGGCCGTGCTCGAACAGCGCCTTCGCGAGGTTGGCGAGGAGGAGCTTCTCGTGCGCGGCACTGCCGCCCAGACGGGCACCCTTGGTGGGCTTCGGCATTTCTTTCTCCTGTGTGTCTGCCCCGGCCGTATCAGGTACCGGGGTCAGTATCCGAGCAGGCGGTCGCCTGTCGGAGATCCGGGGTGTCCCCGAAGGGGCACCCCGGAAGGGGCGCGGGGAACTGCGCGACCAGCCACAACCGGCCCGCAGATGCAGTACGGCCTCCCCGCGGAGCGCTTAGTACTGCTCGGTCTCGACGAAACCGGCGTCCGCGTCGTCGTCCGCCCCGAAGGCGTCCGCCGCAGCGGTCGGGTCGAATCCGGGCGGGGAGTCCTTGAGCGCCAGGCCCATACCCGCCAGCTTCGCCTTGACCTCGTCGATCGACTTCGCACCGAAGTTGCGGATGTCGAGCAGGTCGGCCTCGGAACGCGCCACGAGCTCACCCACGGAGTGGATGCCCTCACGCTTGAGGCAGTTGTACGACCGAACGGTGAGCTCGAGCTCCTCGATCGGCAGCGCCAGATCGGCGGCGAGCGCGGCGTCCGTCGGGGACGGACCCATGTCGATGCCCTCGGCGTCGATGTTGAGCTCACGGGCGAGACCGAACAGCTCGACCAGCGTCTTACCGGCCGACGCCATGGCGTCACGCGGACGCATGGCCTGCTTGGTCTCGACGTCGACGATCAGCTTGTCGAAGTCGGTGCGCTGCTCGACACGCGTGGCCTCGACCTTGTACGTGACCTTGAGAACCGGCGAGTAGATGGAGTCGACTGGGATACGGCCGATCTCCTGGCCCACCTGCTTGTTCTGCACGGCGGAGACATAGCCACGGCCACGCTCGACCGTGAGCTCCATCTCCAGCTTGCCCTTGCCGTTGAGCGTGGCGAGGACGAGGTCGGGGTTGTGCACCTCGACACCGGCCGGCGGCGCGATGTCGGCGGCGGTGACCAGACCCGGACCCTGCTTGCGCAGGTACATCACAACGGGCTCGTCGTGCTCGGACGACACGACCAGCTGCTTGATGTTGAGGATCAGGTCGGTGACGTCCTCCTTGACGCCCGGCACGGTGGTGAACTCGTGCAGGACACCGTCGATACGGATGGACGTGACCGCCGCACCCGGGATCGAGGAGAGGAGGGTCCGGCGCAGGGAGTTGCCGAGGGTGTAACCGAAGCCCGGCTCCAGCGGCTCGATCACGAACCGGGAGCGGAACTCGTCGACGACCTCTTCGGTCAACGAGGGACGCTGAGCGATCAGCATGTGTGGATCAGATCCTTCTTTCGTGGACGCCCGCTATTTGACGCCCGACGGAAACCGCACCCGTGAGAAGTGCGGGTACTGCAAGGGTACGGGCGATACAACCCCTTACGGAGCTGTACCGCCCGAATCCGACAAGCAACCGTGCGTCAGACGCGACGACGCTTCGGCGGACGGCAGCCGTTGTGCGGGGTCGGGGTGACGTCCTGGATGGAGCCGACCTCGAGGCCCGTGGCCTGAAGCGAACGGATCGCGGTCTCACGACCGGAACCCGGGCCCTTCACGAACACGTCGACCTTGCGCATGCCGTGCTCCTGGGCGCGGCGGGCAGCCGACTCGGCGGCCATCTGCGCGGCGAACGGCGTGGACTTCCGGGAGCCCTTGAAACCGACGTGGCCGGCGGAGGCCCAGGAGATCACGTTGCCGGACGGGTCCGTGATGGAGACGATCGTGTTGTTGAACGTGCTCTTGATGTGCGCGTGGCCGTGAGCGACGTTCTTCTTTTCCTTGCGGCGCACCTTCTTGGCAGCGCCCTGACGTCCCTTGGGGGGCATCTACTAACTCCTACGGGAGGTGGTCGGTCCTACAGCGAAGACCGTGGACAGGTGTCCGCTGCGGACTACTTCTTGCCCGGCTTCTTCTTGCCGGCGATGGCGCGACGCGGGCCCTTGCGGGTGCGAGCGTTGGTGCTGGTGCGCTGACCGCGGACGGGCAGACCGCGACGGTGACGCAGACCCTGGTAGCAGCCGATCTCGACCTTGCGGCGGATGTCGGCCTGGATCTCACGACGGAGGTCACCCTCGGTCCTGATGTTGTTGTCGACGTACTCGCGGATCGCGACGAGCTGCTCCTCGGAGAGGTCGCGAACGCGGGTGTTCGGGTCGACGCCGGTGGCGGCCAGCGTCTGCTGCGAAAGGGTCCGGCCGATGCCGAACACGTAGGTGAGGGCGACCTCCACGCGCTTGTCGCGCGGGATGTCAACACCGGAAACGCGTGCCATTCAATGGCTCCTGGTGATCTTCGGAGGTCTTCCGCAGAACCGACTCCCAGCCGCCGTACCAGGTACGAACTGGGTCCCCGGCCTCCGAGCCGGGGGTGTCAGACCCGAAGGTCTGGGTTCTGCGTATGAACATATTCAGCTCGCGTCGCGCGAAGACTCTGCGATATCGATGCAGAGGGATTGGACGATCGTGCGTCAGCCCTGGCGCTGCTTGTGGCGCGGGTTCTCGCAGATGACCATGACCCGACCGTGACGGCGGATCACCCTGCACTTGTCGCAGATCTTCTTGACGCTCGGCTTGACCTTCATTGGGTGAGGTTCTCCGGGTCAGTGCCATCGCCTCGGGGGAACCGGGGCGCGGGCAAGATCTACTTGTACCGGTAGACGATCCGGCCACGAGTCAGGTCGTACGGAGACAGCTCCACCACGACCCGGTCGTCAGGGAGGATGCGGATGTAGTGCATACGCATCTTGCCGCTGATGTGTGCCAGGACCTGGTGGCCGTTCTGGAGCTCGACCTTGAACATGGCGTTCGGCAGAGACTCGACGACAGTGCCCTCGATCTCGATGGCACCTTGCTTCTTGGCCACGCTTCGCCCTTCGAATCGACTACCTTGATCGACTCCCATGTATGTCCCTTGCGGGCGCATGCGGACATGCGGGTACACGAGAGCCGACGAGTCAGTCTACGTCAGCGCACCCGGAAACACGAATCGAGAGATCCTGCCCCGGAGGACAGATCGTTAAGCGCCCCCAGGGGCGCGAGGAACTGCCCGACAAACCCCCACGCACCCCCAGCCCCCATCCGGCAGGAGCCACCCTCCCCAGAAGGCGTCCTCAGACCAACGGATCCGGCGCGGCAACGATCCCGTGCTCCGCCAGCTTCGCCTTACCCCCGTCGGGAGACGTCAGCACCAGCGGACCCTCCTCGGTCAGCGCGACCGAGTGCTCCCAGTGCGAGGACCATGTGCCGTCCGTGGTGATGACCGTCCAGTCGTCCTCGAGGACCTCGGTCTTCGGGGTGCCCAGGGACACCATCGGCTCGATCGCCAGGCAGAAGCCGGGGACCAGCTTCGGGCCCTTGCCGCGCTTGCGCTCGACGTAGTTCAGCAGGTGCGGGTCCATGTGCATCTCGGTGCCGATGCCGTGGCCGCCGTAGTCCTCGATGATCCCGTAGCGCCCGCCGCCCGGCTTGGGCTGGCGGCGGATGTACGTCTCGATCGCCCTGGAGACGTCGACGAGGCGGTTGCCCTGCTTCATGGCCGCGATACCGGCCCACATCGACTCCTCGGTCACCCGGGAGAGCTCGACCAGTTCCGGGGCGTGACCAGAGCCGACGAAGGCGGTGTAGGCCGCGTCGCCGTGCCAGCCGTCGATGATCGCGCCGCAGTCGATGGAGATGACGTCCCCGTCCTTGAGGATGACGTCCTCGGACGGGATGCCGTGCACCACGACGTCGTTCACGGAGGTGCAGATCGTCGCCGGGAATCCGCCGTAACCGAGGAAGTTCGACTTCGCCCCGTGCTCGGCGAGCACCTTGCGGGCGACCTCGTCCAGATCCTTGGTGCTGGCCCCCGGTACCGCGGCCTCGCGCGTGGCCGCGTGAATGGCGGCGACGACCAACCCCGCCTCACGCATCTTGGCGATCTGCTCGGGGGTCTTGATCTGCACCATGATGGGAACGCGCCTCCTGGCCACTGGTATCGCGGCACACCAGGATACGCGTACGCACAGACGTACGCCGAAGCGGTGGAGGCGCCCCTCGGGCACGGCGGGCTGTGCCAGGTCGACGCAGACACGTCAGGGCCGTCCCGGTGCCCGGGAATACGAAGAAGCCCCCGTCGTCCCTGGTGGACGACGGGGGCTTCGCTGCGAAATCTCGAACGCTGCTACTTGGCGGCCTCGTCACGCTGAAGCGCCTCCATGGCGCGAGCCGTGACGTCCTCGACCTTGCCGAGCGCGGAGATGGTCACGACCAGTCCCTGCGCCTTGTAGTAGTCGATGATCGGCTCGGTCTGCGTGTGGTAGACCTCGAGCCGCTTGCGGACCGTCTCCTCCGAGTCGTCGTCCCGCTGGTACAGCTCGCCGCCGCAGGCGTCGCAGACGCCTTCCTGCTTCGGCCGGCTGTAGGTGACGTGGAAGACGTGGCTGGAGTCCTTGCGGCAGATCCGGCGCCCGGCGATCCGCTTGACGACCTCTTCCTCGGGGACCTCGAGGTCGAGCACCGCGTCCAGCTTCATGCTCTCGGACTGGAGCATCTCGTCGAGCGCCTCGGCCTGGGACACATTGCGCGGGAAGCCGTCCAGCAGGAAGCCGCCCTCGGCGTCCTGCTGCTCCATGCGGTCCTTGGCCATCCCGATGGTGACCTCGTCCGGCACCAGGTTGCCCGCGTCCATGTAGGACTTCGCGAGCTTCCCGAGTTCGGTCTGCCGGCTGATGTTGGCGCGGAACAGGTCGCCCGTGGAGATGTGCGGGATCGACAGGTTCTTGGCCAGGAACGCGGCCTGCGTTCCCTTCCCGGCACCCGGCGGCCCGACGAGGACGATTCGCATCAGCGGAGGAACCCTTCGTAATTGCGCTGCTGGAGCTGGCTCTCGATCTGCTTCACCGTCTCAAGACCCACACCCACGATGATCAGGATGCTGGTCCCGCCGAACGGGAAGTTTTGGTCTGCCCCGAAACCAGCCAACGCCATCGTCGGCACGAGAGCGATCAGACCCAAGTACAGCGAGCCCGGCCAGGTGATCCGGTTGAGCACGTAGGAGAGGTACTCAGCGGTCGGTCGGCCAGCCCGGATGCCCGGGATGAAGCCACCATACTTCTTCATGTTGTCCGCGACTTCCTCGGGGTTGAACGAGATGGCCACGTAGAAGAACGCGAAGAAGATGATCAGGAAGAAATAAAGGACGATGTGCGTCGGGGCGCTCGGCTGGGCGAGATTCTTTTCGATCCAGGTCTTCCACTCGGAGCTTCCACCGGCGAACTGCGCGATCAATGCCGGAATGTAGAGCAGCGACGAGGCAAAGATCACAGGGATGATGCCCGCCTGGTTGACCTTCAGCGGAATGTACGTCGACGTACCGCCGTAGGACCGGCGGCCGATCATCCGCTTCGCGTACTGGACCGGGATACGGCGCTGAGCCTGCTCGACGAAGACCACCAGGGCGATCACCACGAGGCCGACGGCGATGACGGTGCCGAACTCGATCCAGCCGTCGGCGAGCGAGCCCTGGTTCTTGATGGCCCACAGCGCGGACGGGAAGGTCGCGGCGATCGAGATGAACATCAGGATCGACATGCCGTTGCCGATGCCGCGGTCGGTGATGAGCTCACCGAGCCACATGACGGTGGCGGTACCGGCCGTCATGGTGATGACCATGACGATGGTGGTGAAGATCGAGCGGTCCGGGACGATCTGGCCGGCCACCTGGCAGTTCGGGAACAGCGAGCCGCTGCGGGCGGTGGCCACCAGGCCGGTGCCCTGAAGGATCGCGAGTGCCACGGTCAGGTAGCGGGTGTACTGCGTGATCTTCGCCGTACCGGCCTGGCCCTCCTTCTTGAGGGCTTCCAGACGCGGGATCACCACGGTCAGCAGCTGAAGGATGATGCTCGCCGTGATGTACGGCATGATGCCGAGCGCGAAGATCGTGATCTGGAGCAGCGCGCCACCACTGAACATGTTGACCAGGCCGAACAGACCCTGGTTCGTGTTCTGCTGATCGATGCAGACCTGGACGGCCCTGTAGTCGACGCCGGGGATCGGGATATGCGTACCGATCCGGTAGATCACGATGATGCCGAGCGTGAAGAGCAGCTTCTTGCGCAGGTCGGGCGTCTTGAACGCCCGGGCGAACGCGGTGAGCACGGTGCCTCCTGCGACCCCCGCGCTACTGCGTCAAGGGTGACGGTCTTGAGGTTCGACTAATAGGAACGACTTAGCTAACGGTCGACTGCCGCTCAGAGTGCCCCACACGACGCACTCAGTAAAAGTGGGCAGTGCAGGCCACCTTACCGGCGAGACCGCCGCCCTTGGAACGACCAACCGGGGATACCCCATTTGTGGGGTATCCCCGGTCGGGATCGCTCAAGTCATCGAGACGCCTGATGGATTCAGACGAGCTCGGTGACGCTGCCGCCGGCGGCGGTGATCTTCTCCTTGGCGGAGCCGGAGACGGCGTCGACCGTCACCTGCAGCGCCACGGAGATCTCGCCCTGGCCGAGGACCTTGACGAGGCTGTTCTTGCGAACGGCACCCTTGGCGACCAGACCCTCGACGGTGACCTCGCCACCCTCGGGGTACAGCGCCGCCAGCTTGTCGAGGTTCACGACCTGGTACTCGGTCTTGAACGGGTTCTTGAAGCCCTTCAGCTTCGGAAGACGCATGTGGAGGGGCATCTGGCCACCCTCGAAGCGCTCCGGAACCTGGTAACGAGCCTTCGTACCCTTGGTACCACGACCGGCCGTCTTACCCTTGGACGCCTCACCACGACCCACACGGGTCTTGGCGGTCTTGGCGCCCGGGGCGGGACGGAGGTTGTGGATCTTCAGCGGGTTCTGCTCCGCCATGATCAGTCGACCTCCTCGACCGTCACGAGGTGGCGGACGGTGTGCACCATGCCGCGGAACTCGGGGCGGTCCTCCTTGACGACCTGCGTGTTGATGCCCTTGAGACCAAGGGAGCGCAGGGTGTCACGGTGGTTCTGCTTGCTGCCGATGTAGGACTTGACCTGCGTGATCTTGAGCTGCGCCATGACCTACGCACCCGCCCCGGCACGCGCACGGAGAAGAGCCGCGGGGGCGACGTCCTCGAGGGGCAGACCACGGCGGGCCGCGATCTCCTCGGGACGCTGCAGACCCTTCAGGGCCTCCACGGTCGCGTGCACGATGTTGATGGCGTTGTCGGAGCCGAGCGACTTCGACAGCACGTCGTGAATACCGGCGCACTCGAGCACGGCACGCACCGGACCACCGGCGATAACACCGGTACCCGGGGACGCGGGCTTGAGCAGCACGACGCCGGCAGCCTTCTCACCCTGGATGGGGTGCGGGATGGTGCCCTGGATACGGGGGACCTTGAAGAAGTGCTTCTTGGCCTCCTCAACGCCCTTGGCGATGGCGGCCGGCACCTCCTTGGCCTTGCCGTAACCGACACCCACGGTGCCGTCACCGTCGCCCACCACGACCAGCGCGGTGAAGCTGAAGCGACGACCACCCTTCACAACCTTGGCGACGCGGTTGATCGCGACGACGCGCTCAACGTACGCGGTCTTCTCGGCGGCAGCAGCGCCGCCGTCACGGCCCTTCCGGTCCCGCCGCTCGCCGCCACCGGCACCGCTTCCGCGGCGCTGGGGTCCAGCCATTGGATTACCTCTCTCTTTCCGCTAGCTACAAGCGGCTCAGAACTTGAGCCCGGCTTCGCGGGCGGCGTCCGCCAGGGCGGCGATGCGCCCGGCGTACTGGTTGCCACCACGGTCGAACACGACGGCCTCGACACCGGCGGCCTTGGCACGCTCGGCGACCAGGGCGCCGACCTGCTTGGCCTGCGCGGACTTGTCGCCCTCGCCACCGCGGACGGAGGCGTCCAGGGTGGACGCCGACGCCAGGGTGTGGCCCTTCAGGTCGTCGATCACCTGCGCCACGATGTGGCGGTTGGAGCGGGTCACGACCAGACGGGGGCGCTCCGCCGTACCGTTGATCCGCTTGCGGATCCGGATGTGACGGCGCTTGATCGCGGCGCGCTTGTAGGCGTCGCCCTTGAGGATCTTCTGCCCGTATGCCATGGCTTACTTACCCGCCTTTCCGACCTTGCGGCGGATGACTTCGCCCTCGTACTTGACGCCCTTGGCCTTGTACGGGTCGGGCTTGCGCAGCTTGCGGATGTTGGCCGCAACCTCGCCGACCTTCTGCTTGTCGATGCCCTCGACCGAGAAGCGCGTGGGGGCCTCCACCTTGAAGGTGATGCCCTCGGGCGCCTCGACCAGGATCGGGTGGCTGTAACCGAGGGAGAACTCCAGGTTCGAGCCCTTGGCGACAACGCGGTAACCGACACCGCTGATTTCGAGCTTCTTCACGTAACCCTGGGTCACGCCGGTGATCATGTTCGCCACCAGCGTGCGGGACAGGCCGTGCAGGGCCTTGTTCTGACGCTCGTCGTTCGGACGGGTGACGTTCAGAACGCCGTCCTCGTCCTTAGCGATCTCGATCGGAGCCGCGACGGTGTGGGTCAGGGTGCCCTTGGAACCCTTCACCGTGACCGTCTGGCCGTCGATGGTGACGTCCACGCCGGCGGGAACCGTGATGGGGAGCTTGCCAATACGCGACATAGCTGTTTCCTCCGTTCCCTTCCGTTACCAGACGTAGGCGAGAACTTCTCCGCCTACGCCCTTCTTGCCGGCCTGCTTGTCGGTCAGGAGACCGTGCGACGTGGAGATGATCGCCACGCCGAGGCCACCGAGAACCTTGGGCAGGTTGGTGGACTTCGCGTAAACCCGCAGACCGGGCTTGGAGATCCGCTTGATGCCCGCGATGGAGCGCTCACGGTTGGGGCCGAACTTCAGCTCCAGGACGAGGTTCTTGCCGACCTCGGCGTCCTCGACCTTCCAGCCCGTGATGAAGCCCTCCTGCTGGAGGATCTCCGCGATGTGCGACTTGATCTTCGAGTGCGGCATCGCCACGGTGTCGTGGTACGCCGAGTTCGCGTTCCGCAGACGCGTAAGCATGTCTGCGATCGGATCAGTCATGGTCATGAATTGGCCTTCGGCCTCTCTCGCCGGGGTTTCCTGATGCGCCATCCCTCTCCCCGATCCGAGACGGGACGGGTGCGGCGCGGTGGACCTACGGCGTAGTAAGTCGTACGGGCGTGACAGGCGCCCAACCCCACAAGCCTAAGCCATGCGGGGATGGGCCCTGTCCACCCAGATGCTTACCGAGAGCTTCCGGAATCCCTGAAAGAGGGGATTACCAGGAGCTCTTGGTCACGCCCGGCAGCTCGCCACGGTGAGCCATCTCACGAAGGCACACGCGGCACAGGCCGAACTTGCGGTACACGGAGTGCGGGCGGCCGCAGCGCTGGCAGCGGGTGTAGCCACGCACACCGAACTTGGGCTTGCGAGCAGCCTTAGCGATCAGAGCCTTCTTCGCCATCTCGCTCACGCCTCCTTGAAGGGGAAGCCGAGGTGACGAAGGAGCGCGCGGCCCTCAGCGTCGTTGGTCGCCGTGGTGACCACGGTGATGTCCATACCCCGGACGCGGTCGATCTTGTCCTGGTCGATCTCGTGGAACATGACCTGCTCCGTGAGACCGAAGGTGTAGTTGCCACGGCCGTCGAACTGCTTGGGGGACAGACCACGGAAGTCGCGGATGCGCGGCAGCGCGAGCGACAGGGTGCGGTCCAGGAACTCCCACATGCGGTCGCCACGAAGCGTGACGTGGGCACCGATCGGCTGGCCCTCACGCAGCTTGAACTGCGCGATGGACTTGCGGGCCTTGGTGACGGCCGGCTTCTGACCGGTGATGGTGGTCAGGTCGCGGATCGCGCCCTCGATCAGCTTCGAGTCACGGGCGGCGTCGCCGACACCCATGTTGACCACGATCTTGACGAGACCGGGGATCTGCATGACGTTCTCGTACTTGAACTCGTCACGCAGCTTGCCCGCGATCTCCTCGCGGTACTTCTGCTTCAGACGCGGAGTGGTGGTGGTAGCCATCAGATGTCCTCACCCGTCCGCTTGGCAACGCGGATCTTGTTGCCTTCGTCGTCGAAGCGGTAGCCGACACGCGTGACGACCTTGTTGCCGTCCTTCTCAACGACCAGCTGGACGTTGGAGACGTGGATCGGCGCCTCGGTCGTGACGATGCCGCCGGCCTGCGAACCGCGAGCGGTCGGACCGGCCTTGGTGTGCTTCTTGACCCGGTTGACACCCTCGACCAGGACACGCTCGTCGCGCGGGTAAGCGGCAATGACCTTGCCCTGCTTGCCCTTGTCCTTGCCGGTGATGACCTGGACCAGGTCGCCCTTCTTGATCTTCATGCTTACAGCACCTCCGGCGCGAGCGAGATGATCTTCATGAACTTCTTCTCGCGCAGCTCACGGCCGACGGGGCCGAAGATACGGGTGCCGCGAGGGTCGCCGTCGTTCTTCAGAATGACGGCGGCGTTCTCGTCGAAGCGGATGTACGAGCCGTCCGGACGGCGGCGCTCCTTGACGGTGCGAACGATGACCGCCTTGACGACGTCACCCTTCTTCACGTTGCCACCGGGGATCGCGTCCTTGACGGTGGCGACGATGACGTCACCGATGCCCGCGTAGCGGCGACCGGAGCCACCGAGCACACGGATGCAAAGGATCTCCTTCGCACCAGTGTTGTCGGCGACCCGCAGTCGCGACTCCTGCTGGATCACGTCTATCTCCTGATTGTCTGCCGGTTCCCGGCAGGGGCCGCCCCGTTACGAGGTGGACCCCTGCCGAGCCTGGCGGAACTGACCTGCGGGATTACCCCCGCAGGAAATTACTTGGCCTTCTCGAGGATCTCGACGACGCGCCAGCGCTTCGTCGCGGACAGCGGCCGGGTCTCCATGAGGAGGACGCGGTCGCCGACACCCGCGGCGTTCTGCTCGTCGTGCGCCTTGAGCTTGTTGGTACGGCGGATGACCTTGCCGTACAGCGCGTGCTTCACACGGTCCTCGACGGCGACGACGACGGTCTTGTCCATCTTGTCGCTGACGACGAGACCCTCACGGGTCTTGCGGAAACCGCGCGCCTCTGCGTTCTCAGTCACGTTCTTCTCGCTCATCAGGCGTTCTCCACCGTTTCGATGCCCAGCTCACGCTCGCGCATCAGGGTGTAGATCCGCGCGATGTCCTTGCGGACCGCCTTGAGACGGCCGTGGTTCTCGAGCTGACCGGTCGCCGCCTGGAAGCGGAGGTTGAACAGCTCTTCCTTGGCCTCGCGGAGCTTCGCCAGAAGCTCCTCGTTGCCCAGCTCGCGCAGCTCGGACGCCTTGGTACCGGCCGACATCACGCTTCACCTGCCTCGCGCTTGACGATCCGGCACTTCATCGGCAGCTTGTGGGCGGCGCGAGTCAGAGCCTCACGGGCGATCTTCTCGTTGGGGTACGACAGCTCGAACATCACGCGTCCGGGCTTGACGTTGGCGATCCACCACTCCGGAGAACCCTTACCGGAACCCATGCGGGTCTCGGCAGGCTTCTTGGTGAGGGGACGGTCCGGGTAGATGTTGATCCAGACCTTGCCACCACGCTTGATGTGACGCGTCATGGCGATACGAGCGGCCTCGATCTGGCGGTTCGTCACATACGCCGGGGTGAGCGCCTGGATGCCGTACTCGCCGAACGCAACCTGCGTTCCACCCTTGGACATACCGTTGCGCTTCGGGTGGTGCTGCTTGCGGTGCTTGACCCTACGGGGGATCAGCATGTCGGTCAGGCCTCCGTTCCGGTGCTCTCAGCCGGAGCGGACGCGGGAGCCTCGGCCTTGGGGGCCTCGGAACCGGCAGCCTGCTGCGGCTTGCGACCGCGCCGCTCGCCACCACGGCCACCACGGGCCGGGCGGTCGGCACCACCACGGGCCGGGCGGTTACCCGCACGGGCCGCAGCGTTCTCGGCGCGGACCTCGGCGATGTTCTTGACGTCGCCCTTGTAGATCCAGACCTTCACACCGATGCGGCCGAAGGTCGTCTTGGCCTCGAAGAAGCCGTAGTCCACGTTCGCACGGAGCGTGTGCAGGGGCACGCGGCCCTCGCGGTAGAACTCCGAGCGGGACATCTCGGCGCCACCGAGGCGGCCACCGCACTGGATCTTGATGCCCTTGGCGCCGGCCTTCATCGCCGACTGCATGCTCTTACGCATGGCGCGGCGGAAGGAGACGCGGGAGGAGAGCTGCTCGGCAACGGCCTGGGCAACCAGCTGAGCGTCGGTCTCGGGGTTCTTGACCTCGAGGATGTTCAGCTGGACCTGCTTGCCCGTGAGCTTCTCGAGGTCACCGCGGATGCGGTCGGCCTCGGCGCCACGGCGGCCGATGACGATGCCCGGACGCGCCGTGTGGATGTCCACCCGCACGCGGTCACGGGTGCGCTCGATCTCAACCTTCGAGATACCGGCGCGCTCCATGCCGGACGTCATCATCCGACGGATGGCGACGTCTTCCTTGACGTAGTCCTTGTACAGCTTGTCGGCGTACCACCGGGACTTGAAGTCCGTGGTGACACCGAGCCGGAACCCATGCGGGTTAACCTTCTGGCCCATTACCGGGTTCCTTCCTTGCTGCTGACGACCACGGTGATGTGGCTGGTCCGCTTGCGGATCCGGTAGGCACGGCCCTGGGCACGCGGACGGAACCGCTTCAGGGTCGGACCCTCGTCAACGTACGCCTCGCTGATGAACAGCGAGGAGGCGTCCGGGTGGTCGTAGTTGTGCGCGGCGTTGGCGATGGCGCTGTCGAGCACCTTGCCGACGGGCACGGAGGCTGCCTGCGGAGCGAATCGCAGAACAGCCTGAGCCTCCGTGGCATCCATGCCACGGATAAGGTCCACCACGCGGCGGGCCTTCATGGGCGTAACGCGGATGTACCGCGCCTGGGCCCTGGCTTCCATGGTTGTCCCTCTCAGTTACTTACGTGTCTGAATGCGATCCGCTACTAGCGGCGCTTCGACTTCCGGTCGTCCTTGACGTGGCCCCGGAAGGTGCGCGTCGGCGAGAACTCGCCGAGCTTGTGGCCGACCATCGACTCGGTGACGAACACCGGGATGTGGGTCTTGCCGTTGTGCACCGCGAGCGTGTGGCCGAGCATGGCCGGCACGATCATGGAGCGACGGGACCAGGTCTTGATGACGTTCTTGGTGCCGGCTTCGTTCTGGGCTTCCACCTTCTTGATCAGGTGGTCGTCGACGAAGGGCCCCTTCTTGAGACTGCGCGGCATCTAAACCCGCTCCTAGCGCTTCTTGTTCGTCTTGCGGCGGCGGACGATGTACTTGTTCGACGCCTTCTTGGGCGAACGAGTACGACCCTCCTTCTGACCCCACGGGGAGACCGGGTGGCGACCACCGGAGGTCTTGCCCTCACCACCACCGTGCGGGTGGTCAACCGGGTTCATCGCCACACCGCGAACGGTCGGGCGAACGCCCAGCCAGCGCTTACGGCCGGCCTTACCCCAGTTGATGTTGCTCTGCTCGGCGTTGCCGACCTCGCCGACGGTGGCGCGGCAGCGCACGTCGACCAGGCGGATCTCACCGGAGGGCATGCGCAGGTGGGCCATCTGGCCCTCCTTCGCGAGCAGCTGCACGGAGGCACCGGCGGAGCGGGCGAACTTGGCGCCGCCACCGGGACGGAGCTCGATCGCGTGGATCGTGGTACCGACCGGGATGTTGCGCAGCGCCAGGTTGTTGCCCGGCTTGATGTCGGCCCCGGGACCGTTCTCCACGCGGTCACCCTGCTGCAGGTTGCGCGGGGCGAGGATGTAGCGCTTCTCGCCGTCGGCGTAGTGCAGCAGCGCGATGCGCGCGGTGCGGTTGGGGTCGTACTCGATGTGCGCGACCTTCGCCGGCACGCCGTCCTTGTCGTGACGACGGAAGTCGATCACACGGTAGGCGCGCTTGTGGCCACCACCCTGGTGGCGGACGGTCACACGACCGGAGTTGTTACGGCCACCCTTGCTGTGCAGGGGGCGGACCAACGACTTCTCCGGCGTGGACCGCGTGACCTCGACGAAGTCGGCGACGCTGGAGCCACGACGGCCCGGCGTAGTCGGCTTGTACTTGCGGATTCCCATTTCTCAGTCCTCGTCCGATATCGGACGATCCGGACCGCCCTCAGGCGGTCGGACCGCCGAAGATGTCGATACGGTCGCCCTCGGCGAGGGTCACGATCGCGCGCTTGGTGCCGGCACGCTGGCCGAAGCCCGTGCGGGTCCGCTTGCGCTTGCCCTGGCGGTTGATCGTGTTGACCCCGGTGACCTTGACCTCGAAGACCGCCTCGACGGCCTGCTTGATCTGGGTCTTGTTGGAGCTCGGCGCGACGATGAACGTGTACTTGTTCTCGTCGAGAAGCGCGTAGCTCTTCTCGGACACGACCGGCTTGATCAGGATGTCACGGAGGTCCGTGAAAGCCTTGCTCGCCGGAGTGACGACGGTGTTCTTGCCCTCGGCGGCGTGGCGACGCGCCTTGGCGACGCGAGCGGCCTTGGCCTTCTTCGCGGCCTTGGAGGCAATGGCGGGGTGACGGATAGCCATCAGGCCTCGCTCCCTTCGGTGTCAGTGGCCTTCGGGCCCGACACGAAGGACTCGAACGCGGCCTGGGTGAAGACCACGTCGTCCGAGACGAGAACGTCGTACGTGTTCAGCTGGCCCGGCTCCAGGATGTGGACCTGGGGCAGGTTGCGGGCGGACAGCCACGCGGCCTCGTCGGCGCGCTCGACGACCAGGAGCAGGTTCTTGCGCTCCGAGATCTTGCCGAACAGGCTCTTGGCGGCCTTCGTGGACGGGTTGTCGCCCTCGATCACGCCGGAGACGACGTGGATGCGGTTGTTGCGGGCCCGGTCGGTGAGGGCGTGGCGCAGGGCCGCGGCCTTCATCTTCTTCGGGGTCCGCTGCGAGTAGTCACGCGGCACGGGACCGTGCACGACGCCACCACCGGCGAACTGCGGCGCGCGGGTCGAACCCTGACGGGCGCGACCGGTGCCCTTCTGGCGGTAAGGCTTCTTGCCACCACCACGGACTTCACCGCGGGTCTTGGTCTTGTGCGTGCCCTGACGGGCAGCGGCCAGCTGCGCGACGACGACCTGGTGGAGCAGCGGAACGCTGATCTTCTCTACGTCGAAGATCTCCGCGGGGAGCTCGACGGAACCGGCCTTGTCGCCCGCCGGCGAAAGGATGTCAACAGTGCTCATCGGTTACCTCAGGCCCCCTTGGCCGCGGTGCGGACCAGGACGAGGCCGCCGTTCGGACCGGGAACCGCGCCCTTGATGAGCAGCAGACCCTTCTCCGCGTCAACGGCGTGGACGGTCAGGTTCTGGGTGGTGACCCGCTCGTTGCCCATACGACCCGCCATGCGGAGGCCCTTGAACACACGGCCCGGGGTGGCGCAGCCACCGATGGAACCGGGAGAGCGGTGCTTGCGCTGGGTGCCGTGTCCGGCGCCGAGGCCCTTGAAGTTGTGACGCTTCATGACACCGGCGAAGCCCTTGCCCTTGCTCTTGCCGGTGACGTCGACCTTCACGCCGGCCTCGAAGACCTCGGCGGTGACTTCCTGGCCGAGCGTGTACTCGGAGGCGTCAGCGGTGCGGATCTCGACGAGGTGACGACGGGGGGTGACGTCGGCCTTCGCGAAGTGGCCCTTGAGGGGCTTGTTCACCTTGCGCGGGTCGATCTCGCCGAAGGCGAGCTGGACGGACTCGTAGCCGTCGACGTCGTTGGTACGAACCTGGGTGACGACGTTGGGGCCGGCCTTGACGACGGTGACCGGAACAACACGGTTGTTCGCGTCCCACACCTGCGTCATGCCGAGCTTCTCGCCCAGGATGCCCTTGATCTGCTTAGCCATCTCTCAGATCACCGGCCTCAGAGCTTGATCTCGATGTCGACACCGGCCGGGAGGTCGAGTCGCATCAGAGAGTCAACGGTCTTGGGGGTCGGGTCGAGGATGTCGATCAGGCGCTTGTGCGTGCGCATCTCGAAGTGCTCGCGCGAGTCCTTGTACTTGTGCGGCGACTTGATGACGCAGTACACGTTCTTCTCAGTGGGCAGCGGCACCGGGCCCGCGACCGACGCACCAGTGCGGGTCACCGTCTCGACGATCTTCTTCGCCGAGGAGTCGATGACCTCGTGGTCGTAGGCCTTGAGCCGGATGCGGATCTTCTGTCCCGCCATGGCTACTCAGTAGTCCTGTCTCTCTAACGCTCTGGAACCCGGTGTTCCGCGCCCTCTCCTCCGACCCACGCGGTCGGGCGTGTCGCGTTCCCGCTGACATAGATGTCCCTTGTTCGAACATCCCTGCGTGGGAACACGGCCCTTCCGGAACCGCAAGCCGGGAGCTAGGAGGCCCACCGGGTGCCTGGCCGGTGCCGCGCTGACACTTCCCGGAAGATTCCCGTACGTCCGCCCCAGCGCTGCCTTACGGCAGTTAGGGCGACGAGTACTGTGGGACTCGCTTCCGGTCCTCCCGGCGGGAGGCGCGCAGCATCAACACTCGACCGAGCAACTCGGACAGTCTGCCATATGGGGCAGGGGCCTGGCCAATCGAGCGGGAGAGAATACCCCGAGGGTGACGCAGGTCAAACCCGGGCCGCGCCACCCTCCCGCCGACCGGGTGCCCGCCGCCTGATTTGCGGTGATGCGTCCGTACCGTCGTCCACCAGCGCCCGGACCAGCCCGTGGTCCGGGGACAGCCGGCACGCGGGGTCCGCCCGGTCGGCGTCCCCGGTGAGCGCGTACGCCTGGCAGCGGCAGCCGCCGAAGTCCTCCTCACGGCGGGAGCAGCTGCGGCAGGGCTCGGCCATCCAGTCGGTGCCGCGGTAGCGGGTGAACGCCTGGGAGCGGCCCCAGATCCAGCTCAGGGAATGGTCCCGGACGTTCGGCGGGTCCAGGTCGGGCATGCCGGCCGCGGCCGGACAGGGCAGGGCGGTGCCGTCCGGGGCGACGGTGAGGGAGACCGCGCCCCAGCCGCCCATGCACGGCTTGGCGACCCCGTCGAAGTAGTCGGGGACCACCCAGACCAGCTCGGGACCCGTCGGCAGCCTGTCCCGCCACCGCTCGACGGCGTCCCGCGCACCGGCGAGCTGCTCGCGCGTGGGCAGCAGCGCGGCCCGGTTGAGCAGCCCCCAGCCGTAGAACTGCGCGTTGGCCAGCTCGATGCGGTCCACGCCCCAGTTCACGCCGAGCTCGACCAGGGCGTCGACGGCGTCCAGGTTCTCGCGGTGCAGGACGACATTGAGGCCGAGCGGCAGGCCGGCGGCCCGGACGAGCTCGGCGGCGCGTTCCTTCTCCGCGAAGGACCGGCGTCCACCGATCCGGTCGGAGGCGTCCGGATCGGCGTGCTGGACGGACAGCTGGACACTCCTCAGGCCCGCGGCGGCGAGCGCCCGGAGCCGGGCCTCGTCCAGGCCGACGCCGCTGGTGACCAGCTGGGTGTAGATGCCCGCGCTCTCGGCGGCGGTGACAATCTCTTCCAGGTCCTGGCGCAGCAGCGGCTCACCGCCCGACAGATGCGTGTGGACGACGCCCAGCCGGGCCGCCTGGCGCAGCACATCGGCCCACTGCGCGGTGGTCAGTTCGCGCGAGCGGCGGGTCAGCTCCAGCGGGTTGGAGCAGTAGCCGCAGTGCAGGGGGCAGGCATGGGTGAGTTCGGCCAGCAGGGCCCAGGGCCGGTTGGGCGCGGGGGGTGCGGCGGCGGGGGGCGTCGCCTCCACGGCGGTCATCGCAGCCAGCCCTCCTTGCGCAGCCGTTCCAGGAACGGCGGGACGTCGGTGGCGACGGGGGCGCCGGGGAAGCGCATGATCAGCTCGTCGATGATCCCGGGCACGCTGCGGGTGCCGTCGCACAGGGCGACGACGGCTTCGGCCCGGCCCGACAGGACGACGACGCGTTCGGGCAGGACCAGCAGGTCCACCTCGCGCACCGGGTCGCGCCGGCGCACGATCGCGGGGGCCAGCGCGGGGCGCCAGCCGGTCGCGGGCGGGGCCGGCCTCATTCCGGCTCCCGGCGGCCGGCCCGGTCCACTTCCGGCTCCCGGCGTCCGGCCCGGTCCACGGCGTCCAGCAGCGACCACAGGACGTCGCATTTGAAGCGCAGGGCGGCCACGGCTCGTTCCTGGTCGTCCCGGCCGCGGGCCCAGCCCAGCACCAGGTCGAGGGCCTCCCGGCTGTCGCGCCGGCCTTGGGAGACCCGGGCGCGGAAGTAGGCGAGGCCCTCGGCGTCGATCCAGGCGTAGTGGCGTTCGAAGGCGTCGATGCGGGTGCGCATCAGGTCCGGGGCGGACAGCTCGGTGAGTGAGGCGGCGACGGCTTCGAGGGGCGAGCGCAGCCGGCAGAAGTTGACGTATCCGTCGACCGCCAGCCGTACGCCGGGCAGGACGGCGGTGCCCTGCAGCAGGGTCTCGCGGTTCAGGCCGGCCGCCTCGCCGAGGCGCAGCCAGCGCTCGATGCCGCCCTCGCCCTCCTGGAGCCCGTCGTGGTCCTGGATGCGGCGCAGCCACATCCGGCGCAGCGCGGCGGTGTCCAGCTTGGCGGTGATCAGGGCGTCCTTGACGGGGATGTGGCGCTGGTAGTGGAAGCGGTTGACGATCCAGCGGCGCAGTTCCCCGGGGGTGAGGTCGCCGCTGTGCATCCGGATGTTGAAGGGGTGCCGGTGGTGGTAGTGGTCCTCCCCCACCGCGCGCAGTCGTGCCTCGAACTCCGCGGGGCTCCAGGGCTCCGTGAGCGGGGCGAGTGTCGTCGTCACAGCTCGATCACCATGCCGTCCTGTGCCACCTCGAGGCCCAGCCGGGCGAGCCGCTTGTGCTGGGGTGCCGCCGGGTCGACGAGGGGGTTGGTGTTGTTGAGGTGGGTGTAGAGGCATCGCGCGGTCAGCCCGGCGAGGCGGTCGGCGGTGCCGCCGGGCCCCTCGATGGGCAGGTGGCCCATGCCGGTGGCGGTGCGGGAGGAGATACCGGTGCGGCGGGGCTCCTCGTCGTCCCAGAAGGTGCCGTCGACGATGACGCAGTCGGCCTCGGCGGCGGCCTGCTGGAGGCGGTCCGGCCAGGCGGCCAGCGCCGGGGCGTAGAGGGCACTGGCACCGGAGGCGGGGTCGTACAGGCGCAGGGCGACCACCCATGCCTCGTCGTCCGGGGCGTCGGCGGCGTAGCGCGGGCGCTTGCCGGACACCGGGATGCCGCTGATGTGCAGACCGTGCGTGCCGTGCGGACCCTCGGGGGTGCCGTCCAGCGGCTCTGCGCCGTGCGCGGGCAGCTCCCGCCAGGTCAGGTCGGTGTACGGCGTCAGCACCTCGCCGAGGCGCAGGTGCTCCAGCAGCGCCCGGCGGACCGGCTCCGTCGCCGTCACCTGGAGGACGTCCGCCTCGCGCAGGCGGGCGATGCCCAGGGTGTGGTCGAGTTCGGCGTCGGTGAGGACCACGCCGGCGACGGGGGTCTGCCGGGGGCCGGGACCGGGGTGGAGTTCGGGCCGCTCCTCGATCTGGTCGCCGATGTCGGGGGTCGCGTTGACGACGTACCAGCGTCCCTCGCCCGTCCGTACGGCGAGCGAGGCGTGCCGGCGGCGTCGGTGCGGGTGGGCGCGTGCCCCGGAGCAGCCGGGGCACGCGCAGTTCCACTGGGGGATGCCGCCGCCCGCGGCGGTGCCGAGTACCAGCAGCAGCATGGCGACCGCTAGCGGGAGCTGAGGGAGTAGGCGGTGACCTCCAGCGCGGTGTCGACGACCTCGTAGCCGGGGGCCTGCCAGGTGGCGTGGGCGGCCGGCTTCGAGGGGGTCTGCTCGACCGGCCTCAGCTGTTCGTCGGTCTCGTGCATGGCGGAACGTCCTTTCTGTCAGGGGGAGTTGACACTTGGGGCACCGGCGGCCGAGGGCTACTTGATGGGGACGCGGAGGATTCTGTCCTTGCCGTAGCCCAGGTCGCTGGTGCCGACCCACAGCTCGTCGGCGCCGGGGACCTTGGCGATGGCGCGCAGTCGGCCGTAGGTGCCGGGGTAGTAGGCGGTCTTCGTGCCGACGCGCTCGTGGGTGCCGTCGATCGGGACGCGCCACAGCCGCTGGCCGCGCAGCGAGGACACGTACAGGACGTTGCGCACGACGGCGAGCTGTGCGGGGACGCCCTTCTCCGGGCTGAAGGTGGCCTTGGGGTCGGTCATGCCCTTGCGGGCGCAGGTGCCCTCGCAGTCGGGCCAGCCGTAGTTGGCGCCCCGCTTGATCAGGTTGAGCTCGTCGTGCGTCTGCTGCCCGATCTCCACCGACCAGAGCCGGCCCTTGCGGTCCCAGGCCAGGCCCTGCGGATTGCGGTGGCCGTAGCTGTAGACGCGGTTGCGGAAGGGGTTGCCGGGAGCCGGCTTCCCGGTCTTGGTGATCCGCAGGATCTTGCCGTTGAGGGACTTCTTGTCCTGCGCGAGCTTCGGCTGGAGGGCCTCGCCGGTCGAGACGTACAGGTAGCCGTCCGGGCCGAAGGCGATCCGGCCGCCGTTGTGGTCGCCGCCGCGTCGGATTCCCGTGAGGATCGGGGTGTACGCGCCGAGCGAGCTGCCGTCGAAGTCCATCCGGACGACGCGGGTTTCGTCCTTCGTGGTGTGCATGAAGAACACCCGCTTGTCCTTCCTGCCGTCCCACGTCGGCGACGCAGCGACGCCCAGCAGTCCGCCGGCGCCCTCGTCGTACGGTTCCGGGACGGTGTACGGCACCTCGCCGACCCACTTCTTGGCGCCGTCCCGGTCCAGGCGGTAGACCTGGTAGGACAGTCGCTCGGTCACCAGGGCGGTCCTGCCGTTCGGCAGGAAGGAGATGCCCCAGGGGGTGTGCCAGCCCTTCGACAGCGTCTTGACGCCGGCCGGTGCGCCACCGTCGGCGGCAGCCGGGGCGGCGGTCACCGGCTGGGTCAGAGCCGTCGCCAGCAGCGCGACGGTGGTGGCGGTGGCGGTGGCCAGCGAGGCTCTGCCGAACCGGGAGGAAAGCCGCATCGAGCGGCGTATGTGGGTCATGTGGATGTCCTTCGTCGTTGCTCGATCCGGCGGCGCGGTGGCGTCAGCCGACGGTCACACGGAGGATCCGGTCGCCGTCCGCCTGCCTCGCGGTGCCCAGCCACAGCTCGTTCCTGCCGGGGACCTTCGTGAGGGCCCGCAGCGCGTAGCCCGAGAAGACCTTGGTCTTCGCGCTGTCGCCCGTACCCTGGAGAGCGGCGGCGACCGGGACGCGCCAGAGCTGGTAGCCGCGCAGCGACGACACATAGAGGTCGTCGCCGACGACGGCGATCTGCGCCGGGGCGGTGGTGTGGTTCCAGGTGGCCCTGGGGCTGGTCATGCCCTTGACTGCGCAGGTGCCCTCGCAGGTGGGCCAGCCGTAGTTGGCGCCCCGCTCGATCAGGTTGAGCTCGTCCTTGGCTTCCTGCCCGATCTCCACCGACCAGAGCCGGCCCTTGCGGTCCCAGGCCAGGCCCTGCGGATTGCGGTGGCCGTAGCTGTAGACGTGGTTGCCGAAGGGGTTGCCCGGAGCCGGCTTCCCGCTCCTGGTGATCCGCAGGATCTTCCCGTTGAGCGAGTTCTTGTCCTGCGCGAGCCGGGCGTGCGTGGCCTCGCCGGTCGCGACGTAGAGGTACTTGTCCGGGCCGAAGGCGATCTTGCCGCCGTGATGGTTCGAGCCCCGCTTGAGCCCCCCGAGGACGACGGTGTAGCCGCTGAGCGATCTGCCGTCGAAGTTCATCCGCACCACCCGGCTCCCGGACGCCGTGGTGTGCATGAAGAAGACGTGCTTGTCCTTCCTGCCGTCCCAGGTCGGAGAGGGCGCCACCCCCAGCAGCCCGCCCTTGGCCTGGTCACCGGGCTGGAAGACGGCCACCTTCGGCACCTTGCCGACGAGGGTCCGGGTGCCGTCGGTGCGCAGGCGGTAGACCCGGGCGGTCTCGTTCTCGGTCACCAGGGCCGAGCGTCCGCCCGGCAGGAAGGAGATGGCCCAGGGATTGGACCAGCCCGAGGAGAACCCGGCTACGTCGACGGCGGCTCGCTCGGCAACTCCCTTGCCCAGAGCGGTGGTTGACGGCACCGCTCCGGCCAGCAGGGCAGCCGCAGCGGTGAGCGAGGTTATGCAGAACCGGGATGAATACCGCACCCAGCGGCCCGAATGTGCCATGCCGACACCTTTCTTCATTCCTCCCAGCAATCTTTGCGAGGCGTGATCGGCATGCCACCCGGGGTGAGCCACGAGAGTGAGCGCCCCCGTCAGCGCGAGAGCCGTCCCGGAACAGCGAAAGGGCCCGTACGACCGAAGTCGTACGGGCCCCTTCAGGAGCTCGCGCTGGAGCTACCAGGTCAAGTCAACAAGCTCACTTGTTGATCTTGGTGACCTGGCCGGCGCCGACCGTCCGGCCACCCTCACGGATGGCGAACTTCAGGCCCTCTTCCATGGCGACGGGCTGGATGAGCTCCACCTTCATCTCGGTGTTGTCACCCGGCATGACCATCTCGGTGCCCTCGGGGAGGGTCACGACGCCGGTCACGTCCGTCGTACGGAAGTAGAACTGCGGACGGTAGTTGTTGAAGAACGGCGTGTGGCGGCCACCCTCGTCCTTGGACAGGATGTAGGCCTGCGCCTCGAACTCGGTGTGCGGGGTGACCGAGCCCGGCTTGATGATGACCTGGCCGCGCTCGACGTCCTCGCGCTTGATGCCGCGGAGGAGCAGACCGACGTTCTCACCGGCCTGGCCCTCGTCGAGCAGCTTGCGGAACATCTCGATGCCGGTGACCGTGGTGGTGGTCTTCTCCTGCTTGATGCCCACGATGTCGACGGTCTCGTTGACCTTGAGGACACCACGCTCGATACGACCGGTGACGACGGTGCCACGACCGGTGATCGTGAAGACGTCCTCGATCGGCATCAGGAACGGCTTGTCGACGTCACGCTCGGGCTGCGGGATGTTCTCGTCCACGGCCTTCATCAGCTCGAGGACGGAGTTGCCCCACTCCTTGTCGCCCTCGAGGGCCTTGAGCGCCGAGACCTTGACGACCGGCAGGTCGTCGCCCGGGAACTCGTACTCGGAGAGCAGCTCGCGGACCTCGAGCTCGACGAGCTCCAGGATCTCCTCGTCGTCCACCATGTCGGCCTTGTTCAGGGCGACGACGATGTACGGAACGCCGACCTGGCGGGCCAGGAGCACGTGCTCCTTGGTCTGCGGCATCGGGCCGTCGGTGGCGGCGACCACGAGGATGGCGCCGTCCATCTGGGCAGCACCGGTGATCATGTTCTTGATGTAGTCCGCGTGACCGGGGCAGTCGACGTGGGCGTAGTGACGCGTCTCGGTCTGGTACTCGACGTGCGCGATGGAGATGGTGATACCGCGCTGGCGCTCCTCAGGAGCCTTGTCGATCTGGTCGAACGCCGAGGCCTCGTTCAGGTCCGGGTACGCGTCGTGCAGCACCTTGGTAATGGCGGCCGTGAGGGTCGTCTTACCGTGGTCGATGTGACCGATGGTGCCGATGTTGACGTGCGGCTTAGTCCGCTCGAACTTCGCCTTCGCCACTGGGGTCCTCCTGTGGAGTGGTTCTGAACGCCTTGCTTCATCGGCGCCAGGTGATCTTTGCTGGAAAGCCCGGGCCCCGGGGCATTCCGACCGCTATTGCGGTGGAATGCCCCCTGAGGCTCCGGAGTCAAGCCTAAAGCGTGTGAACGCGGTGCGTTACTCGCCCTTGGCCTTCGCGATGATCTCCTCGGCGACGTTCCGCGGAACCTCGGCGTAGGAGTCGAACTGCATGGAGTAGCTCGCACGGCCGGACGTCTTGCTGCGCAGGTCGCCGACGTAGCCGAACATCTCCGAGAGGGGCACGAGACCCTTCACGACGCGGGCACCGGCCCGCTCCTCCATGGCCTGAATCTGGCCACGGCGGGAGTTGATGTCGCCGATGACCTCACCCATGTAGTCCTCGGGCGTGGTGACCTCGACGGCCATCATCGGCTCGAGCAGCACGGGGCTGGCCTTGCGCGCGGCCTCCTTGAAGGCCTGCGAACCGGCGATCTTGAAGGCGAGCTCGGAGGAGTCGACCTCGTGGTAGCCACCGTCGATCAGCGTGACGCGCACGCCGGTCATCTCGTAGCCCGCGAGGATGCCGAACTGCATGGCCTCCTGCGCACCGGCGTCGACCGAAGGGATGTACTCCTTCGGGATACGACCACCGGTCACCTTGTTCACGAACTCGTACGAGGCGTCGCCGCCCTCGATCGGCTCGATCGCGATCTGCACCTTGGCGAACTGGCCGGTACCACCAGTCTGCTTCTTGTGCGTGTAGTCGACGCGCTCGACGGCCTTGCGGATCGTCTCGCGGTAAGCGACCTGCGGCTTGCCGACGTTGGCCTCGACCTTGAACTCACGGCGCATACGGTCGACCAGCACCTCGAGGTGCAGCTCGCCCATACCACCGATGATGGTCTGGCCGGTCTCCTCGTCCGAGTGGACCTGGAAGGAGGGGTCCTCCTCCGCGAGACGCTGGATGGCGACACCCAGCTTCTCCTGGTCACCCTTGGACTTGGGCTCGATGGCGACCTGGATGACCGGCGCCGGGAAGTCCATGGACTCCAGGATCACCGGCTGCTTGTCGTCGCACAGCGTCTCACCGGTCGTGGTCTGCTTCAGACCCATCACGGCGATGATGTCGCCGGCGCCCACCGACTCGATCTCCTCACGCTTGTTCGCGTGCATGCGGTAGATCTTGCCGATGCGCTCCTTCTTGCCCTTGACGGAGTTCAGCACCGAGGTGCCGGACTCCAGGCGGCCCGAGTAGACCCGGACGAAGGTGAGCTTGCCGAGGTGCGGGTCGCTCATGATCTTGAAGGCGAGCGCGGACAGCGGCTCGTCCTCGGACGGCTTGCGCTTGACGACCGTCTCCGGGTCCTTGACGTCGTGGCCCTCGATGGCCTCGACGTCCAGGGGGGTGGGGAGGTAGCGCACGACCGCGTCGAGCAGGGGCTGGACGCCCTTGTTCTTGAACGCGGTGCCACAGAACACCGGGGTGACCGTGGTGTCGCTGGACTTGCCGGACGCGATGGTGATGCGACGGATCGCGGCGTACAGCTGCTCCTCGGTGGGCTCCTGGCCCTCCAGGTACAGCTCCATGATCTCTTCGTCGTTCTCGGCGACGCCCTCGATCAGCTTGCCGCGGTACTCCTCGGCAGCCTCGGTGTGCGTGGCCGGGATGTCGACGACGTCGTACATCTCGCCCTTGGCGGCCTCGGCGGACCACACGAGCGCCTTCATGCGGACCAGGTCCACAACGCCCTTGAAGTCGGCCTCGGCGCCGATCGGAAGCTGCATGACCAGCGGCTGCGCACCGAGGCGGTCCGAGATCATGTCGACGCAGCGGTGGAACTCCGCGCCGGTCCGGTCGAGCTTGTTGACGAAGCAGATACGCGGAACGCCGTAGCGGTCCGCCTGACGCCACACCGTCTCGGACTGCGGCTCAACGCCGGCGACGCCGTCGAACACCGTCACGGCACCGTCGAGCACGCGCAGGGAACGCTCCACCTCGACGGTGAAGTCGACGTGGCCCGGGGTGTCGATGATGTTGATGGTGTGGTCGACGTCGTCCAGCGGCCAGTGACAGGTGGTGGCAGCAGAGGTGATCGTGATGCCACGCTCCTGCTCCTGCTCCATCCAGTCCATGGTGGCAGCGCCGTCGTGGACCTCACCGATCTTGTAAGACACACCGGTGTAGAACAGGATCCGCTCGGTGGTGGTCGTCTTGCCCGCGTCGATGTGGGCCATGATCCCGATGTTGCGGACCTTGGCCAGGTCAAGTGAAGTGGTAGCCATAAGGCTTCAGTCTTCTCTCGGTCTCGATGTGGGTAGCGACTACCAGCGGTAGTGCGCGAAGGCCTTGTTGGACTCGGCCATCTTGTGCGTGTCCTCGCGCTTCTTGACGGCCGCACCGAGGCCGTTCGAAGCGTCGAGAAGCTCGTTGAGCAGACGCTCGGTCATGGTCTTCTCGCGACGGGCGCGGGAGTAGCCGACGAGCCAGCGCAGCGCGAGCGTGTTGGCACGACCGGGCTTGACCTCGATCGGAACCTGGTACGTCGCACCACCGACACGGCGGGACTTGACCTCGAGGGTCGGCTTGATGTTCTCCAGCGCGCGCTTCAGCGTGATGATCGGGTCGTTGCCCGTCTTCTCACGCAGACCCTCCATGGCGCCGTAGACGATGCGCTCGGCGGTGGAACGCTTGCCGTTCAGCAGCACCTTGTTGATGAGCGACGTGACCAGAGGAGAACCGTAGACCGGGTCGATGATGACCGGGCGCTTCGGGGCGGGGCCCTTACGAGGCATTCTTACTTCTCCTTCTTGGCGCCGTAGCGGGAACGGGCCTGCTTGCGGTTCTTGACACCCTGGGTGTCGAGGGAGCCACGGATGATCTTGTAGCGAACACCCGGCAGGTCCTTCACACGGCCGCCGCGCACGAGCACGATGGAGTGCTCCTGCAGGTTGTGTCCCTCACCCGGAATGTAAGCGGTGACCTCGATCCCGCTGGTCAGACGCACACGCGCGACCTTACGCAGGGCCGAGTTCGGCTTCTTCGGGGTGGTCGTGAACACACGCGTGCAGACGCCACGACGCTGAGGGGAACCCTCGAGTGCGGGCGTCTTGTTCTTCTCGACCTTGTCCTGCCGGCCCTTACGGACCAGCTGCTGGATCGTAGGCACTACTTCTCCGGTTTCTGTGTGCCGAATGGTGAAGCTAACCTGGAACGTCGCCGACCCACGCGGTCGGGTGTGTCGAATCCGGCGGACTCCCGCCGCGAGGCGAAAAGAGCACAGATTGCGGTGGCCGCTCACAGCTCGTTATGCGGTTGAAGGCACGCACGAGAGCCAGGGCACACCCCAGGCACAAGGTCTGAGCGTACCTACCTCATTCGCTGCGGTCAAAACAAATGGGCCCTGCCCGCATCGCCCTGCGCCCGATGTCAAGACCGCACGGCGATTTCGATCTTCGAATCCCCGATCGGACCACCGGGGGCTGCCAAGGCGCACGGGACTCATGGCACTCACGCGGACGCCGCGGCGGCCACGATCATCAGGGCCAGCAGAATCGCCCAGCCCGCCGTCGACAGCCACCCCAGTACGAGCCCGGTCAGGGCGAGCGTGTCGCCGGTCTCCCCGGAGCGGCGTATCTCGGAGCGGGCCGCGTGGCCCAGGACCACGGCCGGAATGCCGGTCAGCCCGAAGCTCACCAGGCACAGCACCCCGCAGACCGCCGACCCGACGGCCTTGCTGTTCGTGGGCGGGCGGGGCGACGCCAGGAACGTGCGCGGCACGGGGGTGACGGCCGCAGGCTGCGGCATCGGCCCCAAGGGCAGGTCAGCGACGAGCAGGGCCAGCTCCCCCACCGTACGAGCCGCGTAGGCCCGCGCCACCCGCTGCTCGAACTCGGGCTTCTCCAGCCGCCCTTCGCCGTACCCCGCTCTGAGCACATCCACGGCACGCTCACGGTCGGCATGCGAGGCCAGCATCGATGGGGCACCGGGACCGGCCCACCGCTGCGGGACACCACCGCCCTGCCCCGGCTGCGGCACACCGCTCCCCTGCCATGACTGCCAGGGCTGCCACGGCTGCCACGACGGCTGCGTCATGGAGCACCTCCCCCGTACTGGTCGGAGTCCTTCCATGATGCGCCGAACCGCCCTTCCCGGCATCGGGGTCGGCCCGGAGAAAACCCGGAGACCGGCCCGGCGCGTCCCGGGGACGCCGAAGGGCGGCCACCCCGAAAGGTGACCGCCCTCGACTGCGCCTGGGTTCAGGCTGCCCGCTTACTGGTTGTACGGACCGTAGTCGTAGTCCTCCAGCGGAACGGCCTGGCCGGAGCCGGTGCCGAACGGCGAGTAGTCGATGTCGTCGTAGCCGACGGCCGAGTACATCGCGGCCTTGGCCTCCTCGGTCGGCTCGACCCGGATGTTGCGGTAGCGGGACAGACCCGTACCGGCCGGGATGAGCTTACCGATGATGACGTTCTCCTTGAGGCCGATGAGCGAGTCGGACTTGGCGTTGATCGCCGCGTCCGTGAGGACTCGCGTCGTCTCCTGGAAGGACGCCGCCGACAGCCAGGACTCCGTGGCCAGCGAGGCCTTGGTGATACCCATGAGCTGCGGACGACCGGAGGCCGGGTGACCGCCCTCCTGCACCACACGACGGTTCTCGGTCTCGAACTTCGAGCGCTCGACCAGCTCGCCGGGCAGCAGCTCGGCGTCGCCGGACTCGATGATCGTCACACGGCGGAGCATCTGCCGGATGATGATCTCGATGTGCTTGTCGTGGATCGACACACCCTGCGAGTTGTAGACCTTCTGGACCTCGCCGACCAGGTGGACCTGGACGGCACGCTGGCCCAGGATGCGCAGCACGTCGTGCGGGTTGGTGGCACCCACGGTGAGCTTCTGGCCCACCTCGACGTGCTCGCCCTCGCTGACCAGGAGTCGGGCACGCTTCGAGATCGGGTACGCCGTCTCGTCGCTGCCGTCGTCCGGGGTGACGACGATCTTCTTGGTCTTCTCGGTCTCCTCGATCCGCACGCGGCCGGTGGCCTCGGAGATCGGGGCGACACCCTTCGGGGTACGGGCCTCGAAGAGCTCGACGACACGCGGCAGACCCTGGGTGATGTCGTCACCGGCCACACCACCGGTGTGGAAGGTACGCATCGTCAGCTGGGTACCGGGCTCACCGATGGACTGGGCGGCGATGATGCCGACCGCCTCACCGATGTCGACCAGCTTGCCGGTGGCCAGCGAGCGGCCGTAGCACATGGCGCAGGTGCCGACGTGCGACTCGCAGGTCAGGATCGAGCGGGTCTTGACCTCCTCGACGCCGTGGTGCACCAGCTGGTCGATGAGCACGTCGCCCAGGTCCACGTTGGCCGGCGCGATCACCTTGCCGTCGATGACGACGTCCTCGGCGAGCATGCGGGCGTAGACGCTGGTCTCGACGTCCTCGGCCTTGCGCAGCACACCCGCGGCGTCGCGGTGGGCGATCTTCAGCTTCAGACCGCGCTCGGTGCCGCAGTCCTCCTCGCGGATGATCACGTCCTGCGAGACGTCCACCAGACGTCGGGTCAGGTAACCCGAGTCGGCGGTACGCAGGGCGGTGTCCGCCAGACCCTTACGGGCACCGTGCGTGGAGATGAAGTACTCCAGCACGGACAGGCCCTCACGGAAGGACGCCTTGATCGGACGCGGGATCGTCTCGTTCTTCGCGTTCGACACCAGACCACGCATACCGGCAATCTGACGCATCTGCATCATGTTGCCTCGTGCACCCGAGTTCACCATCATGAAGATCGGGTTGGTCTTCGGGAAGTTGTCGTTCATCGCCTCGGCGACCTCGTTGGTCGCCTTGGTCCAGATCGCGATGAGCTCCTGCGTGCGCTCGTCCTTGGTGATCAGACCGCGCTCGTACTGCTTCTGGACCTTCTCGTCCTGCGCCTCGTAGCCGCGGACGATCTCCTTCTTCGCCTCGGGAACGACGACGTCGGAGATGGCGACGGTGACGCCGGAACGGGTGGCCCAGTAGAAGCCGGCCGCCTTCAGGTTGTCGAGCGTCGCCGCCACGATGACCTTCGGGTAGCGCTCGGCGAGGTCGTTGACGATCTCGGAGAGCTGCTTCTTGCCGACCTCGTAGTCGACGAACGGGTAGTCCTCGGGCAGCAGCTCGTTGAAGAGCGCGCGGCCCAGGGTCGTCCGCAGCCGGAACGAGTCACCCTGCTGCCACTCCGGCTCGCCCTCCTCCTGCGCCGGCGGGGTCCAGCCACGGGGCGGGATGGTGCCGACCGGGAAGCGCACGTCGATCTTCGACTGGAGCGACAGCTCGCCCGCGTCGAACGCCATGATCGCCTCGGCCACGGACGAGAAGCCGCGGTCCTGGCCCTTGACGTCACGCATCTCGCCGTCGGTGGTGAGGAAGAACAGACCGAGGACCATGTCCTGGGTCGGCATCGTCACCGGACGGCCGTCGGCGGGCTTGAGGATGTTGTTCGAGGACAGCATCAGGATGCGGGCCTCGGCCTGCGCCTCCGCGGACAGCGGCAGGTGCACGGCCATCTGGTCACCGTCGAAGTCCGCGTTGAACGCGGTGCACACGAGCGGGTGGATCTGGATGGCCTTGCCCTCGACCAGCTGCGGCTCGAAGGCCTGGATGCCGAGGCGGTGCAGGGTGGGAGCACGGTTCAGCAGAACCGGGTGCTCGGCGATGACCTCTTCGAGGACGTCGTACACGACCGTGCGGCCGCGCTCCACCATGCGCTTGGCGCTCTTGATGTTCTGCGCGTGGTTCAGGTCGACCAGGCGCTTCATCACGAACGGCTTGAAGAGCTCCAGCGCCATCGCCTTGGGCAGACCGCACTGGTGCAGCTTCAGCTGCGGACCGACGACGATCACGGAACGCGCGGAGTAGTCCACACGCTTACCGAGCAGGTTCTGACGGAATCGACCCTGCTTACCCTTCAGCATGTCGCTGAGGGACTTCAGCGGACGGTTACCGGGACCGGTGACCGGGCGACCACGGCGGCCGTTGTCGAACAGCGCGTCGACGGCCTCCTGGAGCATGCGCTTCTCGTTGTTCACGATGATCTCGGGCGCACCGAGGTCGAGAAGGCGCTTCAGTCGGTTGTTCCGGTTGATCACACGGCGGTACAGGTCGTTCAGGTCGGAGGTCGCGAAGCGGCCACCGTCCAGCTGCACCATCGGGCGAAGGTCCGGCGGGATGACCGGCACGCAGTCCAGCACCATGCCCTTGGGGCTGTTGCTGGTCTGCAGGAACGCGGAGACGACCTTCAGGCGCTTGAGCGCACGGGTCTTCTTCTGGCCCTTGCCGGTGCGGATGATCTCGCGGAGCTTCTCGGCCTCCTCGTCGAGGTCGAAGGACTCCAGGCGCTTCTGCAGCGCCGCGGCACCCATCGAGCCGTCGAAGTACGTGCCGAAGCGGTCACGCAGCTCGCGGTAGAGGAGCTCGTCGCCCTCCAGGTCCTGGACCTTGAGGTTCTTGAAGCGAGTCCAGACCTCGTCGAGACGGTCGATCTCGCGCTGCGCACGGTCACGCAGCTGCTTCATCTCGCGCTCGGCACCCTCGCGCACCTTGCGGCGCACGTCGGCCTTGGCGCCCTCGGCCTCCAGCTCGGCCAGGTCGGTCTCGAGCTTCTTGGCGCGGGCCTCGAGGTCGGCGTCCCGGCGGTTCTCGACCTGCTGACGCTCGACGGAGACGTGCGCCTCCAGGGAGGGCAGGTCGCGGGTACGGCGCTCCTCGTCGACGTACGTGATCATGTACGCCGCGAAGTAGATGACCTTCTCGAGGTCCTTGGGAGCCAGGTCGAGCAGGTAGCCCAGCCGGCTCGGGACACCCTTGAAGTACCAGATGTGCGTGACGGGAGCGGCCAGCTCGATGTGGCCCATCCGCTCACGGCGCACCTTGGCGCGGGTCACCTCGACGCCGCAGCGCTCACAGATGATGCCCTTGAAGCGGACGCGCTTGTACTTGCCGCAGTAGCACTCCCAGTCCCGGGTCGGACCGAAGATCTTCTCGCAGAAGAGTCCGTCCTTTTCGGGCTTCAGGGTGCGGTAGTTGATGGTCTCGGGCTTCTTGACCTCGCCGTGGCTCCACTGACGGATGTCGTCCGCGGTGGCCAGGCCGATCCGGAGCTCGTCGAAGAAGTTGACGTCGAGCACTATGCGTCAATCCCTCTCAGGGTCGTGAGTCTTTGGTCTGAAACGGGGGCCTGGGGGTCGGCGGGGCCCTCAAGGGTGAGGGCCCCGCCGGACTCCCGTCAGACCTCTTCGACGCTGCTCGGCTCGCGCCGGGACAGGTCGATGCCGAGCTCCTCCGCAGCGCGGAAGACGTCCTCGTCGGTGTCACGCATCTCGATGGACATACCGTCGCTGGACAGCACCTCCACGTTCAGGCAGAGCGACTGCATCTCCTTGATGAGCACCTTGAAGGACTCGGGGATGCCGGGCTCGGGGATGTTCTCGCCCTTGACGATGGCCTCGTAGACCTTCACGCGGCCGGTGACGTCGTCGGACTTGATGGTCAGCAGCTCCTGGAGGGCGTACGCGGCGCCGTAAGCCTCCAGCGCCCACACCTCCATCTCACCGAAGCGCTGGCCACCGAACTGGGCCTTACCACCCAGCGGCTGCTGGGTGATCATGCTGTACGGGCCGGTCGAACGGGCGTGCAGCTTGTCGTCGACCAGGTGGTGCAGCTTGAGGATGTACATGTAGCCGACCGAGATCGGCTCCGGGAACGGCTCACCCGAGCGGCCGTCGAACAGCGGGGCCTTACCGGTCGGGAGCACCATGCGCTCGCCGTCGCGGTTCGGGATCGTGTGCTCGAGCAGACCGGCGAGCTCGTCCTCGCGCGCACCGTCGAAGACGGGGGTCGCGACGTTCGTGCCCGGCTGGACGGCGTCGGCGCCGATCGCCTGGAGGCGCTGCGCCCACTCGTCCGCGAGGCCGGAGACGTCCCAGCCGCGGCTGGCGAGCCAGCCGAGGTGGATCTCCAGGACCTGTCCCGGGTTCATTCGGGACGGCACACCCAGCGGGTTGAGGATGATGTCGACCGGGGTCCCGTCCTCGAGGAACGGCATGTCCTCGATGGGCAGGATCTTGGAGATGACGCCCTTGTTGCCGTGACGGCCGGCGAGCTTGTCACCGTCGGTGATCTTGCGCTTCTGCGCGACGTAGACGCGCACCAGCTGGTTCACACCGGGGGGAAGCTCGTCGCCCTCCTCGCGGTCGAAGACGCGGACGCCGATGACCTTGCCGGTCTCGCCGTGCGGCACCTTCAGCGAGGTGTCACGGACCTCACGGGCCTTCTCACCGAAGATCGCGCGCAGCAGGCGCTCCTCCGGCGTCAGCTCGGTCTCACCCTTGGGGGTCACCTTGCCGACGAGGATGTCACCGGCGATGACCTCGGCACCGATGCGGATGATGCCGCGCTCGTCGAGGTCGGCGAGGACCTCCTCGGAGACGTTCGGGATGTCCCGGGTGATCTCCTCGGGGCCGAGCTTGGTGTCACGGGCGTCGACCTCGTGCTCCTCGATGTGGATCGAGGAGAGGACGTCGTCCTGCACGAGGCGCTGCGACAGGATGATCGCGTCCTCGTAGTTGTGACCCTCCCACGGCATGAACGCCACGAGCAGGTTCTTGCCGAGCGCCATCTCGCCGTTCTGGGTGGCCGGACCGTCGGCGAGGACCTGGCCCTCGATGATCCGGTCGCCCTCGTGGACGATGACCTTCTGGTTGACCGAGGTGCCCTGGTTGGAGCGGGCGAACTTGGCCAGGCGGTACGTGATGTACGTGCCGTCGTCGTTGGCGGTGGTGATGTAGTCCGCGGAGACCTCCTGGACCACACCCGCCTTCTCGGCCTTGACCACGTCGCCGGCGTCGACGGCGGAGCGGTACTCCATGCCGGTGCCGACGAGCGGCGACTCCGCCTTGATGAGCGGAACGGCCTGACGCATCATGTTCGCGCCCATGAGGGCGCGGTTGGCGTCGTCGTGCTCGAGGAACGGGATCATGGCGGTCGCGACCGACACCATCTGGCGCGGCGAGACGTCCATGTAGTCGACGTCCTCGCCGCCGACGTAGTCGACCTCGCCGCCACGACGGCGGACGAGCACACGGGCCTCTTCGAAGCGGAGGTCGTTCGTCAGCGGCGCGTTGGCCTGCGCGATGACGAAGCGGTCCTCTTCGTCGGCGGTCAGGTAGTCGACCTCGTCGGTGACCTGGCCGTCGATGACCTTGCGGTACGGGGTCTCGACGAAACCGAACGCGTTGACCCGGCCGTACGAGGCGAGCGAGCCGATCAGACCGATGTTCGGGCCTTCAGGCGTCTCGATCGGGCACATGCGGCCGTAGTGCGACGGGTGAACGTCACGGACCTCGAAGCCGGCCCGCTCGCGGGACAGACCACCCGGGCCGAGCGCGGACAGACGACGCTTGTGCGTCAGCCCGGACAGCGGGTTGTTCTGGTCCATGAACTGCGACAGCTGGCTGGTGCCGAAGAACTCCTTGATGGAGGCGACGACCGGCCGGATGTTGATCAGGGTCTGCGGCGTGATCGCCTCGACGTCCTGGGTCGTCATGCGCTCGCGCACGACGCGCTCCATACGAGCCAGACCCGTGCGGACCTGGTTCTGGATGAGCTCGCCGACGCTGCGCAGACGACGGTTGCCGAAGTGGTCGATGTCGTCGGTCTCGACAACGATCGTCTGACCGCCCTCGGCGACCGTCTCGGTCTCGCCCGCGTGCAGCTTGACCAGGTACTTGATCGTCGAGATGACGTCCTCGACGGTCAGGACGCCCGCGTCGAGCGGAGCGTCCGCACCCAGCTTCTTGTTGACCTTGTAGCGGCCGACCTTGGCGAGGTCGTAGCGCTTGGGGTTGAAGTACAGGTTCTCCAGCAGCGTCTGCGCGGCCTCACGCGTGGGGGGCTCGCCCGGACGCAGCTTGCGGTAGATGTCGAGCAGCGCGTCGTCCTGGCCCTGGGTGTGGTCCTTCTCCAGGGTGGCGCGCATCGACTCGTACTCGCCGAACTCCTCGAGGATCTGCTCGGTCGTCCAGCCGAGCGCCTTGAGCAGTACGGTGACGGACTGCTTGCGCTTGCGGTCGATGCGCACGCCGACCATGTCGCGCTTGTCGATCTCCATCTCCAGCCAGGCACCCCGGGACGGGATGATCTTGGCGGAGAAGATGTCCTTGTCGGACGTCTTGTCGATCGAGCTGTCGAAGTAGACACCAGGCGAACGGACCAGCTGCGACACCACGACACGCTCGGTGCCGTTGATGACGAAGGTGCCCTTGTTGGTCATGAGCGGGAAGTCGCCCATGAAGACCGTCTGGGACTTGATCTCGCCGGTCTCGTTGTTCGTGAACTCGGCCGTGACGAAGAGCGGAGCCGCGTACGTGAAGTCGCGCTCCTTGCACTCGTCGATGCTGTTCTTCGGGGGCTCGAAACGGTGGTCGCGGAACGTCAGCGACATCGACCCGGAGAAGTCCTCGATCGGAGAGATCTCCTCGAAGATCTCCTCGAGGCCGGACTTGGTGGGGACGTCCTGACCGGACTCCAGAGCCGCCTCGACCCGACTCTGCCAGGCGGTGTTGCCGAGCAGCCAGTCGAAGCTCTCGGTCTGCAGCGCGAGCAGGTTCGGAACCTCGAGGGGCTCCTTGATCTTTGCAAAAGAGATGCGCAGCGGGGCGGTGCTTGCGCCGTTGTTCGTATTCGCGGTCGAGGCAGTGCGCGAGGCGGCCAAGAGGGGGTCCTTCCGAGGGCTCGGACTCACTACGCGCGTACCGGCCCCTCACCCGCGCACAGAGACAGGCTTCCCTGATTTGGCTGTTCGGCCAGGTCGGGGATGTTCCGATCGTCATGCTGAGGCGAGGGCAGACCCCTGGTGACGGGCAGGGGACAGCTAACAGGCAGCGCAAAGGGTCAGTGTAGCCACTTGGCACACTGATGTCCAGTCCCGGTTTTCAGAGACCCTCGTTGTTCTCAACGCCTGCGCCATGCCGTCCTTCAACGCACGTTGATACTGCCCTCTTCGCCGTCGATCCATGCCTCGGATTCGGATCCTTGTGACGACGCGTCCTGAGAATTGCGCGCTGCGTGCGGTTCGTCAAGGCCCCCACACCCGAACCCCGGGCCGACCAGGGACACGACGAAGATCACCATACCCCTCGCCGATGCGGGTGCAAGGCAACCGCGGTCGCGCCCCCGGAACGCCGAAGAGCGACCACCCGAATGGATGATCGCTCTTCGGTGCGTTCGCGTTACAGCCCTACGGGGCTGTCACAGGCGTTCGCGAAGGTCTTACTTGACCTCGACGGAGGCGCCGGCGCCCTCGAGGGACTCCTTGGCCTTGTCCGCGGCCTCCTTGTTGACCTTCTCCAGAACCGGCTTCGGCGCACCGTCGACCAGGTCCTTGGCCTCCTTCAGGCCGAGGGAGGTCAGCTCGCGCACGACCTTGATGACCTGGATCTTCTTGTCGCCGGCACCGGTGAGGATGACGTCGAACTCGTCCTTCTCCTCAGCCTGCTCGGCGCCGCCACCGGCACCACCGGCGGGGGCGGCGACGGCCACGGCCGCGGCGGCGGCGGTGACGTCGAACTTCTCCTCGAACGCCTTCACGAACTCGGAGAGCTGGATCAGGGTCATGTTCTCGAACTCGGCGAGCAGTTCGTCCTGGGTGAGAGCCACGATGGCTTTCCTTCCACTAAATCGGCAGGTGCCGGATGTACATGTATGGCGGGCGTACGTTGGCCCGCTACGACCTCCGCCTCAGGCGGCGGCGGTCATCGTGCGAGCCGAATTACTCGGCACCGCCCTGCTCGTCCTGCTTGGCACGAAGCGCGTCCACGGTGCGGACGAGCTTCGACGGGAGCGCCTGGAAGACCTGAGCAGCCTGCGTCTGCTTGCCCTTCAGAGCGCCCGCCAGCTTGGCGAGCAGAACCTCGCGGGACTCAAGGTCCGCAAGCTTCTTGATCTCGTCGGCGGACAGCGCCTTGCCGTCAAGGACACCGCCCTTGATGACGAGATTCGGGTTGTCCTTGGCGAAGTCACGGAGACCCTTCGCCGACTCCACCGGGTCACCGGTGACGAAGGCGACAGCCGTCGGACCGTTGAACAGGTCGTCCAGCGTCGAGATCCCGGCCTCGTTGGCCGCAATCTTGGTCAGCGTGTTCTTCACCACGGCGTACTGGGCGTTCTCACCGAGCGAACGACGCAGCGTCTTGAGCTGCGCCACGGTGAGACCGCGGTACTCGGTCAGCACGGCAGCGCTGGAGTTGCGGAACTGCTCCGTCAACTCCGCCACTGCGGCAGCCTTGTCGGGCCTCGCCATAGAGCCTCGGCCTCCTTCCGGGTGATTCTGACCGCGCGGACCCGAAGGAGGACTGGGGAAAACGAAACGCCCCGGCGCAGGCGCACGGGGCGGACTCGACCGAGTGCACGCACGGGACGTACATGCTTCGGGAGTTCTTCCACAGTCACCTGCGCGGGTCGCCCGCATTTCAGCGGATCCTTCGGCCACCGCACCCTCTAGTGAGCGCACGGCAACGACCAGCGGTCTTGGGCTTCTGTAGGAGAGTACGGGACGCCATCACCGTGAGGCAAATCGGCCCTTACGGTGCTCAGCCCCTGTTCTTCTCGAGGGGCTTGCGCACGTCGGCGGTGTCGGCGGCGCGCGGTGCCCGGACGGTCACCGGGTTGCCCTGGTCGAGGAAGGTGCAGGTGAGGTCCAGCTCGCCATGGCGGCCGAAGCCCTGGGTGCGGAGCTGCTTGACGCGGTCGTCGCCGTCGACCCACACATCGAGGGTGAGCTCGTCCACGCCCTGCTTCTCGTACTGGCGGAGGCTGTTCGCCTGTCCTTGCCGGACGGCCTTGTCCGCCACGTCGTCGAGCGAGGCGCGAAGCTCGTCGACGGTGACCGTGCCCGAGTAGTGCGTGGTGCCGGTGCCGCCGACCGTCTCGGCGCCGATCCGCTCGACGTCCTCGGCTGCGGCCAGGAAGGCGGCTTCCCGGGCCGGGTTGCGGCTCACCTGGTCGCGCAGTCCGGCCACATCCATGCGCAGCCCTCCCGCGGTGGTGAGCTCGGTGGCCGGGCCGTAGCTGATCCAGTGCCGGCCGCCCATCTCCTCGACCATGTCGTCGGGCGCGCTCGCGTACAGCACGCCGCCGACCAGGCGCAGTTCGGTCTCCCCCCGCTCCTCGCCGCCCAGGTTGACCGTCTTCAGCAGACCCGCGGCCGGCTCCTCACGGGCAGCCCCCTCGTCCGCGATCTTCCCTCGCTGAGGCATCCGGCCGGTCACCCGGTATCGCACGGACGTGACGGCCTCGGCCTTCTCCGCGGCCCGTGCGACGGCCTCGGCGGCCGGCGAGTCCACGGGCCGCCCCGCGTCCGCGCCGGTCCCGCAGCCGGCGAGCAGGAGCGCCGCGAGGGCGGCACCGGCCGCCCGACGGGGCATGGAGACAGGCACAGCGGCGCGTACGGGACGCTTCATCGATTCCCCCCAAGGAACACATGGCTGATGCGTCGTCGGCGCACAGCAAGATCGGGAGCGTATCCCAGGAGGCCGGGGCGGTCCTCGGAACAGAGCGGTCCGACGCGGCTCGCTCGGCACGATCGGCTCGTCGGCGCCCTCAGGGGGTGGTCCCGAGTCCCTCGCGTATCTTCAGCAGCTCCTTGAAGTCCGCGGTGTCCGCCGCCGGAGGCTCCTCGGCCGTGGCCCGCACGCCGTAGTCGCTGTAGTAGGCGGTCTGGGTCAGGCTTCCGGTCGCCGTGCGGCCCTTCTCGACCTTCTTGACCAGCAGGTTCCGGTCATCGACCCATATCTGGACGGTATGGGTCGCGGCGCCCTCGCCCTGCACCGTGCCCGAGTAGTGCGTGGTGCGGGTGCCGCGCACCGCCTCCTCGCCGACCTTCCGTACGTCCGTGGAGGTCAGCAGCAGCTTCACCGCTGTGTGCGGCGCGGAGCCGCGCATCTGTTCCGCCAGGTCCGCTCCGGAGCTCCCGGCGAAGTGCTTCAGATCGGCGTAGACGTACTTGATCCAGTGCTTGCCGTCGGCCTTCTCGGCGAACGCGTCCCCCATGCGCGCGTAGTAGGCGTCCGGGAGATAGCGGGCCTCCATCGACGTGGTGCCCAGACGGCGCATCGCCTCTGCCGTCGTGCCGCCGGTGTACGTGATCCTCAGGGTGCCGGTGAGGCCGTCGCTCCAGGCCAGGGCGCCGTCGGACTTCATGGAGAGCGTGGAGCCCATGGTGGTCGTGGACGTGACGTGGGCGGACTCGGCCCGGTCGGTGGACCGCTCGACGGTGCGCAGGGCGGCCGTCACCCCGGCCGAGGGGCGGGCGTCCTGTGTGGGCCGGTCGGAGGACGTGCAGGCGGTCAGGAACGCCGGCACGGCCGCAAGCGCGACCCAGAAGGCCGCCGACCGGCGCCCCTTGGTGCTCGTCATTCGTCCCCCCGGTGTGAATCCCGTGAATGCACGTTAACCCAACGCACTGACAAAGGGGCCGGAGAGCGGGAACGGGCCCCGCACCCGGGAAGGGTGCGGGGCCCGTCTACGAGCCTGGTGAGCCGATGGCTCAGACCGCGGCCGGGTCCTCCTCGACGAGGAGGTTGCGGGTGCGGTTGGAGTCGACCGGAATGCCGGGGCCCATCGTGGTGCTGATGGCGGCCTTCTTGATGTAGCGACCCTTGGCGGCGGACGGCTTCAGACGGAGGATCTCCTCCAGCGCGGCGCCGTAGTTCTCCACCAGCTTGGTGTCGTCGAAGGACACCTTGCCGATGATGAAGTGCAGGTTCGAGTGCTTGTCGACGCGGAACTCGATCTTGCCGCCCTTGATGTCGGTAACGGCCTTGGCCACGTCGGGGGTGACGGTGCCGGTCTTCGGGTTCGGCATCAGACCACGCGGACCGAGCACACGGCCGAGGCGGCCGACCTTGCCCATGAGGTCCGGGGTGGCGACGACGGCGTCGAAGTCCAGACGGCCCTTCGAGACCTCGTCGATCAGTTCATCGGCACCGACGATGTCGGCGCCCGCGGCACGCGCGGCCTCGGCACGGTCACCGGTCGCGAAGACCAGGACCCGGGCGGTCTTACCGGTGCCGTGCGGAAGGTTCACGGTGCCACGGACCATCTGGTCGGCCTTACGCGGGTCGACACCCAGACGGAAGGCGACCTCGACGGTGCCGTCGAACTTGGTCGCGGACGTCTCCTTGGCGAGACGGACGGCCTCGAGCGGGGCGTAGAGCTTCTCCCGGTCGACCTTGGCGTCCGCAGCGCGGAGAGTCTTGCTGCGCTTGCTCACTACTGCTCCTGGGTTTTCTTAGGAGTTGTGGTCCGGGCCGAGCAGGCCCTGCCACTCACTGCTTGGGGGAGGTGGGATCAGCCCTCGACCGTGATGCCCATGGAACGGGCGGTGCCGGCGATGATCTTCGCAGCGGCGTCCAGGTCGTTGGCGTTGAGGTCGGGCATCTTGGTGGTGGCGATCTCGCGGACCTGCGCCTCGGTGATCTTGGCGACCTTGGTCTTGTGCGGCTCGCCGGAGCCCTTCTCCACGCCCGCGGCCTTGAGGATCATCTTGGCGGCCGGCGGCGTCTTGGTGATGAAGGTGAAGGAACGGTCCTCGTAGACCGTGATCTCCACCGGGATGACCCAACCGCGCTGCGACTCGGTCGCGGCGTTGTAGGCCTTGCAGAACTCCATGATGTTGACGCCGTGCTGACCCAGCGCGGGGCCGACCGGCGGAGCCGGGTTCGCGGCACCGGCCTGGATCTGGAGCTTGATCAGCCCCGTGACCTTCTTCTTCTTGGGAGGCATTGCTCTCCGGTTCCTCTCTTCGGGTCCTACCTGCTCCCAAATGGCTCTACTGGATGCAGGCATACCGCACAACGATAACGGGTATAGATGCGCGGCCAAAAACCGAGCAGGTCAGACAAGCTGTGACAGCTGGTCTGACCTGCTCGGAAGCTCTTCCTGAAGAAGCTAGTTCTTCTGGATCTGGTCGAAGCTCAGCTCGACCGGCGTCTCGCGACCGAAGATCTCGACGAGACCCTTGACCTTCTTCGAGTCGGCGTTGATCTCGTTGATGGTCGCCTGGAGCGTGGCGAACGGGCCGTCGGTGACCGTGACCGAGTCGCCGACCTCGAAGTCCAGCACCTGGACCTCGACCTTGCGCTGCGGAGCCGGCTTGCCCTCGGCCTCGGCGGCCTCGCGGGCGGCCTTCTCCTCGGCCTCCGGGGCGAGCATCTTGACGATCTCGTCCAGGGTCAGCGGGTACGGGTCGTAGGCGTTGCCCACGAAGCCGGTGACGCCAGGGGTGTTGCGGACGACGCCCCAGGACTCGTTCGTGAGGTCCATGCGGACCAGGACGTAGCCCGGCAGCTTGTTCTGCTTGATCGTCTTGCGGTCGCCGTTCTTGATCTGGACGACCTCTTCCTGCGGCACCTCGGCCTGGAAGATGTAGTCCTCGACGTTCAGCGAGACGGCGCGCTGCTCGAGGTTGGTCTTCACGCGGTTCTCATAACCGGCGTAGGTGTGGATGACGTACCACTCGCCGGGGAGGGTGCGGAGCTCCTCGCGAAGCGCGGCGATGGGGTCGACCGGCTCGGCCTCCTCCTCGTCGGCGGCCTCGACGGCCTCGGCCTCGGCGTCCGCCGAGGGCTCCTCTTCCACGTGGAGCGCGGCTTCCTCGGCCGGCTCGCCCACCTCGGCGTCGGCAGCCTCGACCTGGTCCAGGTCCTCGTCCGCGCCTTCGACGATGTCGAGCTCGTCTTCCACGGACTCGACACCCTGCCCGTGTGGCTCGATGGCGTCGTTCACGTTCTGGTCAGACACGGTGGCTGCTTCTTCCTGGATACATAGGGGTGGAACATGCGAAAGGGGCGCCGGTAACCACGGCGCCCTTCGCTCTTGGCTCAGCCAAAGACGTACTTGGCCGCGTTGTCGAGCCCATAGTCAATCACGGTCACCAGGCCGATCATGATGACGACGAAGATGATCACCACAGTGGTGTACGTCGTCAGCTGGTTGCGCGTCGGCCAGACGACCTTGCGGAGCTCCGCGACGATCTGGCGGTAGAAGAGCGCGAGTCGCTTCAGCGGACCCTTCTTGGCGCGCTTGCCGCCCTTACGGGTCTTCTTCTTGGACTCCGGCGCCTCGTCCTGGGCATCAGGCATGTCGATGGAGCCCACGGCGTCCGTCACTCGTCCTCACCTGATTCCGGGTCGTGGCCGTGCCGCGCCCGGGTCTGAGCCGCACGGCGGTGCAGTGCTGTACGTACATGCGCACACATCCTGGCGATGGTGTGTGTAGCAGGGCCGGAGGGACTTGAACCCCCAACCGCCGGTTTTGGAGACCGGTGCTCTACCAATTGAGCTACGACCCTTTGCGTCTTCCCCAACGTACCGCATCCGACCGGATGCTCGGTGTGCACCTGGCGGCTGCGGGCTGCTGAAGGCCAACGAGGTGAGAGTGTACGTGGTCCCGGGCGCCTCGTCGAACAGAAAGTGGCCGCTGGGGGCTTGGATGGCGGAAGATCGCCCGGTGATCGACCGGGTGGCGGCGCAAGATCGCCCAGGCCGCGGGCCCGATCCGGACAGATGTTCAACTGATGTTCAGTCCGTGAAACCCCCGTGCCGCGCGCGTTTCCGGTCTGAAACCATGGGGGCCATGAGCGCTGCAACCCCTCCCACCGAGCGCCGGGTCTCCGCCCGAATCGGCGCGATCTCCGAGTCCGCCACCCTCGCCGTGGACGCCAAGGCCAAGGCCCTCAAGGCCGCCGGGCGTCCGGTGATCGGCTTCGGCGCCGGAGAGCCCGACTTCCCGACCCCGGACTACATCGTCGAGGCCGCCATCGAGGCCTGCAAGAACCCGAAGTTCCACCGCTACACGCCGGCCGGCGGTCTGCCGGAGCTGAAGGCCGCGATCGCCGCGAAGACGCTGCGCGACTCCGGCTACCAGCCCGACGTGTCGCAGATCCTGGTCACCAACGGTGGCAAGCAGGCCATCTACGAGGCCTTCGCCGCGATCCTCGACCCGGGCGACGAGGTCATCGTCCCCGCCCCCTACTGGACGACGTACCCGGAGTCGATCCGTCTCGCGGGCGGTGTCCCGGTCGAGGTCGTCGCCGACGAGACGACCGGTTACCGCGTCTCGGTGGAACAGCTGGAGGCGGCCCGTACGGAGCGGACGAAGGTCGTCCTGTTCGTCTCCCCGTCCAACCCCACCGGAGCGGTCTACACCGAGGCCGAGACCGAGGCGATCGGCCGCTGGGCCGTCGAGAACGGTCTGTGGGTGCTGACGGACGAGATCTACGAGCACCTGGTCTACGGCGACGCCGCCGCGGTCTCCCTGCCGGGCCTGTTCCCCGAGCTGCGGGACAAGTGCATCGTCGTCAACGGCGTGGCCAAGACGTACGCCATGACCGGCTGGCGGGTCGGCTGGGTCATCGGTCCGAAGGACGTGGTGAAGGCCGCGACCAACCTCCAGTCGCACGCGACGTCGAACGTCTCGAACGTCGCGCAGGTGGCCGCGATCGCCGCCGTCTCCGGTGAGCTGGACGCGGTCGCGAAGATGCGCGAGGCCTTCGACCGCCGCCGCAGGACGATCGTGCGGATGCTCAACGAGATCGACGGCGTGGTCTGCCCGGAGCCCGAGGGCGCCTTCTACGCCTACCCGTCGGTGAAGGCCCTGCTCGGCAAGGAGATCCGCGGCAAGCGCCCGCAGAGCAGCGTCGAGCTGGCCGAGCTGATCCTGGAGGAGGCCGAGGTCGCGGTCGTCCCGGGCGAGGCGTTCGGCACGCCGGGCTATCTGCGGCTGTCGTACGCGCTCGGTGACGAGGACCTCGTCGAGGGCGTGAGCCGGATCCAGAAGCTCCTGGCCGAGGCACGCGACTGACGCTTCCGCATCGACCCCGGGGCACATACCGAATTCGGTATGTGCCCCGTTTGTTTGTGCGAGCAAGACCACTAAAGGGGAAACCGCTACCGGGACCACGCGCACGTGCGGCAGGATCCTGGGATGGAGCGTGTACGTGATGTCTCTGAGCTGCCGAAAGCCCATCTGCACCTGCACTTCACCGGCTCGATGCGGCCGACGACCCTGCTGGAACTGGCCGACAAGTACGGCGTACGTCTGCCCGAGGCGCTGACCGACGCGCTGACCGGTGGGGAGCCGCCGAAGCTGCGGGCGACGGACGAGCGGGGGTGGTTCCGCTTCCAGCGTCTGTACGACGCCGCGCGCTCGTGCCTCCGGCAGCCGGAGGACATTCAGCGGCTGGTCAAGGAGGCCGCTGAGGAGGACCTCAGGGACGGCTCCGGCTGGCTGGAGATCCAGGTGGACCCGACGTCGTACGCGCCCAGGCTGGGCGGTCTGATCCCGGCGCTGGAGGTCATCCTGGACGCGGTGGACAGGGCCTCGCGGGACACGGGTCTCGGGATGCGCGTCCTGGTCGCCGCGAACCGTATGAAGCACCCGCTGGACGCCCGCACACTGGCGCGGCTCGCGGTGCGGTACGCCGACCGGGGCATCGTCGGCTTCGGGCTGTCCAACGACGAGCGCCGGGGCATGGCGAGGGACTTCGACCGTGCCTTCCACATCGCCCGCGAGGGCGGCCTGCTGTCGGCACCGCACGGCGGCGAGCTGACCGGCCCGTCCTCGGTCCGAGACTGCCTGGACGACCTGGACGCCAACCGGATCGGCCACGGGGTGCGGGCGGCGGAGGACCCACGGCTGCTGAAGCGGCTCGCCGACAGGGGCGTGACCTGCGAGGTGTGCCCTGCCTCGAACGTCGCCCTCGGCGTCTACGAGAAGCCCGAGGACGTCCCGCTGCGCACCCTGTACGACGCCGGCGTCCCGATGGCCCTCGGCGCCGACGACCCCCTGCTCTTCGGCTCCCGTCTCGCCGCCCAGTACGACTTCGCCCGCCGCCATCACGCCTTCACGGACGAGGAACTGGCGGAACTGGCCCGGCAGTCGGTGCGGGGTTCCGCGGCACCGGAGGAGGTGCGGAGGAAGCTGCTGGCAGGGGTGGACGACTGGCTGACCGCCTAGCGCGCCCACGGAGGCGCGGGCGGCGGGCAGCAGGCAGCAGGCAGCAGGCAGCAGGCAGCAGCTACAGGCTGACGCCGACCGTCACCGGCTCGTTGACCAGCGTGATCCCGAACGCCTCCCGTACGCCTGCGACCACCTCGCGGGCGAGGGCCAGGAGATCCTCGGTGGTCGCCTCGCCGCGGTTCGTCAGGGCGAGGGTGTGCTTGGTGGAGATGCGGGCGGGTCCGGTGCCGTAGCCCTTGGTGAAGCCCGCCTTGTCGATGAGCCAGGCCGCGGAGGTCTTGGTGTGCCCCTCCCCCGCCGGGTACGCGGGCGGCTCCACGCCGTCGCCGAGCCACTGCCGTACGCGCGCGTGGAACGCCGCGAACTGCTCGTCGGTGAGGATCGGGTTGGTGAAGAAGGAGCCGGCGGACCAGGTGTCGTGGTCCTCGGGGTCCAGCACCATGCCCTTCCCGGTACGCAGCTTCAGCACCGTCTCGCGCGCGGCGGCGAGCGGCACGCGGTCGCCGACCTCGACTCCGAGGGCGCGGGCCGTCTCGGCGTACTTGACCGGGGCGGAGAGCCCGTCGGCATCCTCCAGCCGGAAGCGGACGCGCAGGACGACGTAGCGCTCGGGGTCGGCCTTGAAGCGGCTGTGGCGGTAGGAGAAGGCACAGTCCGCGTTCGGCACGACGACGGTCTCGCCGGCACGGCGGTCGTAGGCGATCACCTCGGTGATCGTGGAGGAGACCTCCTGGCCGTACGCGCCGACGTTCTGGATCGGTGTGGCGCCCGCGGAGCCCGGGATTCCGGCGAGGCACTCGACCCCGGCGAGCCCGGCCTCCACGGTGCGGGCGACGGCGTCGGTCCATACCTCGCCCGCCGCCAGTTCGAGCGAGGTGCCGTCCAGCTCGAAGCCCTTCGTGCCGATGACCAGCGCCGTACCGGCGAAGCCCTTGTCCCCGATGACCAGGTTCGAGCCGCCGCCGATGAGCAGCAGCGGGGTCCCGGCGGCGTCCGCCTCACGCACGACGTCGATCACCTCGGCGTCGCTGGTGGCGGTGACCAGGCGGGTGGCGGGGCCGCCCAGCCGGAAGGTGGTGAGCGGGGCGAGGGGGGCGTCGTGGAGTTCCTGCACGGGCTCAAGACTACGAGACGCCACTGACAGCCCCGGCACCCGTGTGGGGCGCCGGGGCGGTTGCGCGCACCACGCGCGCGTGCCGTTCAGGTGAGGCGACGGATGGCCTCCGTCCAGTCCAGCGGGAGGTCGCCGCTCGGCACCTGCCAGGTGGCGAACTTCGCGTCCCGCATCTGCGCGGACAGTCCCCGCGAGGTCGGGGCGTGGGTGCCCGATCGGGCGAAGTCCTTCAGCGCGGCGGGTGACTCCCAGGCGGACAGCGTCCAGAAGGTCCGCTTGAAGGGCTCAGCCTTCAAAGAGGCCCCGTACGCCCCGGGCGCCCGGCTCACCTGCCGCCACACGCCCGGCGTGCGGGCGAGGAAGCGGAGCGCTCCCCAGAGCGTGCGGGTCTCGAAACGGGAGGCGAAGACGTGCACCTCGGCGCCGGACGGCGGGGGGTTCGGGACGGTCCAGGGAAGAGTGGGCATGGCTGCTCCTCATGGTCCGGGATGGGCGTAGGGATGGGGTGTTTCGGGTGTGGCGCGTGTGCCGACCGGGTTGTGCCGACCGGGTGTGCCGACCGGTCAGCGCGAGGTCGTCTCCAGCACCCGCTCCGACTTCTGCTCGGCCGCGCTCGCGCTCCTGTCGGCCCGTCGCCGCCCCGGGATGATCAGGGCCGCGACCGCGGCGAGGGCCACCACTGCGGCGCCGGTGACCAGGGCGGGCCGCAGTCCGTCGACGAAGGTCTGACCGGTCTCGTAGCCGCCCTGGGCGGCGAAGATCGACCCCATGATCGCGATGCCGAGCGCGCCGCCGACCTCACGCAGGGCGTTGTTGGCGCCCGAGGCGATGCCCTGTTCCGAGGTGCGGACGCTGGACATGACCAGGTGGGAGGCCGGGGCGAAGAACAGGGCCATGCCGACACCGCTGATGATCAGGCCGGGCAGCTGGGCGGCGTAGGAGACGTCGACGGTGACCACGTACGCCAGGTAGGCGAGGCCGGCGGCCTGGAAGAACAGGCCGGTCGCGACCACGGGACGGCCCCCGATGCGGTCCGAGAGGATGCCTGCGATCGGTGCGACCAGCATCGGCATGCCGGTCCACGGCAGCATCCGCAGCCCCGCCTCGGTCGGCGAGTAGCCGAGCACGCCCTGCATGTACTGGCTGAGCAGGAAGATCGACCCGAACATGCCGAGGAACATCAGCATGCTGGCGGCATTGATCCCGGAGAACGCCCGGGAGCGGAACAGCCGCATCGGCAGCATCGGGTTCCTGGCGCGGGTGCTGTAGAGGACGAACCCGATGAGCAGCGCGCCCCCGGTGAACAGGCCGGTCAGGACGAGTCGGCCGGTCCAGCCGTCGATGGGGCCGCGCACCAGCCCGTACACGATTCCGAACAGGCCGCCGCTGGCGAGCAGGGTGCCGGGTATGTCGAGCCGGGCGCCGGTGCCGCGCGACTCGGCGAGGCGCAGCCGGGCCAGCGGCAGCAGGGCGATGCCGAGGGGGACGTTCAGCCAGAAGATCCACTGCCAGGAGATGTGTTCGGTGAGGCTGCCGCCGATGAGCGGCCCGGACGCGATCGCGAGCCCGTTGACGGCACCCCAGATGCCGTACGCCATCCCACGCTTGGCGACGGGCACAGCGGCCGTCAGCAAGGTCAGGGTCAGCGGCATCATGATCGCCGCACCCGCGCCCTGGACCGCGCGGGCGGCGATCAAGGAGTCGATGCCGGGTGCCAGGGCCGCGGCGGCGGACGCGCCGGTGAAGATCGTGATGCCGACGAGGAAGAGCCGGCGACGGCCGAAGCGGTCGCCCAGGGCCGCGCCGAACATCAGCAGGACGGCGAAGGTGAGCGTGTAGGCGCTGACCGTCCACTCCAGGTCGTGCAGTCCTCCCCCCAGGTCCGCACGGATGGCGGGCAGTGCGGTGGTGACGACGAGATTGTCGAGTGCCGCCATGAAACCGGCGACGCCGGTGATGACAAGGGCCCAGCCGACCCCGCCCGCGCGCGCGGTTCGCGTGGTGTGTTCGCTCTGGTGTGACATCGCTCCCCCAGGGGTGATGCGTTGCGGTTGGCTGCGGATTTCCATTTGGGTAGTTATTGATCACTAACTTTTGAGCGCATGGAGAGGCGATGACACTCCAGGAGCGCACCCCCTACGGCGCCTGCTCCTCGTCTCGCTCCTGCTCCAGCGGCTCCATCCCCGCCCAGACCCGGTGCTCGGGAGGGAAACCCATGGCCACGAGGCAGTTGATGAGCATGCCGTACGCCATGAAATTCGTCGTCTCACCGACGTCCGCGCCCAGCGGCAGATGAACGGTGTCCCAGAGCCGCATCCAGCCGACGCGCACGGCCTCGCCGAACTCGTGGTCACCCTCCTGCTCGGCAGCCGCCACGGCGAGGTACATCTGCATCTGCATCATCAGCCGCTCGGGCTGCTCCGAGACCACGTTCCGGTAGGCGGCCCCCATCGCGAGAAGGGCCTCTTCGCCCTCCAGCCCGTCAGCGGCCTCCGCGAACATCCGGATGGTTTCCTCCACGCAGCGTTCCGCTGTCGCGAGAAAGATCGCCTTCTTGCCGGGAAAAAGCCTGAAGAGGTACGGCTGCGAGACGCCGACCCGCTTGGCGATGGCCTCGGTCGAGGTGCCGTAGTAACCACCGCGGGCGAATTCGGCCATCGCCGCACGGATGACGCTCTCGCGCCGCTCTTCTGCACTCATCCTGGCCATGGAACTAAGTTAGTACTCAATCACTAACTCCGTCAAGGGGCGGCGCGGGCGGCCTGCCGATGTTTCCCGGGCGGACTGGTGATGCGACCCTGGGGGCCTGCTGATGTGCCCCGGTAATGCGGCCCTGGGCCTGCTGATGTGCCTCGGCCGGCCTGCTGACGCGTAAGGGGCGCCCCCATGGAAAATCACGGAGGACGCCCCTTCACCCCGGGTCGCGAGTCACAAGGACCGCGTCACGCCAGTCGTACGACCGCCCGCGACATCCCGAGAACCTTCTGCTCGGCGCTCTTCACCGTCAGGTCGACGCGGACCTTGTTGTCGTCGAGCACGGCACCCACCTTGCCGCTGACCTCGATCGTGGCGCCCTGATCGTCGTTGGGCACGACGACGGGCTTGGTGAAGCGGACGCCGTATTCGACGACCGCGCCCGGGTCGCCGGTCCAGTCGGTGACCACACGGATCGCCTCGGCCATGGTGAACATGCCGTGCGCGATGACGTCCGGCAGCCCGACCTCCTTGGCGAACTTCTCGTTCCAGTGGATCGGATTGAAGTCACCGGAGGCACCCGCGTATTGGACAAGGGTGGCGCGTGTCACAGGAAAGGTCTGGGCGGGCAGTTCCGTGCCGACCTCGACGTCACCGTACGCAATCTTCGCCGTCATCGGCTCAGGCACCCCCTTCGGCGGAGGCCACCGGGCGGGCCACCAGCTTCGTCCAGGCGGTGACGACGTGCTCGCCCGCCTCGTCGTGGACCTCGCCGCGGATGTCCACGATCTCGTTGCCCGCCATGGTCTTGACCGCCTCGATGGTCGAGGTGACGGTCAGCCGGTCACCGGCCCGCACCGGACGGGTGTAGGCGAACTTCTGGTCGCCATGGACCACCCGGCTGTAGTCCAGGCCGAGTTGCGGATCCTGGATGACCTGGCCGGCGGCTTTGAAGGTGATCGCGAAGACAAAGGTCGGCGGGGCGATCACATCGGAGTGGCCGAGCGCCTTGGCGGCCTCCGGGTCCGTGTACGCCGGGTTGGGGTCCCCCACCGCCTCCGCGAACTCACGGATCTTCTCCCGGCCCACCTCATAGGGGTCGGTGGGCGGGTAGCTCCGCCCCACGAAGGACTGGTCGAGCGCCATGGCTCGGCACCTCCTGCTGTCTGCCTGTCGCATGCAGGCTGCTGACTGCTGGCTACTGACTGCTGACGTGACTGCTGATCTGCTGACCTGCTGACCTGCTGACTGCTGACCTGCTGACCTGCTGACTGCTGCGGCTGACCCGCTGGTTCGCCGCCCACGTCGCTTGGGATCGGCCGGACAACCGACCGGTAACCCGGCCTGAAACGACGCGAGGCCGCCCCCACTGTCGGGGACGGCCTCGCGTACGAGCCTGATTTATCGCGTTTCGCGGTGCGCGGTGTGCGCGTTGCAACGCGGGCAGTGCTTCTTCATCTCAAGACGGTCCGGGTTGTTACGCCGGTTCTTCTTGGTGATGTAGTTCCGCTCCTTGCACTCCACGCAGGCCAGCGTGATCTTCGGGCGGACGTCGGTGGCAGCCACGTGAGTGCTCCTTGACGAACGGATGGAATGAATTAACGCAAGAAAGAGTAGCCGATCGAAGGACCGACCCCGCAATCGGCTACTGTCAGTAGCGGTGACCGGACTTGAACCGGTGACACAGCGATTATGAGCCGCTTGCTCTACCGACTGAGCTACACCGCTGTGATGCGATCGGGCCCCGCCTTACGACGGGAACCTCACACACCAGAGCCCCAAAACGGAATCGAACCGTTGACCTTCTCCTTACCATGGAGACGCTCTGCCGACTGAGCTATTGGGGCGAGCGATGAAGACATTACACGCTCGGCTGCCGTTCACCCAAATCCGTTTCGCGGCCTCTCGCCGGGGCCGATCGGATGACCGCACAGACGCCTCGCAGGCCCCTCGGGCAGCGCGCGTGGGGCTCCCGTTCGGTGGACCACACCGGTACGACTATTGCGCTCCTGCGCCCCAGGGCCCGATCCCCACCCTAGGCTCGTCTCACTCTGCGTGATCTTGCGCGCCCGGCCCAGTTCTCTCGCGCCGTCCGCGCAGCCTCGCCGCACAGCCCCGACCCTCTGGAACGCGATGCCCGACAGCCAGCCCCAGCCACCCCACTCGTCGTCCTCGTCGGGCCCGGCCGGACCGGCCGACCCGGCCGGTCTGCTGCTGTGCGGGGCGCGGCTCACCGACGGCCGGACCGTGGACGTACGGCTGGGCGGCGGGCGCATCGAGGCGGTCGGCACGGCAGGAAGCCTGGCGGGGGACGGCACGCGCACGTGCGGCACACGCGTGGACCTCGGCGGCTATCTGCTGCTGCCGGCCCCCGCCGAACCGCACGCCCATGGCGACACCGCGCTCTCCGCCGACGAAGGCGGGCCGGTGTCGTACGACCCTCAGGACGTCCAACGCCGCGCCACCGAGGCGGCCCTGCTCCAGCTCGGCCACGGATCGACCGCGCTCAGGGCCCACGTACGCGTGGGCGACGTCCAGGGCCTGGGCGCCTTGGCCGCCGTACTGCAGGCGCGGCGTTCGCTGCGCGGGCTCACCGAGTTGACGACGGTGGCGATGCCACGGCTGCTGACCGGCGTGGCCGGCGCCGAGGGGCTCGCGATGCTGCGGGACGCGGTGAAGATGGGCGCGTCGGTGGTCGGCGGATGTCCCGACCTGGACCCGGATCCGACCGGGTACGTGGAGGCGGTCCTGGAGGTCGCCTCGGAGCACGGCTGCCCCGTCGACCTGCACACCGACGCCACGGACCCGGCACGGCTGGCCCGCCTCGCCGCGATGGCCGGCGGCCTGCGCCCCGGCGTGACCCTGGGCCCGTGCGGCGGCCTGGGACGCCTGCCGAGCCACGCCGCCTCCCGTACCGCGGATCAGCTCGCCGCCGCCGGCGTCACGGTGGTCTGCCTGCCACAGGGCGGCTGTGGGGGCGTGGAACGGCGCGGCACAGCGCCCGTACGCCTGCTGCGCGCCGCCGGCGTACGGGTCGCCGCCGGGAGCGGCGCCCTGCGGGACGTGTCCAACCCCGTGGGACGCGGGGACCCGCTGGAGGCCGCCTACCTCCTGTCTTCCCGCCACGGGCTGCGCCCGGAGGACTCCTACGACGCCGTGAGCGCGTCGGCGCGAGCGGTGCTGGGCCTGCCGGAAGTACGGGTGGAGGCGGGCTTCCCGGCCGAGCTGCTGGCAGTGCGCGGCGACCGGCTGGCGGGGGCGCTGTCCCTCGCGTACAGCCGAATCGTGGTGCACCGGGGGCGCGTGGTGGCGCGGACCAGCGCGGTACGGGAGTACTGCAACTCGGCTGTGGCGGCGGAGTTGGGGTTGCCTCGGCAGGGGCGGGGGGAGTTGTCGTGAGGGGCGGGGGACGAGGAGCCGGGAGGCGCGGTGTGGGGCTGGCAGGTTGACGGGCGCGCTGGGTGAGGGCGGCGAGGTGCGTGGGAGCGCGATCGGCGGCGAGGGCAGGGGGCGGCGCACGCTGAGCGTGCGTGCAGGTTGCGTGCTCGGCGCGAGTGCGGGTGCACGCTCGCGTTGCGCGGGTTGCGTGATCGGCGTGCAGGTCGGTTGACTTCTCGGCGTGCGGGTCGTGTGCGCGCTCGGCGGACAGTCGTAGCGCCTGAATTCGAGCCGAGAGCTGCGCGCCGGCGAGTGGCCCTTGGGGGTGAACGCGGCGGGGCGTGCGGGCACAGCGGAGTGCGGGCAGTGCGGAGTGCGGGCGGTGCGCGGTGCCGGCGGTGCGGTTTGCAGGCAGCGGGGCGCGCGCGAGCTGCGGGGCGCGGCCGAACTCGTGCGGCGGATGCGGCCGTCCGGGCGTACGGTCGGAGACATGCGCATTGTCATCGCTGGTGGTCATGGTCAGATCGCGCTGCGGCTGGAGCGGCTGCTCGCCGGGCGCGGGGACGAGGTCGCAGGAATCATCCGCAAGGCCGAACAAGCCGACGACCTGCGGGATGCCGGCGCCGAACCCGTCCTGCTGGACCTGGAGTCGGCCTCGGCCGAAGAGGTCACGGCATGTCTGCGGGGCGCGGACGCGGCGGTCTTCGCGGCCGGCGCGGGGCCGGGCAGCGGGTCGGCCCGCAAGGACACGGTGGACAGGGGCGCAGCGGTCCTGTTCGCCGATGCGGCGGTCCAGGCGGGCGTACGCCGCTTCCTGGTCGTGTCGTCGATGGGCGCGGACCCGCAGCACGAGGGAGACGAGATCTTCGACGTCTACCAGCGCGCGAAGGGCGAGGCCGACGCGTACGTCCAGGGCCTCGATGCCTTGGACTGGACGATCCTGCGCCCCGGCATGCTGACGAACGACGCGGGGACGGGCATGGTGCGCCTGGAGGCCCACACCGGCCGCGGCCCGATCCCGCGCGACGACGTGGCCGCCGTACTCGCGGAGTTGCTCGACACTCCGGCCACGGCCGGCCTGACGCTCGAACTGATCGGCGGCTCGGCCCCCGTGTCGGTGGCAGTGAAGTCGGTGGCCGGAAACTGACGTTGTGTCGACGGGGGTGGCAGGGTGACAGCCAGGGGATGTCCGACCGCATGTCCTGGCGTTCCACCTGCCGTCAGCGAACCGGAGTGTTGAGCGAATCAGACCGTTCCTCAGAGGCTCAGAACAGCGAAAGTTGGCCCGGGAATTCCGGCACGGCATACCCGTCCAAGGCGGGCTGCTCGACCCCCAGTTGCGCCTGGCGCCGTGAGCCGGGGCACGACACGAGTTCCCCGTGCTTCCGGGCGCCGGGCGGATCATGCCGAGCGAACCGACCGGCGACCACGGCGATCTCACGACGGCACTCGGGGCAGCTTCTGCGACGCATGGCCATGCGATCAGTGTGCCCGCAAGCTCTTACACCGGAATGCGAAAGCCCCCTCCGCTCTACGTTTCCGCAGATCGGAGGGGGCTTTCCCCAGTGTGGCGGCGCCAGGATTCGAACCTGGGAAGGCTGAGCCGGCAGATTTACAGTCTGCTCCCTTTGGCCGCTCGGGCACACCGCCGGGTTTGCTGCTGTTCGCACCGATTTTCGGCGGTGCTCCCTGGCAACGACGTAAACAATACCCGATGCGTAGGGGTGCTTCGCCACCCGATTGATCGCCACCCGGAGGACGCGGTGTGGCTAGGCTTGTCCGGATGCGGTCCGGGGCCGGCCCCGGGTTCGGCGGCCACCCCCACGCCCGCCGTTTCGCACCTCAAAACGCACCCCGATTCAAGGAGCCACAGGACATGGCCGACTCCAGTTTCGACATCGTCTCGAAGGTCGAGCGGCAGGAGGTCGACAACGCCCTCAACCAGGCCGCCAAAGAGATCTCGCAGCGCTACGACTTCAAGGGCGTGGGTGCCTCGATCGCGTGGTCCGGTGAAAAGATCGTGATGGAGGCGAACTCCGAGGACCGGGTGAAGGCTGTCCTCGACGTCTTCCAGTCCAAGCTGATCAAGCGCGGGATCTCGCTGAAGGCCCTGGACGCGGGCGAGCCCCAGCTGTCGGGCAAGGAGTACAAGATCTTCGCGTCGATCGAGGAGGGCATCTCCCAGGAGAACGCGAAGAAGGTGGCGAAGATCATCCGCGACGAGGGCCCGAAGGGTGTGAAGGCCCAGGTGCAGGGTGACGAGCTCCGGGTCAGCTCCAAGAGCCGCGACGACCTCCAGGCCGTGATCGCCCTGCTGAAGGGCAAGGACTTCGACTTCGCGGTGCAGTTCGTGAACTACCGGTGAGCCGCTGATCCGCTGCCGGTTCCGGCGCCGGGTTCAGCCGCGGCGCGGGTGGGGTTCAGCTGCCGCACCGGGTCAGCTGCCGCACCGATCGGGTTCAGCAGTGGCACCGGTCTGGACTGCGGCAGCGTACGCAAGAGCGTACGAAGAAGGGTGGGCACCACATGGTGCCCACCCTTTTCGCCTGCTGGCCGCGGTCCAGGGGGTCCTGCTGGCTCGCTCAGTCGCGTGAATGGCCGAACAGGAGGCGGTAGGCGATCAGGAGCACCAGGGAGCCGCCGATCGCGGCGGCCCAGGTGGCGCCGTCGTAGAAGTCCTTGGAGATGGGGTGGTCCAGCCAGCGGGCCGAGATCCAGCCACCGATGAACGCGCCCGCGACGCCGATGACAGTGGTGCCGATGAGACCACCGGGGTCACGACCCGGCAGCAGGAACTTGGCGATGGCCCCGGCCAGCAGCCCCAGAATGATCCAGCTGATGATCGTCATGCCCTGAACCTGCCCTTCCGCGCTGTGCCTGCACTTTCCCGGCACTGTGATTTCGGGCGCGCTTGTTCGTGCTCTATTGCTGAACAGGACGTCACGGCGACACCCGACGGTTGCGGAGATCAGTAAGGTGCGGCCATGGGTCAGCCCCGAGCGTCCGCTGAACTGCGCCGCACCCTCGGTGTCGGCGACGCCGTTCTCATCGGGCTCGGCTCGATGATCGGCGCCGGTATCTTCGCCGCCCTGGCGCCCGCCGCCGACGCGGCCGGATCCGGACTACTGCTCGGGCTGGCCGTCGCGGCCGTGGTCGCCTACTGCAACGCCACCTCGTCGGCACGGCTTGCCTCCTTGTATCCGGCCTCGGGCGGCACATATGTGTACGGGCGGGAGCGCCTCGGGGAGTTCTGGGGATACCTGGCGGGCTGGTCGTTCGTGGTCGGTAAGACGGCCTCCTGTGCGGCGATGGCCCTCACGGTGGGCGCATACGTCTGGCCGGGTCAGGCGCACGCGGTGGCCGTCGCGGCCGTCGTGGCCCTGACCGCGGTGAACTACGGCGGCGTCCAGAAGTCCGCTCGGCTGACGCGCGTGATCGTGGCGGTTGTCCTGGCTGTCCTCGCTTCCGTGGTCGTCGTGTGTCTGGGGTCCGGGCAGTCCGATGCCGGGCGCCTGGACATCGGGGCCTCAGGCGGTATGGGCGGAGTGCTCCAGGCGGCAGGGCTGCTCTTCTTCGCCTTCGCCGGGTACGCGCGGATCGCGACCCTCGGCGAGGAGGTGCGGGACCCGGCGCGGACCATCCCACGGGCGATTCCGCTGGCCCTCGGCATCGTGCTGGTGGTGTACGCGTGCGTGGCGGTGGCTGTCCTTTCCGTGATGGGGGCCGAGGGCCTCCGGCACGCCGACGCGCCGCTGGCCGATGCGGTACGGGCGGCTGGAGTGCCGGGGCTGGCACCCGTGGTGCGGGTGGGCGCCGGCGCCGCCGCGCTGGGCTCCCTGCTCGCTCTGATCCTGGGTGTCTCACGGACCACGCTGGCCATGGCCCGCGACCGGCATCTGCCCCACACCCTGGCGGCCGTGCATCCGCGTCACCAAGTGCCGCACCGGGCGGAAGTGGCCGTGGGCACGCTGGTCGCACTCCTGGCCGCCACGGTGGATGTGCGGGGCGCGATCGGGTTCTCCTCCTTCGGTGTACTGGCGTACTACGCGGTGGCCAACGCGTCGGCCTGGACTCTCAACGCGTCACCCGTATCTCGGCTTGTGCCGGCAGCGGGGCTTCTTGGGTGTGGGGTGCTGGCTTTCTCGCTTCCTGCGGTATCGGTTGTGACGGGTGCCGGGGTGCTGGCGATGGGTGTGGTCGCGTACGGCGGGCGGAGGTGGTGGGTGGCAGTGCGGTCGGAGGGTCGGGGCGGGGCCGGGGACGGTGAGGGAAAGCCGCGGTGACTTACTGGCGGCTTGCTGCGTAGTCGGCGAGCCTGTCGCTGTTGGCTGCGAGTGCGGGTTCCGGTGCGAGTGCCTGACGGCAGGGCACAGGGGGCAGGGGGCGGGGTGTCTCGTCCGTTCGGGCCCCACGCTTCGTCAGGGTGTCCGTGCCGTCGCAGTCCGTATGTGGAGGTCGGCCCATGGAGCCATCTCCAGCTCCTCGTTCGTCTCTTCGTACCAGCCCGTGCCGTCCACCCAGGCACGCAGCCAGTCGGGAAGGCTCGGGGCGTCCACGTACCACGCCTGCTCGACAGCGTCGGCGTTCGGCTCGAAGAGCAGAACGGTGGCCTGAGGGCTGTGGCAGTCCACGCATGCGTACATCGCGCAGCCCCAGTGGGATATCGGGAGGACGCCTTCCGGCCAGGGCCAGTCAGGGTCCTTGCGGGCGCTCTCGCGCCGTGCGAGGTACTGCGGGACGGCGGCGGGCTCGCCGGCGGGAGAGCTGTCGAGCAGCGGCAACAGGCCGTACTCCGGCCCGAACCCGCCGTCTCCTATACACAGGTAGAGGTCAGCGAGCAGTGGGGGCAAGCGGAAGCCGAGGGCGGCCTCGGCGCGGGCCACGGTGGCCGCGTCCACCGGCTGGGGAAGGGAAGTCCAGCCCCACGGGCGGGTGTTGCGGGCCCTGTCCATCACCCGCTTCAGCAACTGCTCCATCTCGGTCATGCGTTCATGATGCAAGCCGCCACTGACAATCGGAGCGGCCTGTGGATAACCACCGGATTGTGGATGACCACCGGGTTGTCGACCGCCCCGCGGCTGCCATCTCCCCTCGGCCCCTCGCCCCTCGTCACTCCCCTCCCGACCGGGGCTACCGACGCGGCGTGGGCTACCAGCTCTGCGCGAACGGCCTGTCCGTGGAGACGATTTCGCGGCCCAGCGGGAACAGCGACACCGGGATCAGCTTGAAGTTCGCGATGCCGAACGGAATGCCGATGATCGTGATGCAGAGGACGAGGCCGGTGACGATGTGGCTGAGGGCCAGCCACCAGCCGGCCAGGACCAGCCACAGGACGTTGCCGACGCAGGAGGGAGCGCCGGCGTCGTGGCGCTCGACCGTCGTGTATCCGAAGGGCCACAGGGCATAGATGCCGATGCGGAAGGCCGCGATGCCGAACGGGATTCCGATGATGGTGATGCACAGGACCACGCCCGCGACCAGGTAGCCGATGCACAGCCAGAAGCCGCTCAGGACGAGCCATATGACGTTCAGGATGGTCTTCACTGGGGGCCTGCCATCTTCTCGAGCCGGGCGATTCGCTCCGCCATCGGCGGGTGGGTGGAGAACATCTTGGAGAACCCCTGCCCCGGGCGAAAGGGGTTCGCGATCATCATGTGGCTGGCTGTCTCGATGCGGGGCTCCGGGGGTAGCGGCAGCTGCTTGGTGCCGAGTTCGAGCTTGCGCAGGGCGCTGGCGAGGGCGAGCGGGTCGCCGGTCAGCTGGGCGCCGGACGCGTCGGCCTCGTACTCCCGGGAACGGCTGATGGCCAGCTGGATGAGCGAGGCCGCGAGCGGGCCCAGGATCATGATCAGCAGCATACCGAGCAGGCCGGGGCCGTCGTCGTCATCGGACCGTCCGATCGGGATCAGCCAGGCGAAGTTGACGAGGAACATGATCACCGACGCCAGGGCACCGGCGACCGACGAAATCAGGATGTCGCGGTTGTAGACGTGGCTCAACTCGTGGCCGATGACACCGCGCAGCTCGCGCTCGTCGAGCAGGCGCAGGATGCCGTCGGTGCAGCACACGGCGGCGTTGCGTGGGTTGCGGCCCGTCGCGAACGCGTTCGGTGCCTCTGTCGGGGAGATGTAGAGACGTGGCATCGGCTGGCGGGCCTGGGTCGAGAGCTCGCGGACCATGCGGTAGAGCCCGGGGGCCTCGAACTCACTGACCGGGCGGGCGCGCATCGCGCGAAGCGCCAGCTTGTCGCTGTTCCAGTACGCGTACGCGTTCGTGGCAAGCGCGATCAGGACCGCGACGACGAGCCCCATACGGCCGAAAAAGCTGCCGATGACGATGATGAGGGCGGACAGTCCCCCGAGGAGTACTGCGGTCCTGAGCCCGTTGTGCCGGCGGTGCACGGTACGCCCTCCAAGTGGTGCGGCAGGGGAACCCTTTGCTGGTCGATCTCCGATGCCACTGATGCCGTGGTCTCACGTCCAGTGGACCCTTCTGTACTGGTCAACGCCAGGCGAGGGCCACGGGTTCCCTGGTGCGTACGGCGGTGGGCGTGCGCCGTACGGGTGAAGCTCCGGCACGCGCCACGCGCGCCTTGAGGGCCGGGTGCCCCACGCGCGCGTCCGGAATGCGCCGGGGCTCAGAAGAGCCCGGTGTCGGCGAACCGCAGGATCAGCTGGGGAGCTCCGGACAGGGCGATGCCGACGACACCGGTGAGGGCCATGGCGGCCGTCACGGGTGCGGGGACGAGGTGCTTGACGGATTCGCCCTCGGGGGCGCGGAACAGCAGGGCTGTCCACTGGAGGTAGTAGAAGAGCGCGATCACGACGTTGACGGCCATGACCACGGCCAGCCAGCCGAGGCCTGCGTCGACGGCCGCGGAGAAGACGGTCACCTTGGCGAAGAGGCCGATGATGCCCGGCGGGAGCCCGGCGAGGCAGAGCAGGAAGAAGGCAAGGATCAGGGCGGACAGTGGGTTGCGCGCATACAGCCCCCGGTAGTCGCTGATGCGGTTCAGGGGCTTGGTGCGGCCCACGAGGGCGGCCACCGCGAAGGCGCCGAGGTTCACGACGGCGTACATGAGGGCGTAGGCGACGGTGGAGCCGATCGACCCTTCGGCGTCGTCGGAGTACGCGGCGGCGGCGATGGGCACCAGGAGGTAGCCGGCCTGGCCGACGGAGGACCAGGCGAGCAGGCGTACCGCACTGTACGCGCGCGTGGCCTGCTGGCGCAGGGCGCCGACGTTGCCGACGGTCATGGTGAGGGCGGCCAGCGCTGCCATGGCAGGACCCCAGACGTCGGCGTACGACGGCAGGGCGATGACCGTGACGAGGATCAGGCCGGTGAAGCCGACCGCCTTGCCGACGACCGACAAGTAGGCGGCGACCGGCAAGGGCGCCCCTACATAGGTGTCCGGTACCCAGAAGTGGAAGGGCACGGCGGCCGTCTTGAAGGCGAAGCCGATCAGCGTGAGGACGACTCCGGTCTGGACGAGGGTCTGGAGCTGCCCGTCGACTTTCTGGATCCGCTCGGCGATCTGGGTCAGGTAGAGGGTGCCTGTGGAGGCGTACACGAAGCTGATGCCCATGAGGCTGACGGCGGTCGCGGTGACCGAGGACAGGAAGAACTTCAGGGCCGCTTCGGAGGACTTGCGGTCGCCGTACCGCAGGCCGACGAGGGCGAAGGCGGGGAGAGAAGCGACTTCCAGGGCGACGATGAGGGTCGCCAGGTCTCGGGAGGCGGGCAGCAGGGCCGCTCCGGCGGCGGAGGACAGCAGCAGGAACCAGAACTCCCCTTCGGGGAGTTCCTTGTTGTCGTCCCTCAGGGTGGTGACCGACAGGAGGGCCGCGAGGAGGGCGCCGCCGAGGACCAGGAACTGGATGACGAGGGTGAAGCGGTCAGCCGTGTAGCTGCACACGCCGGGGTCACCAACGAGGCAGAAGGTGGAGCGGTCGCCGTCGAGGAGCGGCAGCAGCAGAAGCGCGGCGGCGGCCAGACCGAGAACGGAGGTCCAGCCGAGCAGCGCCTTCTTGTGCTCCCCGATGAACAGGTCGGCGACGAGGACCGCGAGTGCGACGACCGCCGCGACGGTGGGCGGGGCGATGGCGAGCCAGTCGACGGACTGGACCACGGACTCGGCAAGAGGCTGGGCCAGGGCGCTCATCGGGAACCTCCTGCGAGGAGCTGCTGCACGGCCGGGTCGGTCAGGCCGAGGAGGGTCTTCGGCCACAGTCCGGCGACGACGGTGAGGGCGACGAGCGGGGTCCAGGCCGCGAATTCGTACGCCTGGACGTCGGCGAGCTTCGGGGCGTCCTGCGGTACGGCGCCCATGCAGACGCGGCGGACCACGACGAGCAGGTACGCGGCGGTGAGCAGAGTGCCGAAGGCACCGATGGTCATGAAGGTGAGGAACGCCGGGCGGCTGAGTCCGGCGGCGGGCTGGAACGCGCCGAACAGTGCGAGCATCTCGCCCCAGAACCCGGCGAGCCCCGGCAGCCCGAGCGAGGCGACCGCGGCGAAGGCGAGCAGTCCGCCGAGGCGCGGCGCCTTGCCGTACAAGGCGGCGCCGGTCTGCTCGGCGAGGGTGTCGAGGTCGGTGGTGCCCGTGCGGTCCTTCAGCGCGCCGACCAGGAAGAACAGCAGGCCGGTGATCAGGCCGTGGGCGATGTTGGCGAAGAGTGCGCCGTTCACACCGGTCGGGGTCATCGTGGCGATGCCGAGCAGCACGAAGCCCATGTGGCCGACGGACGAGTAGGCGATCAGGCGTTTGAGGTCACCCTTGGCGCCCCGCTTGGCCAGGGCCAGACAGGCCAGGGACCCGTAGATGATCCCGACGACGGCGAAGGCGGCGAGGTAGGGCGCGAAGTCGGCGAATCCATCGGGAGTGATCGGCAGGAGAATGCGGACGAACCCGTACGTTCCCATCTTCAGCAGCACGCCTGCCAGCAGGACCGAACCGACGGTCGGCGCGGCGGTGTGGGCGTCGGGCAGCCAGCTGTGGAGCGGCCACATCGGCGTCTTGACCGCCAGTCCGATCCCGATCGCCAGAACAGCGATGACCTGCACGGATGCGGACAGCGACCGGCCGCTGTCAGTGGCGAGTGCCACCATGTCGAATGTGCCCGCCTTGAGCCCGATCAGGAGCAGGCCGAGCAGCATGACCACGGAACCGAGCAGCGTGTAGAGGATGAACTTCCAGGCGGCCTGGGCCCGGCCCTCGCCACCCCAGCGGGCGATGAGGAAGTACATCGGGATCAGGACCATCTCGAAGGCGAGGAAGAAGAGCAGCAGGTCGAGAACGGCGAAGGTGGCGAGGGTGCCGGCCTCAAGGACGAGCAGCAGTGCGACGAAGGCCTTCGGGGTCGGGCCCGCAGGCATCTTGAAGTACGAGTAGAGCGCGCAGAGGAAGGTCAGCAGCGCGGTCAGGACCAGAAGGGGGAGGGAGATGCCGTCGATGCCGAGGTGGACGCGCACGTCAAGTGCGGGGATCCAGCTGATGTCCGTGCTGGCCTGCATCTTCGACGGCTGGTCGTGGTCGAAGCCCAGCGCGAGGACGATCGCCGCGGTGAGGACCGCACCGGTGACGGTGACGCCGTGCCGGAGCACCGCCTGCTCCGGAGACTTCCCTTTCAGTCCTGGCGGGGCCGGCAGGAGAGCGGCTGCGGCGCCCAGGAGCGGGCCGACGACCACGAATGCCAGAAGGAACTGCATCACGGACTCGTTGATATCGATCACGCCTGCTCACGCTCCCGTGGCGACGAGGACGGCGGCGACCGCGAGGACGACGGTGCCGGCGAGCAGCGCGCTCACATAGGTCTGCACATTGCCGGTTTGGGCGCGTCGCACGGCGATGCCGAGCCAGCGGGGTAGAGCACCCGCCCCACGCACGTAGGTGTCGACGACCTCGTGGTCGAGGAACCGGACGAGGCTCGCGCCGCCCTGTACCGGGCGGATGAACAACGCCCGATACACGGCGTCGAGGTGGAAGCCGACGGCCGCATGGCGGTGCAGCGGGCCGAGCAGCAGTCGGCCGGGGTCCGCCGGGTCCCGCGCATGTGCCACTCCCCCGTAGACGGGCGCGTGACTGGCGATGGCCTCCGCCTCGACCTGCGCGGCATCCCCCTCGGGGTGTGCCGCGACCGCACCCAGCGGTACGCGGGCCGCGATCGAGGTCGTGTGCCGCCAGGCCGCGTAGGTGACGATGCCACCGATGAGGGCCACACCCGTGCTGAGGACGGAGGTGGCCAGGGTGGGGGCGAGGTCGTTGCCGTCGAACCAGTCGGGGAGCACGGGGTAGGCGAACGCGCCGAAGGCGAGCGTGGGCACGGCGAGCACCCACAGCACCACGGTCATCGTCAGCGGCTGCCTGCCATGGTCGGGGGCCTCGGCGCCTCGGCCGCGGAAGGCCAACAGCCACAGGCGCATCGCATACGCGGCGGTGAGCAGGGCTGTGATCACGCAGGCGATCAGGACGGTCCAGCCCGCGGCGCCGGGCGCGTGCTCGGTGTGGCCGGTGGTCACGTGCTCGGCGGCGCCGAGGACGGACTCCTTGGAGAAGAAGCCGCTGAACGGCGGGATCGCGGCGAGCGCGAGGAGCGCCACGGTCATCGTCCAGAAGGCGTCCGGGACGCGGTCGCGCAGATGGCCCATGCGGGACATGGCGGCCAGCGAGTTGGTGCCTGCGGCGTGAATGATCACGCCGGCCCCGAGGAAGAGGAGCGCCTTGAAGGCGCCGTGCGAGAGGAGGTGGAAGACGGCGGCTCCGCGGTCGGCGACGGCCAGGGCGCCGGTCATGTAGCCGAGCTGGCCGATCGTCGAGTAGGCGAGGACGCGCTTGATGTCGTCCTGGGCGAGCGCGGCGAGACCGGAGCCGACCATCGTGACGGCGGCCATCACGGCGAGGACGATCATCGCGGCCTGCGAGGCCTCGAAGACCGGGAGGAGACGGGCGACGAAGTAGACGCCGGCGGCGACCATCGTCGCGGCGTGGATCAGCGCGGAGACGGGCGTCGGGCCTGCCATCGCGTCGGGGAGCCAGGTGTGCAGCGGGAACTGCGCCGACTTGCCCGCCACGCCGGCGAGGAGCAGTAGGGCGATCAGTGTCGGATGGTCGAGTCCGCCGCTCGCGACGGTGCCGAGGATCTTCGTGATGCGGAAGGACCCGGCGTCGGTGGCCAGCGCGAACAGGCCGATGAGGAAGGGGACGTCACCGAGCTTGGTCACCAGGAAGGCCTTGATGGAGGCGGCGCGGGCCTCCGGGGTTTCCCAGTAGTGGCCGACCAGGAAGTACGAGCAGATGCCCATGATCTCCCAGCCGACCAGCAGCACCATGAGGTCGCCTGAGTAGACGACGAGCAGCATGGCGGAGGTGAAGAGGGAGACGAGCGCGGCGTAGGAGGGGTAGCGCGGGTCCTCGCGCAGGTAGCCCGTCGAGTAGATCTGCACGCAGGTCGCGACGATGCCGACCACGAGCGCGACGAGGGCGGCGAAGCCGTCGATGTACAGGGCGAGTTCGATCGGGACCGAGCCGGTGGGTGTGAGCTCGGTGGCGGCGTTGATCGCCTGGTCGCCGCCTTGGCGCACGGCGACCACAGCCGCGAGCACGAGGGACGTGAGCGTCGGCAGGACGGCGAGCGGGCGGACGAATCCGGGTGCCGTGCGGCCCAGGAGCAGGCCGGCCGCCGCGCCCAGGAGGGGAAGGAGGGGGACGAGTGCGGCGAGGGTCGTCGTGGTCACGCGGTGGCCTCAGCCTTCTCGGCCTGCCCGGCGGCGGGGGTGTCGTGGTCGGGGCCGTCGGCGCTGTGGCCCTCGGCGGTGTCGCGGAGCTTGTCGATGTCCGCGGTGCCGCGGTTGCGGTGGACGGCGAGCACGATCGCCAGGCCGATGCCGATCTCGGCGGCGGCGATGGTGATCGTGAACAGGGTCAGGGCCTGGCCGGAGTGCAGGGTCTCCTCGGCGGCCTTGCTGAGCCAGACGTCGAAGGCGACCAGGTTGAGGTTGACGGCGTTGAGCATCAGCTCGACCGACATCAGGACCAGGATCGCGTTGCGGCGGGCGAGGACGCCGTACAGGCCGGTGCAGAAGAGGAGGGCGGAGAGTACGGCGGGATAGGCGAGGTGCATCAGAGGGCGCCTTCCTGCTCGGCCGGCTCGGTTCCCTCGGACGACCCGTTTCGCCCGATCGGGTGATTACGGGAATCCGGGACGGACGGGGAACTCCCGGTCGTCGACCGGGAGTTCACTGGGGGAAAGCTCGACTCCGGCTTCGCCTTGCGGGACAGGACGATCGCGCCGACCAGTGCCGCCAGGAGAAGGACGGAGAGGGCCTCGAAGGGGAGGACCCAGTTCTGGAAGAGGCTCTCGCCGGTGGCCCTGGTGGTGCCGGTCGCGGGCCCGTCGAGGTCGATCCAAGTGGTGCGGAAGGCGTCGACGACGACCCAGATCAGGGTGGCCGCGGCGATGACGGCCACCGTGAGGGCGGCCCAGCGGTTGCCGGAGTCGGCGTCCGGAGAGCGGCCGATGGGGGCCTTGGTGAGCATCAGACCGAACAGAAGGAGGACGACGACGGAACCCACATAGATGAGGACCTGCACCCAGGCGATGAACTCGGCGGTGAGCAGGAGGTACTCCACCGCGAGACCACCGAGGGCGACCACCAGCCACAGAGCGGCGTGCACGAGCTGCCGGGTGGTGACGGTGACCAGCGCGGCGCCGAAGGTGACCAAGCCGACCAGAAGGAACGTGATCTCGACGCCCGTCGGGGAGAGGAAGCCGTGTGTTTCCGCGGCATGGGTGGTCACGGTGCGTGCCGTCGCGGCGGCTGCGGTAAGGCTCACGACTCTCCCTCCTGCGGTTCCGCCTGCGCAGCAGCCAGCTTCTCGGCGGTCTTGCGGGCGGCGGCGATCTCCTTGGGCTCCTCCGCGCCGGGGTCGAGAGCGGGCGGGGCCGGGACGGTCCACATCCACTCGCGGAGCTTGTCGCGCTCATGGGTGAGGTCGCGGATGTCGGTCTCGGCGTACTCGAACTCCGGGGACCAGAACAGAGCGTCGAAAGGACAGACCTCGATGCAGATACCGCAGTACATGCACAGGGAGAAGTCGATGGCGAAACGGTCGAGAACATTGCGGCTGCGTTCACGGCCGCCCGGGGTCGCCGCCGGGACCGTCTCCTTGTGGGAGTCGATGTAGATGCACCAGTCCGGGCACTCGCGGGCGCACAGCATGCAGACCGTGCAGTTCTCCTCGAACAGGCCGATCACGCCACGGGTGCGGGGCGCGAGGTCGGGCTGGGCGTCCGGGTACTGAGCGGTGACGGACTTCTTCGTCATCGTGCGGAGGGTGACGGCCAGGCCCTTGGCCAGGCCACTGCCAGGAATGGGGGCCATGGTTACTGGATCACCACCTTGACGACGCCGGTGAGGGCGATCTGGGCGAGGGAGAGGGGGACGAGGAGGGTCCAGGAGAGCTTCTGGAGCTGGTCCTCGCGCAGCCGGGGATAGGTGACGCGGAGCCAGATCACGATGAAGGCGAGGACAGCGGTCTTCAGCAGGGTCCAGACCCAGCCGAGGCCGTCGGCGCCCCAGGGACCGTGCCAGCCGCCCAGGAAGAGGACGGTGGTGAGGCCGCACAGGACGACGATTCCGGCGTACTCGGCGAGGAGGAAGAGGGCGAAGCGGAGACCGGTGTACTCGGTGTAGGCGCCGAAGATGATCTCCGAGTCGGCGACCGGCATGTCGAAGGGCGGGCGCTGTAGTTCGGCGAGGCCGGCGACGAAGAACACGATCGCGCCGACGATCTGCCAGGGCAGCCACCACCACTCGAAGGCGTCGAGGATGCCGGGCAGGGAGACCGTGCCGGCCGCCATCGCCACGGAGGCGGCGGTCAGCAGCATCGGGAGTTCGTAGGCGAGGAGCTGAGCGGCGGTACGCAGTCCGCCGAGGAGGGAGAACTTGTTGGCGGAGGCCCAGCCGGCCATGAGCGAGCCGAGGACGCCTACGCCCATGACCGCCAGGACGAAGAAGATGCCCGCGTCGATGACCTCGCCGACCGCGCCTTCGCCGGGGCCGATCGGGATGGCGAGGAGAACGAGGAGATACGGAAGGAGGGCCACGGCAGGGGCGAGCTGGAAGATACGGCGGTCCGCGCCGGCCGGGACGACGTCCTCCTTCTGCGCGAACTTCACGCCGTCGGCGACCAGCTGGGCCCAGCCGTGGAAGCCACCGGCGTACATCGGGCCGAGGCGGCCCTGCATATGGGCCATGACCTTGTGTTCCGTCTGGCCGATGAGCAGGGGGAAGGTGAGGAACACGACGAAGACGATCAGGAGTCGCAGGGTGACGTCGAGCGCGTCGTTCACTGCGGGCCTCCTGGGCGGTCGGTGTGCTCGTCGGGATGGCCCTCGGAGGGGCCATCGGTCAGTTCGTCGCCCGGCCCGTCGGCCGGTCCGTCGGCCGGTCCGTCGGCCGGCCCGTCGGCCGGTCCGCGGCGGCTGGGCTTGGTGGAGTCCTCACCCGCGGGGGCGACTGTCTCGCCGGGCTCACGGTGGTCGCCCTGCTTGGGCTGCGCGGGCTGCTCAGGGCGCTGGCCTCGTGCGGGCTCGTCCGCGGCCGAGTCGGCTGCGGGGCGCGGCCGGCTGTCGAGGTCGGGGGTGGCCTCGGCAGCCGGGCCGAGCTTGGCCTCAGGCCCCGGGACGGGCTTGGCCGCCGGGCGCGAGTCGGGCGCGACCTCGGCATCCGGGTCGCGGGTGGCCTCAGCATCCCGGCCAGGGGTGCCCTCGGCATCCGGGCCGGAGGTGGCCCCGCGGTCCGGGGCAGGGATGCGCTCGGCGTCGGGCCGCGGCTCGGCTCGTTGCTCGGGTTTCGGCTCGTCGAAGGCCGGGCGGGCGTGGTGCCACGGGGCGTCCGCGCTGCGAGGGGCCTTGGCAGGCCTGGGGTTGGCCGGAGGAGTCGAGGGCTGGGCGGCTTCGCCGGACGCACCGGCCGGCGTCGGACCAGCCGACTCCTCGCCGGTCGGCGCCGAACCAGCGGCTCCCTCGCCGGTCGGCGCCGAACCAGCGGCTCCCTCGCGAGTCGGCCTCGGACCAGCGCCTCGCTCGGCAGCCGGCGTCGAACCAGTCGAGACCTCGCCAGTCGGAGCCGGGCCGGTCGCCTGCTCCCCCGCGCCGGTCCGCTGGCTGGCCGAGCCCTGCGAAGCGCTGCGGGATCGACGGGGGCCGGAAGGGGCCGTGCCGGGTGCGGGGCGTTGCGATGCCGAGCCTTCGGTCGCGCTGCGTGCGCGGTGCGGCCCGGCGGGGGTGCCGGGCGCGGTCGGCGGCGTGCCGGTGCTCGCTTCGGACGTGTCCGCCTCCGACGAGGTGGCTGCCTCTCCCCCGGCTGTCTGACTGGCGGAGCCCTCCGCCGCCGTACGCGCGCGACGCGGTGTGACGCCCGGCGCGGGAGCCGCACCGGCACCCGCCGGTCCCTCTGCCCGGCCCGCCGAGCCCTCCGCCTCCGCCTGACTCGCCGAGCCCTCCGCCGCCGTACGCGCGCGACGCACGGGCCGTTCCCCGGCCGCGCGCACGGGGCGTTCCCCGGCTGCGCGTGCCGGGCGTTCTCCGGCCCCGCGGGATGTGGCTCTGGTCGGGCGGGTGGGGGCTGGGGGGAGTTGGCCCTTGAGGGGGCCCCATTCGTTCGGGTCGGGTACGCCGGGCGGGAGCATCTGGCGGCGCTTGGGGCCGCCGTGTTCGGACTCGCCGGGTTCCTTGGCGCCCGGCCATGCCTTGGCGACGCGGGCTGCGAGGACGAAGTCCTTGCGGAGGGGGTGGCCCTCGAAGTTCTCCGGGAGGAGGAGGTGGTCCAGGCCGGGGTGGTCGGCGAAGACGACGCCGAACATCTCGTGGGTCTCCCGCTCGTGCCAGGCCGCGCCCGCGTACACGCCGACGGCAGTGGGCAGCGTCGGGGCCTCGTGCGGGACCGTGGTGCGGACCAGCAGGCGCCGTACGGGAGACAGGGCGGCCACGTGGGCCGCGACGCGGAAGCCCGTGCCGGGTTCGTCGACGGCGCTGAGCCAGTCGAAGTAGGTGCAGCCCAGTTCGTCGCGGGCCGTCTGAAGGGCCGCGATCCAGGAGGTCGGGGGCACGTCGACCGTCAGGACGTCGTAGGACTCCTCGGCCGTGGCATCCGGGCCGAAGAGGTCCTCCACGGGGGTGGGCAGCCAGCCGACCGTCGTCATCGTCCTGCCTCCCCGGCATCGCCGGCGGCGCTGTCGGAGCGCTCCGGCGCTCGCACCAGGCCGCTTTGCAGGGCCGCCGTGGACGGCCGGGGCGTCGTGCCGTACCGCTCCCCCAGCGACTCCCGCGCGATCTTCTCCTGGAGCTTGAGGATGCCCTGGAGCAGTGCCTCGGGGCGCGGCGGGCAGCCGGGGACGTAGACGTCCACCGGGATGATCTGGTCGACGCCCTTGGTGACGGAGTAGGAGTCCCAGTAGGGGCCGCCGCAGTTGGAGCAGGCGCCGAAGGAGATGACGTACTTCGGCTCGGGCATCTGTTCGTACAGGCGCTTCACGGCCGGGGCCATCTTGTCCGTCACCGTGCCCGAGACGACCATGAGGTCGGCCTGCCGCGGGCCGGGCGCGAAGGGGATCACGCCGAGGCGGATGAAGTCGTGGCGGGCCATCGACGCGGCGATGAACTCGATCGCGCAGCAGGCGAGGCCGAAGTTGAAGACCCAGAGCGAGTAGCGGCGGCCCCAGTTGAGGATCACCTTCATCGGCTCGGGAGCGAGGCGGGCGAGCGCGCCCAGTCGCTTCGGCTCCGGCAGCAGAACCGGCTGCTCATTGGTGGTGTCTGGCGTCACGTCCATGCCAGGACGCCCTTCTTGTATGCGTAGAGCAGGCCCACGGCCAGGAAGCCGAGGAAGACGAACATCTCGACGAGCGTGGTCGCACCGTAGCCAGGGTCGGCGAAGACCGTCGCCCAGGGGAAGAGGAAGATCGAGTCGATGGCGAAGATCACGTACAGGAAGGCGTAGACGTAGTAGCGGACCTGGGTGTGGGCCCAGCCCTCGCCGACGGGGTCGACGCCGCACTCGTATGTCAGGAGCTTCTCGGGCGTGGGGACCACGGGACGCAGCAGGCGGCCCGCCCCGAAGGCGACGGCGACGAACAGCACGCCGATGACGGCGAGCAGTCCGACGACCGAGTAGGACTCGAAGTAGTCCGCCGCGACGACGACGTCATGCGCAGCCGCCGTGACGACGACGGTCTGTTCCGACACGTCCGCCCCTCGCTCCCTGACCTCGTGACCGAGTCCCAGGAACTGGAACCGGCCCTGGGACCAGTGTCCTGCGACTTGTGACCTCGTGAACACCGCTGTTCGACGATCTGTACGCACGGGAGTCTAGGCCCTGCTAAAGACAGCGTAAGCAGCCCGTCACGCCTTGAGATGCCCTTGAGATCCGACGATGCCCGCGCGGCAGGTCATCGGTCCGGCGGGCGGCCGTGGCGCGGGGTGGGGATTACCCCCCTCGGACATGGGCGGCCCTCCTCATGGCGCGGCCGCGCACCGCGCGGCAGGCTAGCCCATATGACCGAACGCCCCAGCCCTTCGCGGGACGCCTCCAGGCGGTCCGACAGCGAGCAGTCGCCGCTGCCGCCCGTCCGTTTCGCCTACGACCGGCACACGTGGCGGGAGATCGCGCACCTCCTGGCGAACCTTCCGTTGTCGCTGCTCGGCTTCATCTATGTCGTGACGGTGTTGTTCACCGGTGCCTTCCTCACCCTGACGGTGATCGGGTTCCCGCTGCTCGCGGCCGGGCTGCTGGGTGCACGGCAGCTGGGCAAGCTGGAGCGGGCACGCGCGCGTGCGTTGCTCGGAGTGCGCGTGGACGAGCCGAGTCCGCTGCCGTTGCGCGGCGGCAGGGACGGTTTCTTCCCGCAGTTGTGGCTGGCGTTGAAGGACCCGGTGGGCTGGCGCACGATGCTGTACGACTTCATTCGCCTGCCCTGGGGCGTGCTCACCTTCGTCATCACGCTGACGTCGCTGTTCGTACTGTGGCCGGTGCTGCCGTTCATCGCGCGGGGCCTGGCCAACGCGGACCGGGCGATGGTGCGCGGCCTGCTGTCGCCCTCCGACGAGCTGGAGCGCCGTATCGCCGAGCTGGAGTCGGACCGGGGGGTCGTCGTGGACACGGCGGCGGCCGACCTGCGACGCATCGAACGCGACCTGCACGACGGGGCGCAGGCCCGGCTGGTCAACCTGGCCATGGGACTGGGCCTGGCCAAGGAGAAGCTCCTGGAGGATCCGGACTCGGCCGCGGCGATGGTCGAGGAGGCGCACGGCGAGGTGAAGCTCGCGCTTCAGGAGCTGCGCGACCTGGCGCGCGGCATCCATCCGGCCGTGCTGACCGACCGCGGACTGGACGCCGCTCTGTCGTCCGTCGCGTCGCGCTGCACGGTACCCGTGAAGGTGACCGTCGATCTGCTGTCCCGACCGGTCGCGGCCATCGAAGGCATCGCGTACTTCACCGTCTCCGAGCTGCTTCAGAACATCAGCAAGCACAGCGGGGCGAAGTCGGCGTCCGTCGACGTGTGGCGGTCGGAGGACCGGCTGCTCATCCAGGTGCGGGACGACGGTCGCGGCGGTGCGCGTCTCGACGGCGGCACCGGCATGCGCGGGCTGGCCGACCGGCTGAACGCGGTGGACGGCCTGTTCGTCGTCGACTCCCCGCAGGGCGGCCCCACGACGGTGACGGCCGAGCTGCCCTGGCGGGACCGCGCCCCCGGCGAGGGGTAGGGAAAACCCCCCGTCCGAGACGCCGACGGCCTCCATGGTCCGTGGACCTGCGGCCGAGGAGGGTGGAGATACGACGGCACAGCCCCCGGCAGCAGTGGGGCTGACGGGACGAGGAGACAGGACGACGCCGATGGCCACGGAGTACGGACAGGGCTACGGGCACGGGCTCGGCTTCCCCGAGCGCGGCCTTCCCGAGCACGGCGGCGAGCGACGGCACCGGCTGCCGGCCGGGCTGCGGGCGCCGTTCGAGGCGCGCAGCTGGCGGGAGTTCGGATATGTCCTGCTGAGCCTGCCGATCAGCATCGTGCTGTTCGTGTACGGCATCACGATGGTGTCGCTGGGCGCGGGCCTGCTGGTGACCTTCCTCGGTGTCCCGGTGCTGGCCGCGGGCCTCGCCGGCTGCCGCGGCCTGGGGGCGTTGGAGCGGGCACGCGCGCGTGCGTTACTGCACCTGGAGGTGGCCGACCCGGAGCCGCTGCGGATGCGCCGACGCGGCTTCATGGCGTGGATGGGCGCCGTACTGAAGAGCGGGACGTCATGGCGGAGCCTGCTGTACGCGGTGCTGCACCTGCCGTGGGCGACGTTCTCCTTCGTCGTCGCGGTGAATGTATGGGCGTACGGCTGGGCGCTGCTGACGTATCCGCTGTGGTTCTGGGTCTTCCCGGTCTGGGCCGGTCAGGACGGTCTTCAGGTGTTCGGCGACGAGACCCACAACATCTACCTCGACAACCCGTTCGAGATCACGATCACCGCGCTGGTCGGACTTCTGTTCACGCTGGCGACGCCGTGGATCGTGCGGGCGCTGACGATGGTCGACCGGGTGATGGTGCACGGTCTGCTCGGGCCGACACGGCTGGCGACGCGCGTGGTGGAGCTGGAGTCGGACCGCGGTGTCGTGGTCGATACGGCCGCCGCCGACCTGCGGCGCATCGAGCGCGATCTGCACGACGGCGCCCAGGCCCGGCTGGTGGCCCTGGCCATGGACCTCGGCCTTGCCAAGGAGAAGCTGACGCAGGATCCGCAGGCGGCGGCACGCATGGTCGACGAGGCGCACGGCGAGGTGAAGACCGCACTCCAGGAACTGCGCGACCTGGCCCGCGGCATCCACCCGGCCGTCCTGACCGACCGCGGACTGGACGCCGCCCTGTCGTCCGTCGCCTCCCGGTGCACGGTGCCGGTGGAGGTCCAGGTCGACCTGTACGGCGAGCGGCCGGTGCCGGCGATCGAGGGCATCGCCTACTTCACGGTCTCCGAGCTCCTCCAGAACATCGGCAAGCACTCGCGGGCCACGTGGGCGGCCGTGGACGTGTGGCGGGTGGAGAACCGGCTGATGCTCCAGGTCGTCGACAACGGCATCGGCGGCGCCGACGCCGCCACGGGCTCGGGCCTGGCCGGCCTGGCCGAACGGCTCGACGCGGTGGACGGAATCCTGGTGGTGGACTCGCCGGTGGGCGGACCGACCCGGGTCACGGCTGAGCTGCCCTGGCGGACGGTGTAGCCGCTACGGCGGACGCGGACGGATCGTCCCAGCCGGAGATCGCGGACCGTGGACCGCGGGCCGTGGACCGCGGGCCGAAGTGCCCTCGCCGTGTGAAGTGCTTCGCCCCTGATCTGTCGTGCATGTCTTGCACAGACGGATCAGGGGCCTCCGCGCGCTCCCAGCGCACGCCCGTCCACAGCCTCGTGCCGTGTGATCCGAACGCCGTCGGGCGGGTTTTCCACAGGCCCGGTGGCCAGGAGGCGATCGCGGGATACTGAGGTCGCGAGGGACGACATGGCCGGGGAAGGCTCGGCCGCATGCCAAGGTTCGGGGGGCCGAGGATCGTGGAGGACAAGGTGCGCGTGGTCATCGCCGAGGATTCGGTGCTGCTCAGGGAGGGGCTGACCCGGCTGTTGACCGACCGTGGCCATGAGGTCGTGGCGGGGGTGGGCGACGGCGACGCGCTGATCAAGACCATCACGGAGCTGGACGCAGGGGGCGAGCTGCCGGATGTGGTGGTCGCGGACGTACGGATGCCGCCGACGCACACGGACGAAGGGGTGCGGGCGGCCGTGCAGCTGCGCAAGGCGCACCCCGGACTCGGGGTACTCGTGCTGTCGCAGTACGTGGAGGAGCGGTACGCCACGGAGCTGCTGGCCGCTTCCAGCCGCGGGGTCGGCTATCTGCTCAAGGACCGCGTGGCGGAGGTGCGGGAGTTCGTGGACGCGGTCGTGCGGGTGGCCCAAGGGGGGACCGCGCTCGACCCGGAGGTCGTCGCCCAGCTGCTGGGCCGCAGCCGCAAGCAGGATGTGCTCGCGGGGCTCACCCCGAGAGAGCGGGAGGTCCTGGGGCTGATGGCGGAGGGGCGGACCAATTCGGCGATCGCCAGACAGCTGGTGGTGAGCGACGGAGCCGTCGAGAAGCACGTCAGCAACATCTTCCTGAAGCTGGGACTCTCCCAGAGTGACGGGGATCACCGGCGCGTACTCGCGGTTCTCACCTATCTCAACTCCTGATGGTCTGACACCGTGTCAGTCAAATGGGTGAACGCTTCGGCGGTCGAAAGACGGCATCCAGCGGGCGGGCGCCGGCATGGCAACCGAACCGGGAACAGGGCGCGTCTTCCTAGGGAGCGCCGGGGGGCGTAGATCATGACAAGTCAGGGCGGCGGAACATCTCGGATCCATGTCCGTCATGCGAATGGCCCGGGGAGGGCGACCTTTGCGGACGTAGGGTTGATCCTGGGAAGGCTTGCGGGAAGGCCATGCCCAGACAGCCGCCTCGAAGGAGGTCCAGTTCAGTGACCAGCCAGGTCAGTAGCCCAGCGGAGCAGGCCGACGAAGCCGTCGTGGGAGAGCAGCGCAAACCGGCAGGGACGAAGGACGTCCGCCGGCTGGACCGGGTGATCATTCGTTTCGCGGGGGACTCCGGCGACGGTATGCAGCTCACCGGCGACCGTTTCACCTCGGAAACGGCATCCTTCGGCAACGATCTGTCGACGCTGCCGAACTTCCCGGCCGAGATCCGCGCCCCCGCCGGGACCCTGCCGGGCGTGTCCTCCTTCCAGCTGCACTTCGCCGACCACGACATCCTGACCCCGGGTGACGCGCCGAACGTGCTGGTCGCGATGAACCCGGCCGCCCTGAAGGCCAACATCGGTGACCTGCCGCGCGGCGCGGAGATCATCGTCAACACGGACGAGTTCACCAAGCGGGCGATGCAGAAGGTGGGCTACGACGTCTCGCCGCTGGAGGACGGCTCGCTGGACGGGTACAGCCTCCATCCGGTGCCGCTGACGACGCTGACGGTGGAGGCGCTGAAGGAGTTCGATCTCACCCGCAAGGAGGCCGAGCGCAGCAAGAACATGTTCGCGCTGGGCCTGCTGAGCTGGATGTACCACCGGCCGACCGAGGGCACCGAGAGGTTCCTGAAGTCGAAGTTCGCCAAGAAGCCGGACATCGCCGCCGCCAACATCGCCGCCTTCCGGGCGGGCTGGAACTTCGGCGAGACCACCGAGGACTTCGCGGTCTCCTACGAGATCGCCCCGGCGACGACCGCCTTCCCGGTCGGCACCTACCGCAACATCTCCGGCAACCTCGCGCTGTCCTACGGACTGATCGCCGCGTCCCGCCAGGCGGACCTGCCGCTGTTTCTGGGCTCGTACCCGATCACCCCGGCCTCGGACATCCTGCACGAGCTGAGCCGGCACAAGAACTTCGGCGTGCGGACCTTCCAGGCCGAGGACGAGATCGCCGGCATCGGTGCGGCGCTGGGCGCGGCCTTCGGCGGCTCGCTCGCGGTGACCACGACGTCCGGGCCGGGTGTGGCCCTGAAGTCGGAGACCATCGGGCTCGCCGTGTCGCTGGAGCTGCCGCTGCTGGTCGTGGACATCCAGCGCGGCGGACCCTCGACCGGTCTGCCGACCAAGACCGAGCAGGCGGACCTGCTCCAGGCGATGTTCGGACGCAACGGCGAGGCGCCGGTGCCGATCGTCGCCCCGTGCACCCCGGCCGACTGCTTCGACGCGGCGCTGGAGGCGGCCCGCATCGCGCTGACGTACCGCACCCCGGTGATGCTGCTGTCGGACGGCTATCTGGCCAACGGATCCGAGCCCTGGCGGATCCCGGAGCTGGACGAGCTGCCGGATCTGACCGTGCAGTTCGCGCAAGGTCCGAACCACACCCTCGAGGACGGCAGCGAGGTCTTCTGGCCGTACAAGCGCGACCCGCAGACCCTCGCCCGGCCGTGGGCGATCCCCGGTACGCCGGGCCTGGAGCACCGGATCGGCGGCATCGAGAAGGAGGACGGCACGGGCAACATCTCCTACGCCCCGGCCAACCACGACTTCATGGTCCGCACCCGCCAGGCCAAGATCGACGGCATCGAGGTCCCCGATCTCGAGGTCGACGACCCGCACGAGGCGAAGACGCTGGTGCTGGGCTGGGGATCGACGTACGGCCCGATCACCGCGGCGGTGCGCCGGCTGCGCAACGCGGGCGAGGCGATCGCGCAGGCGCATCTGCGTCATCTGAATCCGTTCCCGCGCAACCTGGGCGTGGTACTCGGACGCTACGAGAGGGTGGTGATCCCCGAGATGAACCTCGGCCAGCTCGCCACCCTGGTCCGGGCGAAGTACCTGGTGGACGCCCACTCGTACAACCAGGTGAACGGCATGCCGTTCAAGGCGGAACAGCTCGCCAAGGCGCTCAAGGAGGCCATCGATGGCTGAGACGTCCACGGAAGGCACGGGCACGATCGAGGCGCTCTCGCTCGTCCCCAAGGCCGAGGCCCGCCAGTCCATGAAGGACTTCAAGTCCGATCAGGAAGTGCGCTGGTGCCCCGGCTGCGGTGACTACGCGATTCTCGCGGCGGTCCAGGGGTTCATGCCTGAGCTGGGCCTCGCCAAGGAGAACATCGTCTTCGTCTCGGGCATCGGCTGTTCGTCGCGCTTCCCGTACTACATGAACACCTATGGCATGCACTCCATCCACGGCCGCGCGCCGGCCATCGCGACGGGCCTGGCCGCGTCGCGGCGGGACCTGAGCGTCTGGGTGGTCACGGGCGACGGTGACGCGCTGTCCATCGGCGGCAACCACCTGATCCACGCGCTGCGACGCAACGTCAACCTCAAGATCCTGCTGTTCAACAATCGGATCTACGGGCTGACAAAGGGCCAGTACTCGCCGACCTCCGAGGTCGGCAAGATCACCAAGTCGACGCCGATGGGCTCGCTGGACGAGCCTTTCAACCCGGTGTCCCTCGCGATCGGCGCGGAGGCGTCCTTCGTGGCGCGCACAGTGGATTCCGACCGCAAGCACCTCACCCAGGTGCTGCGTGAGGCGGCGGCCCACCGGGGCACGGCGTTGATCGAGATCTACCAGAACTGCAACATCTTCAACGACGGCGCCTTCGAGGTCCTCAAGGACAAGCAGCAAGCGGAGGAAGCGGTGATCCGCCTGGAGCACGGGCAGCCGATCCGCTTCGGCACGGACGGTACGCGCGGCGTCGTTCGGGATACGCAGACCGGGGATCTGAAGGTCGTCACCGTGACCCCGGAGAACGAGTCGCAGATCCTGGTCCACGACGCCCACTGCGCGTCCCCGACCACGGCCTTCGCGCTGTCCCGCCTGGCCGACCCGGACACCCTGCACCACACCCCCATCGGTGTGCTCCGCTCGGTGGAACGTCCGGTGTACGACACGCAGATGTCCGACCAGCTGGACTCGGCGATCGAGCAGAACGGCAAGGGCGATCTGGCGGCGCTGCTGGCGGGTGGGGACACCTGGACGGTCGTCGGCTGAGCGACGCGTTCGAGCCAGGCTTGCAGCCCGGGTGCCGTGCGGCGCCCGGGCTTCTGCGTCGGGGGGCCGCAGCAGGGTCGGGCGCGGTCCGGCAGCAGGGTCGGGCCGCGGTCCCGGGCAGGCGGGAATTTGACGACAGGGCCTAGGAGCGGCTGCCGCGGGAGGGGGGCGTGACGGGGCGGGAGTCGTACGCCTCGCGCGCCTTGTGCACATCGTCCATCCGCCGCTCGGTCCATAGGGCCAGTGCGCGGACCTGCTCCGCCGCCTCACGGCCCAGGTCGGTCAGGGAGTAGTCGACCCGTGGTGGGATCACCGGCTTGGCGTCGCGGTGGACCAGGCCGTCGCGTTCCAGCGTCTGGAGGGTCTGGGTCAGCATCTTCTCGCTCACCCGGCCGATCGCGCGGCGCAGTTCGCTGAAGCGGTAGGAACGTTCCAGTAGTGCGATCAGTACGAGGACGCCCCAGCGGCTGGTGACGTGCTCCAGTACCCGGCGGTGCGGGCACATTCCCTCGCCGAGGTCGTCGTTACTCCCGGTCACGCCACCCCAAGCACTTACTGCCATGACAGTACCTTACTTCAAAGTGGGTACTTTCCATGAGTTAGCGCCACTCCTAGGGTTAGTGCCAAGCCACCAGGGTTAGTGCCAAGCCACCAGGGTTGGTGCCGAGGCACCCCACTAGGAGTTCTGATCATGAGCATCGTCGTCACCGGAGCCACCGGAAACCTGGGCCGCCACATCGTGGAGCAGCTGCTGGAGAAGGTTCCGGCGGATCGGATCACCGCTGCCGTCCGCACACCCGGGAAGGCGGCCGAATTCGCCGAGCGCGGTGTGAAGATCGCCGCCGCCGACTACAACAGCCCCGAGACCTTCGACGGACTTTTCGCGGCCGGCGACAAGGTGCTGCTCATATCCGGCAACGAGTTCGACAAGGGCCGCGTCGGGCAGCACCAGGTCGTCATCGACGCCGCCAAGGCCGCCGGTGTCGCCCTGCTCGCCTACACCAGCGCCCCCGGCAGCCTCACGGCCGCCCTCGCCGACGACCACCGGGAAACCGAGGCGGCGCTGCTCGCGTCCGGCCTGCCGTACGCACTGCTGCGCAACGGCTGGTACCACGAGAACTACACCGAGAATCTCGCGCCGGTCCTGGCGCACGACGCCGTCACACACGCCGCCGGGGAGGGCCGCGTCTCCTCCGCCGCCCGCGCCGACTACGCGGCTGCCGCGGTCGCCGTACTGACCGGCGAAGGGCACGAGAACCAGACGTACGAACTGGGCGGGGACGTCGCCTGGAGCTTCGCCGAGTACGCCGCCGAGCTGAGCCGGCAGACCGGCAAGGAGATCGGCAGCAACGCCGTCGACGTCGAGACCTTCACCGGCATCCTGACCGGCGCCGGACTGCCCGCGCCGCTCGCCGGGATCCTGGCGGGCGTGGACGCCTCCATCGAGAAGGGCGAGCTGGTCGTCGAGAGCGGGGATCTGTCCCGGCTGACCGGTCGTCCGACCACTCCGATCGCCGAGTCGATCGCGGGGGCCCTCAAGGGCTGAGAGGGGGCTGGGGGTGGGGCTGCGTCTGTCTGCGGCTGCGGCTGCACGGCTCGCCTCGGCGCCGACGCCGGACGCTGGCGCACGCGGAGGCGCAGGCGCAGGCGCCCGACAGCGCCACCGCCGCCCCGCCCCACTCCCCACCTCACCTCACCCCACCCCACCCCACCTGTCATGACCGTATGGCGATACGGGCATGACAGGCGAGGGTGTTCGGCGTTACCTTCGTGCGTGCCGTCGTACGAGCGCGGCAGGTGTGTGTGGTAAGGAGGGGCCGTGGCCGGGAAGTCACAGGTCGAGCGGCGTACAGGGCTGCTGAACGGTGTCGCGGCGTATGGGATGTGGGGGCTGGTCCCCCTCTTCTGGCCTCTGCTGAAGCCCGCCGGTGCCGTCGAGATCCTCGCCCATCGGATGGCCTGGTCCCTCGTCCTCGTCGCGGTCGCGCTGCTCGTCGTACGGCGCTGGGCCTGGGCGGGTGAGCTGATACGCCAGCCGCGGCGGCTGGCGCTCGTCGCCGTGGCCGCGTCCGTGATCACCGTCAACTGGGGTCTCTACATCTGGTCCGTGAACAGCGGCCATGTGCTGGAGGCGTCGCTCGGGTACTTCATCAATCCGCTGGTCACCATCGCGATGGGAGTGCTGCTCCTCAAGGAGCGGCTGCGGCCCGTGCAGTGGGCGGCGGTCGGGGTGGGGTTCGCGGCGGTGGTCGTGCTGACCGTCGGGTACGGCCGGCCACCGTGGATCTCCCTCGTCCTCGCCTTCTCCTTCGCCACGTACGGGCTGGTGAAGAAGAAGGTCAACCTCGGCGGCGTCGAATCGCTGGCCGCGGAGACGGCGATCCAGTTCCTGCCCGCCGTGGGCTATCTGCTGTGGCTGTCGGCGCAAGGGAAGTCGACCTTCACCACGCAAGGGCCGGGGCACGTGGCGCTGCTCGCCGCAACCGGTGTCGTCACCGCCCTGCCGCTCGTCTGCTTCGGCGCGGCGGCAATACGGGTGCCGCTGTCGACGCTGGGGCTGTTGCAGTACCTGGCGCCGGTGTTCCAGTTCCTGCTCGGCGTCCTGTACTTCCGCGAGGCGATGCCGGCCGAGAGGTGGGCCGGGTTCGCGCTGGTGTGGCTGGCGCTGACGCTGCTGACGGCGGACGCGTGGCGCTCCGCGCGGCGAAGCCGGTTGGTGCGGTACGGCACGGCTCGGGTGGAGAAGCCGACCTCTGCCGTGGTGGACGCTTGAGCTGAGCCGGGGGCCACATGCGCCGTGGGACAGCCCGCTCCGTCCCGGCGATTCCCGTTGCCGACCCGCTCACCGACCCCATATGAGTGGTCGCATGACTCAGACACCCGCCGCGAAGCCCGCCCCCCTCCACTGGAAGCTCGTCATCGACTGCGCCGATCCCCAGTCGCAGGCCGACTTCTGGGCGGCCGCCCTGCACTACGAGGTCGAGGACAACAACGCCCTGATCGAGCGGCTGCTGGAGTTGGGCGCGCTGCCGCGGGAGGCCGTCGTCGAGTTCCATGCCCGGCTCGCCTTCCGGGACCTGGTCGCCGTACGGCATCCCGAGGACCCGTACGACCAGGACAGCGGCACCGGGCTGGGGCGTCGGCTGCTGTTCCAGCGGGTGCCGGAGGCGAAGACGGTCAAGAACCGGCTCCACCTGGACGTGCACGCGGCGGCCGGGGAGCGCGAGGCGGAGGTCGAGCGGCTGGAGGGGCTGGGAGCGAGTGTGCTGCGGCGGGTGAAGGAGCAGGGCGGGGAGTGGGTCGTGCTCGCGGATCCGGAGGGGAACGAGTTCTGCGTGCAGTGAGACCCGCCGGGTCGGGCGCGATTCACCGACTCCCCACCCGCTCCCCTGCGTGTGAATTCCATGGCTTGTCCTGACTCTTGACGAAGAGTCAGGAACGGCTCCACCATCCAGGCACCCCATTCACCGTGGATCCCTGCGGTCATCCCACAGGGTCCCCCCTGGAATTCGGAGCCCCCCACATGCAGCTCCCCTTCTCCGGGCGCGCCATGGCTACGGGAACCGTCGCCGCCGCCCTGCTGCTCACCGGTGGATCCATAGCCGGCGCCGCGCCCACCCCCTCGACGGTCGCCGCTCCCGACATACCCCTGGCGAACGTCAAGGCCCACCTCACCCAGCTTCAGTCCATCGCCACCGCCAACGGCGGCAACCGCGCCCACGGCCGCCCCGGCTACAAAGCCTCCCTCGACTATGTGAAGGCCAAGCTGGACGCGGCCGGGTACACCACGAGCATCCAGCAGTTCACGTCCTCCGGCCGTACCGGCTACAACCTGATCGCGGACTGGCCGGGCGGCGACCCCAACCAGGTCGTCATGGCCGGCTCGCACCTCGACGGTGTCTCGTCCGGCCCCGGTATCAACGACAACGGCTCCGGCTCGTCGGCCGTCCTGGAGACCGCGCTCGCCGTGTCGCGGGCCGGGTACCAGCCCACCAAGCATCTGCGCTTCGCCTGGTGGGGCGCGGAGGAGCTGGGGCTCGTCGGCTCCCGCTACTACGTGAACAACCTCGGCGCCACCAACCGCGCGAAGATCAGTGGCTATCTGAACTTCGACATGATCGGCTCCCGGAACGCCGGTTACTTCGTCTACGACGACGACCCCACCATCGAGAAGACCTTCAAGGACTACTTCGCCGGCCTCGGCGTCCCGACCGAGATCGAGACCGAGGGCGACGGCCGCTCCGACCACGCTCCGTTCAAGGCCGCGGGCGTGCCGGTGGGCGGGCTGTTCACCGGCGCGAGCCGTGCGAAGACGTCGGCGCAGGCGGCCAAGTGGGGCGGTACGGCGGGACAGTCGTTCGACCGCTGCTACCACTCGTCCTGCGACACCACGTCCAACATCAACGACACCGCCCTGAACCGGAACAGCGACGCCGTCGCGCACGCGGTGTGGGAGCTGTCCGACTGAGGCCGCGGCGGGAACCGTACGCGGTCCAGAAGGCAGGCGGCCTCCAGCAGTAGGCGGCCTCCAGCGTCAGGCGGTCACGAGCAGTAGAGGGTCAGACCTCATCGGCTCAAGCGGTGGGCGGTTCGGTCGACTTGGCGGCACGGGTGGCGAGGCGGTCCATACGGGCACGGACCGACTCCAGCTCCTCGATGTCCTCGGCGGCCGGGCCGCCCTCCGTCATGAGCTCGGTCCACAGGCCGAGCAGGTCCCGGCCCAGGTCGAGCCCCAGGGCGGGGTCCTTCACCGCCCGCCAGGCCGTCGCCGCGCCATGGATGCTGCCGTACGCCGCCTCCGCGTCCCGGGTTCGGTGATGCGTGTGGGCGACATCGAGGGCGAGGCGGAAAGCGCGCGCCGGTTCGCCCTCCAGGTAGGCGATGTACGCGGCCAGTTCGCGCATGCGGAGCACCTCGGCGTGCTCAAGCCCCAGCACGGCCGACGCCTCCGCGACGGTCCGCTCCGCCAACTCCGCCGCCTCAGCCGTACGGCCCGCCGCCACGGCCTCGTTGATCCGGGCCAGCGGCTCGGCGAAGGGGGACGCGTCTTCGGGGCCGGTGCTGGTGCTGGTGCCGGTGCCGTTGCGGTTGCCGGAGGGCGCGTCCCCGAGGATGGCCTCGGCCACGGCGTCGAAGCCTCGGGGTGGGGTGGGCTTGGGGTCGAGGTCGAGGTCGCGATCGAGGTCAGAGGTGAGTGCGGTACCGAATGAGGAGACGGAGGGGGGCGTGGGGGTGGGCGCGGAGCGGGGCGCTGTGGTGGGCGGGTCGGAGAGGGGGGTGGCCTCGGGGGTCGGAAGCGGGCTCGGCGCGGGGAAGGGGTCGAGACTCGGGCCGGGGCGTTGGGCTTCGGTCGCGTTGTGGTCAGGACGCGGCGCTTCGGTCGCGCTCTGGTCTGGACGCGGCGCTTCGGTCCCGCTCTGATCTGGACGCGGCGCTTCGGTCGCGCTCTGGTCTGGACGCGGCGCTTCGGTCGCGTTCGGATCGGGCAGCTGCGCTTCGGTCGCGTACGAATCGGGCAGCTGCGCTTCGGCCGGCAGCGGCCTCGCGTCCATCAGGGGCGGTGGGCCGAACTCCCCGAGGGGCGGTGCGACGGCACCGGGCGCCGCGTCCTGCACCGGCGGCTCGGCCAGGGCGCGCAGTCGGAAGGTGGGCGCGGGGCTCTGTGTCCGGTCCGGCAGGGGGCGTAGGACATGCGTGGGTGTGTCGTTGTACGGCGCCGGCTGATCAGGCGCTGCCGTCGTGCGTACGGGGTCAGCCGTGTAGTGGCTGGAGCCGTCCTCGTCGACCCGGAGCGGGACGACGTAGCCGATGCGCTCGTCGTGCACCGTGGCGTGCACGGGGTGGCCGGAGGCGACGGCGATGCGCTGGAGGTGGGTCAGGACGGCCTGCTGGATCTCCTCCCCCGCAGCCGCGGTGACGGGAACGCCGCCGATCGACGCACCGCCCGCCCCCGGACCGAGGGCAGGTACGCGCACGTCTATCGGCGCGGCCGTGTGGGCCGCCGAGGCCGCGGCGCGCTTCTGTTCCCGCTTCATCGCACGGCTGAGTCGAGACATCGCTTCCCTCACTCGCATGCGCCGGGGACCTCGCGGACAGCGCGTTGGGGTTCCATGGTGCTCCCCTCCCGCCGTACGCTCGGTTTCCCCGACGGCCAAATCCGGTCGTACCGGCCGGACACGTCGTACACCTGCTGTCGAGTCTCTCCGGCCGCGCGCGGCGCGGACGTCACCGCCGCGTCACAGACTCGTTCCAGGAGCTTGTGCCACGTCACAGCGTTCTCATGCCTGACGTGCCTGACGTGCCTGACGTGGACTGACGTGCTTGACGTGCCTGGACGTGGAGGTCGGCGGCGTGAGAGGGAGGAGTGCGGGCATGCGCCCCGACATGCACGTGCAGCAAGGGCGGCCGGCGGCCGGGCCGGAGATCTGGATCCGCGGGCCCGTGGCACTGCCGGACGAACCGGCACCCTCCCGCACCGCCGGTCTCCCCCGCCGTTTCTCCTGGGTCGGCACTCACGGTGGGGCCGGTGTCTCCACCCTCGTCGCGGTCTACGGCGGCCATGACTGCGGACGGAACTGGCCCGGGCCCGCCGATCCTCCGTCGGTGCTGCTCGTCGCCCGTACGCACGCGGCCGGGCTTGCCGCAGCCCTGGGCACCCTCGAGGTCTTCCGGCGCGGAGAGGTGCCGCACGGGCTCGACCTCGATGCGGTCGTCCTGGTCGCGGACGCGCCGGGGCGGCTGCCACGAGCGCTCGCCGAGCGCGTCAAGGTGATCGAGTCGGTCATCGATGTGTACCGGGTGCCGTGGGTGCCCGCGTGGCGGCTGGGTGAGGTGGGTGGACGGCCGCCGCGGGAGGCGGAGGCGCTGGCGCGGTTGACGGGGCTTGCACGCTGAGGAGGCCGCCGGGGGAGGGAGGGGGCGCACGCCTCCTGTGCCGGCCTTGCGGCCTCAGAGCGGCCTTGCAACCGCCTGGGAGTGGAGAGTTGCTCGGAGCTCTCGCGGAGAATCACTCCCATGACGACCTCGCCGCCCTCCGACTCTGCCGCCCTGTCGGCCGGGGAGATCGCCTCGGCCGTACGTTCGCGGACGCTGGGCGCGGTCGATGTCGTCGCGGCGACGCTCGAACGGATCCGGCGCGTCGACCCCGTCCTGTGCGCCTTCATCGAGGTGTGGACCGAGGAGGCGCTCGAGCGGGCCGTTGAGGTGGACGCCCGGGTCGCCGCGGGTGAGTGGTTGCCCCTGGCCGGCGTTCCGATCGGGGTCAAGGGGCGGAACGGGCTGCGAATTGCGGGTCCGCTGCTGGCGGCGGGGTGCGTGGCGGTGGGGGCCACGTCGGTACCGGGGCCTGGAACCGCCTGGCAGACCTGGGGGCTCGGCCGGCACGGCCGTACGGTCAACCCCTGGCGGGCCGATCGCACGCCGGGCGGCTCCTCCGCGGGGTCCGCGGCGGCGGTGGCCGCGGGGCTGGTACCGCTGGCCACCGGGAGCGACGGGGCCGGGTCGGTGCGGATTCCGGCGGCGTGGTGCGGGGTCGTGGGGTTGAAGGTGACCAACGGACTCTTGCCGTCGGCCGACCGCACGGGGCTCATGACGCCGGGTGTGCTGGCACGGTGCGTAGGGGATGTGGCGGCGTATTGGGGGGTGATGGCGGGGGCGGTTCGGGGAGGGGACGCGGGGGCGGTTCGGGGAGGGGATGCGGGGGCGGTTCGGGGAGCGGAGTCCTGGGAGTCGGGGGCGCATGGAGGAGAGGCGTCACCCGGCAACCACGGCATCGGACGCGTGGAGCACCCCCCGCCAACCGCCGTCTGGTCCCCCGACCTCGGCTTCGACTCCCCCGACCCGGCAGCCGTCGCCGTCGCCCACTCCGCAGCCGTACGTCTCGCAGAAGCCGGTGCGATACAGCTCATCCGCCCCCGCACCCCCCTCCGCCTGGACGACCCGGCCCCCGCCTGGCTCGCCCTGCGCGCACCGCGTGCCGACGCCACCCCGGGCCTCTCCCCGGTCCCAGACCCCGACCCCGCCCGCCGCATCCGAGCCGTGAACGACAGCCGCCTGGCCGGCCTCTTCGCCGATGCCGACCTGCTGCTGACGCCGACCACCCCTGCCCCACCGCACGGCCACGAAGGCCCCGGCGACCGCTACTCCACCTCCCTCACCTGGGCCTTCAACCTCAGCGGGCATCCGGCGATCAGCATCCCGGCGGGGCTCGGGTCGGACGGGTGTCCGGTCGGACTCCAGCTGGTGGCGGCGCACGGGGCGGAATCGCTGCTGCTCGCGGTGGCGGCAGCGGCCGAGCGGTGTATCGGACCTTGGACAGCTACCCTGGACATCTAGATGCGTACGCATATAATGCACGTGCGATTATTTGTCGTACGCCGATCATTGTGGCCCCAGGCCGGGGCCGACCGTTTGGGGGACCCATGACCCGCCGCTTCCTGTTCGTCCTCGGCAGCAGCCGTTCGGACGGCAACTCCGAGTTGCTGGCCCGCAGGGCTGCCGAGCAGCTGCCCGAGACCATCGAGCAGCAGTGGATCGACCTGGCCGCGCATCCGCTGCCCGACTTCGAGGACCTGCGGCACGACAGCGACCATGTGCGCCCGACGGAGGGCGATGTCGCGCTGCTGATCGACGCCACCCTCGCGGCGACGGACGTGGTGATCGTCTCGCCGCTGTACTGGTACTCGGTGTCCGCCCACGTCAAGCGCTACCTGGACTACTGGTCGGGCTGGCTGCGCACCCCCGGCATCGACTTCAAGGCGACGATGGCCGGGCGCACCCTGTGGGGCGTGACGGCGCTCGCGCACGAGGAGCAGGAGGTCGCCGACCCGCTGGTCGGGACGCTCAACAACTCCGCCGCGTACATGGGGATGCACTTCGGCGGTGTGCTGCTCGGCAATGGCAGCAAGCCCGGTGACGTGCTCAGCGACACGGAGGCCCTCGCCCGGGCGAAGACATTCTTCGCCCAGGAGGCCCCGCTCGCCCGCTTCCCGTACGAGACCGACTGATCCACCGGACGAGACGGACCGACGCCGTGAAGGCGACCGACCGACGCTCCGTGCGCGACTGACCGAGGCGCCGTGCGGGCCCGACCGACGCCGGCCGGGCCCGCACGCTCGGCCGGCTAGGCGGTGATGTCCTTCGCCGTGAACCTCGCCCACGCCGCCGACCCGAACACCGCCGCGTAGAGAGCCTGCACGCCGAGGTTCTTGATCAGATCGTCCCAGTAGACGGGTTCGCGCATGAGGTCGGCGAAGGACAGCCAGTAGTGGGAGAAGAGGTAGGGCTGGATCGCGTGCAGTTGGGGGATCTGGTCGAGGATCTGGACGGTGATGAGCAGGCCGACCGTGGTCGCCATAGCCGCGATACCGCTGTTGGTCAGCGTCGAGACGAACAGGCCGAGCGCCGCCACACCTATGAGCGACGCGGCGACGACCAGGGCGATCAGCAGGGCTCTGCCCAGCCCTTCCACGAGGCTGATCCGGGTGCCGGAGATGGTCGTCAGATCACCTAGCGGGAACAGCAGCGCCCCGACCGTCAGTGCCGAGACCGCGACCACGAGGGTGGCCACCAGGCAGAAGGTCATCGTGGTCGCGTACTTGGTGAGGAGCAGGCGGGTGCGGCCTGCTGGGGCGACGAGGAGATAGCGGAGGGTGCCCGCGTTCGCCTCGCCGGCTATCGCGTCGCCCGCGACGACGCCGATCGCCAGCGGCAGGAAGAACGGGAGCGTGGCGGCAAGGGCGGTGAAGACCAGGAACAGGCCGTTGTTGGTGATCTGCGAGATGAACGCCGGGCCACCGCCCCCACCACCAGGGCCGCCCGCTCCACCGTCACCGGTCTCGATCTTCACCGCGATCCCGACCAGGATCGGCACGCCCGCCAGGACGGCCAGCAGCGCGAGGGTGCGCCAGCGCCGGAAGGTGGTGAGCAGTTCGCTGCGGAAGAGGCCGAAGGTCCACAACGGGCTGGGCTTGCGCGGCGGCCCTGCCGGTACCTCGATCGCTTCAGCCCGCGACATCGAAGCCCTCCCCCGTGAGTGCGACGAACGCGTCCTCGAGGGAGGCCCGTTCGACACCGTAGCCGCGGACGCGGACGCCCGCGGTCACCAAGGCGGCGTTGAGCTCGGCGGGCTCCCGGTCGGGCGGCTCGGCGGTCACCCGATCGCCCTCGACGACGACGTCACCGGCGCCCTGCTCCTTCAGCACCCTGGCCGCGTCCCCGGCATCCGGCGTGATCACGACGAGCCGGACTCGCATCCCGGCCGCCAGCTCCCCCACCGCACCCTGGGTGATCAACCGGCCCTGCGCCATCACGGCCGCGTGAGTGCAGACCTGCTCGATCTCGTCGAGAAGGTGGGAGGAGAGAAAGACGGTCGTGCCGTCGGAGGCCAACTCCCGGATCAACGAACGGATCTCCCGCATGCCCTGCGGATCGAGACCGTTGGTCGGCTCGTCGAGGACGAGGAGCCTGCGCGGCTGGAGCAACGCTGCCGCGAGCCCCAGCCGCTGCTTCATGCCGAGCGAGTACGCCTTGGCCTTCTTGCCGGCGGCGGCAGCCAGGCCCACCCGGTCCAGGGCGGCCCCGACCCGTGAGCGCCGGGTGCGCGGATCGGCGGTCGGGTCGGCGGCGTCGTAGCGGATGAGGTTGTCGCGGCCGGAGAGGAAGCCGTACAGCGCGGGTCCTTCGATGAGCGCACCGACGCCTGGCAGTACGGTGCGGGCGGCCCGGGGCATGGGGTGCCCGAGCACGCTCGCGGTGCCGGAGGTCGGCTCGATGAGACCCATCAGCATCCGGATGGTGGTGGTCTTGCCGGAGCCGTTCGGGCCGAGGAAGCCGAAGACGCTGCCCGCCGGGACGGTCAGATCGAGACCGTCCACGGCGAGCTGCCCGCCGCGGAAGCGCTTGGTGAGCGCCCGGGTGGCGATCACCGTGCCGACCTCGGCGGCCCGGTCGGCGTCCGCGGCGGGCAGTGCGTCCATGGGCTCCTCGGGTTCCTCGGGTTGCTTGGGTCCTTGCGTTTGCTTGGGTCCTTGCGTTTGGTTGGGTCCTTGAGTTGCTTGGGTCCCTGAGTTGCTTGGTCCCTTGGTCCCTTGGTCCCTTGGTCCCTTGGTTCCTTCGGCTCCTGTGGGCCTACGGCCGCAGTCGACCGGAGGTCACTTGGTCGAGTCGGCCGCCTTCACGAGCGCGTTCTTGTCGACGGCGCCCACGTAGACCTTGCCGTCGTCCGTGATCAGGGCGTTGATCAGCCGGGTCTTGAACACCGTGCCCGAGCCGAACTTGCCGGTGACCTTGTCGCCCAGGGAGTCGAGGAAGCCGCCCATGTCGCCGCCGACCTCGGCGCCGGAGGGAACGCCCTCGCCGCCGGTGTCGAAGACGGCCACGGAGTTCCAGCCCTCGCCGATGACCTCGGGGCCGTCGGATGCCTTGCCGGGCTTGCCCTCGGACTTCGGGCCGTCGAGCTCCTTGCCGAACTCCTTCTCGAACTCCTTGCGGAACTCGTCCTCCGACTTCGAGCCCTTGCCGTGCTCCCCGGCAGCCCCTTCCAGCTCGCCCTCCTCGGTGACCTTCGCGCCCTTGGGCGGGGTGAAGTCGAAGGTGGAGGAGGCCGGCTTGGCAAAGCTGACCTGGGTGAAACCCGCGTCTATCACGGCTGACCCGCCGCTCGAGGGTGTGAGCGTGAACTTCAGCGGCATACCGGTCTTGGCGTCCACGGCGACGGTGATCGCGCCCACCGTGGTCCCGGACTGCTTCGGCTTGATGAGCAGCCGGTAGGCGTCCCGGCCCGCGACATGGGCGGTGCCGTCGACGGTGACGGAGGTGGTGTCGTCGACCGCCTTCAGGGCCTCCTCGGTGAGGTCCTTGGGCGTGGCCGGCGCCTCTTCCGAACGCCCCGACCGCTTGTCGTGGGCCTTGGACTCCTCGGCGGAGCCGTGGAAGACCTCGTTCGACTTGCTGTCGTAGCCCCAGACGTCCTTGCCGTTGTGGATGAGGCTGTACTCCGAAGCGTTCTCCAGGAGGGAGAGCTTCTGCCGGTCCGGGCCGTCGAGGGCGACGCGCAGAGTGTGCGTGCCGGACGCCAGCGCGGTGAGCTTGGCTGAGGGATCGGCGGACGATCCGTCACCCGAGTCCGAGCCCATGGCACCGGAGGCGAGGCTCGACTCCAGACCGCCCAGGTCGGGCAGGCCCAGATCGGTGCTGATCTTCACGGTGCCGGACAGCTGCTGCACATCCGACTTCGCGATCTTCTCGATGAGTTGCTGCGCGGTGATCTTCGGCAGGTCCGGGTCGCCCGAGCTGGCGAGCGCCGGGACCAGCCCGATGGTCGCCGCCGCGACTCCCACGACCGTGACGGGAACGATGTATCGCGCGGCCTTGCGCCGCCCCGCGCGCAGGTCGTCGACCTCCCCGGCGGTCGTACTGTCGTCCGATGCGTACGGTGCCATGTGTGCCTTACCTCCGTCGTCGGCGGCGGCTGCCCGTCTCTTCTCCCCGCCCGAGAGTCTTACGACCCCGCAGGCCCACCCCTGAGCCGCCATTCTCACCCGAATCGGTGAGGAGTGGTGATGTCCGTGGTTTCCATCTGACCAAATCGGCCGGGGAGATTCGTCAACCTCCGGAGCCAACTCCGCGTACACCTGCGGTATGACTCACGAGCGCGGTATCTCCCCCGACCCGTAGGGGTCGAACGTCGCCGGGGAGACGCGTCGACGGTGTTCCGCCGCAGGATCTCTGCGGTTCGGCGAACAAGCCGCGGCACTTGCCGGACTGAGTGGCCCTCAGATCGAGCTCGGGGGTGCTCACGATGATCTAATATTGGACTCAGTCCAGAACGTGAGGCGCGTCACGCAAGAAGGATCAGGTCACGGCCTGGGGCCCCGGCACAGACACCCAGCCCAGCCGGCATGACGACCGACCCAGCCGGCATGACGACCGGCCCGATCAGCCTGGCCACCCTGGCCAAGGGCGCGGAACGCCTCCCCCTCACCCCGCCCGATGCACCACGGCGTCGCACAGCTCCATCAACGCAGCCTTGGCGTCGATGTCAGGCAACGGAGCCAGCGCGGCCCGCGCCTCCTCCGCGTAGCGCACCGTGTCCCGCCGCGCCTGCTCCAGCGCCGGATGCACCCGCAGGGCGGCCAACGCCTCCGCATGCCGGGCGTCGTCGCTCAGGTCGGAGTCCAGCAGCTCGCACAGGGCGATGTCCTCCGCCAGCCCCAGTCGCTCGGCCCGCTCGCGCAGCCGCAGCACCGGCATGGTCGGGATGCCCTCCCGGAGATCCGTACCGGGCGTCTTCCCGGACTCGTGGGAGTCGCTCGCGATGTCCAGCACGTCGTCCGCCAGCTGGAAGGCGACCCCCAGGCGCTCCCCGTACTGGGTCAGCACGTCGACCACCGTCTCGTCGGTGCCCGACATCATCGCCCCGAACCGGCACGAGACCGCCACCAGCGACCCTGTCTTCCCGCTCAGCACATCCAGATAGTGCTCGACCGGATCCCGCCCGTCCTGCGGTCCCGCCGTCTCCAGGATCTGCCCGGTCACCAGCCGCTCGAACGCCTCGGCCTGCACCCGCACCGCCTCGGGACCGAGGTCGGCCAGGATGTGCGAGGCACGCGCGAACAGGAAATCCCCGGTCAGGACGGCGACGGAGTTCCCCCAGCGGGTGTTCGCACTCGCGACACCCCGACGTACGGCGGCCTCGTCCATCACGTCGTCGTGGTACAGCGTCGCCAGATGCGTCAGCTCCACCACCACCGCCGACGGCACGACCCCCGGCGCGTGCCGGTCCCCGAACTGGGCGGCGAGCATCACGAGCAGCGGCCGGAACCGCTTGCCCCCGGCCCGCACCAGGTGCTGGGCGGCCTCGGTGATGAAGGGGACCTCGCTCTTGGTGGCTTCGAGCAAACCCTCCTCGACAGCCGCCAATCCGGCCTGGACATCGGCTTCCAGAGCCTGGTCCCGCACGCTCAGCCCGAACGGCCCGACGACGGTCACGAGGGGTCTCCTGTCTGCTGGTGTCTACTGGCGGTTACACGGTTTGTCGATAGGTCGCTGCCATCACTCAAGTCAGCGTATCCGGTCACGTTTCGATCACCGATGCCGCCCACCCGTCCACCACGGGCGGTATCGGATCACGACCGGCAAGTTTTTGATCACCTGATACGGACGGACATCTATCCACTTATAGGTAAGTAGCACCCTGAGTCCTGATCCGGACGTGACCGCCCCGCCGGGATTCACCTTCATGCGCACCCGTTCACCCCTCCCCCTCGCCACCCTGCCGGGTGCCGTACCCCGCACCGGCACCCCCCGAGTACCCGCCGCGGGACATCCCACGGACGACCGCTATGACAACGACTGGAATCACGCCCGAGGTTCCGTCCACGCCCAACGCCCTCGAGCGCGAACCGAGCGCGGAATGAGCGCGAAGTAAGCGTGAAGTGCGCCAGGAAATATGGACGTTGAGGGATGAATCCCCCACCTGACCGCCCCGCTCGAAGACGACACGAAGAGGCCCAATTGCTGCCGACACGGGAAAAACGGACTCCATGAGCGGCCCATTACAGGCGAGTTGGATTCATTGCCCGATTTGCCGCTCTTGTGAATACCAGTGAGTTGGGTCACGCAGCCCCCTTCTCCCCCGCGACCGCGCCCACCCCCGCCTCCCCTTACGGCAAACGCAAGTTGAGGCTTGGCAACCGCAAAGGATCAAGCGCCTCATACGCACCCGACCATGGTCAACCCGCATGACAGGTGACTAGGGCACTTGTTCCGGACATGTGCTCTCGCATACGTTCCCGCTCAGTCGGGCGGACGCCTAATCCTGCCGCCGCCCGCGCCATCCACCTACGCCACTCACACACGCACGGCAGGAGCGGGGGACCCAGGTAAGTCGCCGGACCGGACGCCTTGATGGCACACCGGGCCGGCTAGGGGTGAAGTCGCACCGTCACACGGCGGCGCGGCCGGGCATCTCCCGCCCGAACCCGACAGCTCACCTCGCAGGCGCCGGAGAGGAACAGCGCCATGCCCCGAGGCAAACACCGCCGCCCCCGTACCAACCCGCTCACCCGACGTGTCGTGGCCGCCGGAACCGGCACCGCCGCTCTCGCGCTCCCCTTGCTGAGCGCGACCACCGCGACCGCCGCCGAGCCCGCCCAGGCCCCCACCGCGGCGAAGGTCGGATCCCTCAGCTACACCACCAAGAAGGGCGACACGCTCTACGGCATCGCGGACCGTTACGACGCCCAGGGCGGCTGGCGACAGCTCTACAAGGACAACCGCAAGGCCATCGGCGACGACCCGCGGCTGATCCACCCGGGCGTCGACCTGAAGGTCCGGGCCACGAAGACGGCCGCCACGAAGACGGCCGACAAGGCGGCCTCGCCTGCCAAGAAGTCCGGCGTCGCCCAGGCCACCCATGCCGCCGCGAAGACCTACCCCGACAACCTCGACGGCTGGATCCGCGAGGCCCTGGACATCATGGGGCAAAAGGGGATTCCCGGCTCCTATGAGGGCATTCACCGCAACATCCTGCGTGAGTCGTCGGGCAACCCGGCCGCCATCAACAACTGGGATTCCAACGCCGTGGCGGGCACCCCCTCCAAGGGGCTCCTCCAGGTCATCGACCCGACGTTCGCGGCCTACCACGTGCCGGGAACGGCGTACGACCCCTTCGACCCGGTCGCGAACATCACGGCCGCGTGCAACTACGCAGCCGCGCGCTACGGCTCGATCGACAACGTCAACGGTCCTTACTAGACCCCAGGGTCGTGCGCGGCCCTACCGAACCCGGGGGAACAGGGTCCGGTCCCGGCGGAGGCCGGACCCTGCGACCTACTGGACAAAGTCGGCGACCTACTGGGCGAAGTCGGCCAGGCTCCCCGCGAACAGTGCCTCGAGGACGACGGCGATGCCGTCGTCCTCGTTCGACAGGGTGATCTCGTCGGCGACCGCTTTGAGTTCGGGATGCGCGTTGGCCATCGCGACACCGTGAGCGGCCCAGTCGAACATGGGGATGTCATTGGGCATGTCACCGAAGGCGACGGTCTCGTGCGCGCCGAGGCCGAGATGGTCGGCGGCGAGCGCGAGACCGGTCGCCTTGGTGATGCCGCATGGCTGGAGTTCGACGGTCCCGGGGCCCGACATGGTGACGGTGGCGAGAGAGCCGACCACCGCCCGTGCCGTCGCCGCCAACTCGTCGTCCGACAGGACCGGATGGCGCAGCAGCACCTTGCTGATCGGCTCGCACCACAGGTCGTCGCGGTGCCTGACCCGTACGGCGGGCAGTGTCGGGTGGGGCATCAGGTACCCCGGTTCGATGAGCGTGAGCCCGTCCACACCGTCCTGGTCGACGGCCGCGTACACCTGACCCACCTCGGCCTCGATCTTGCCGAGCGCGGTTTCCGCCAACTCCCGGTCCAGGGTGATGGACCACAGCAGACGGTCCGCGCCCGCGTCGTACAACTGCGCCCCCTGCCCGCACACCGCGAGCCCCGTGCTGCCCATGACATCCAGGAGAGGCCGCACTCTGGGCGCCGGCCGTCCCGTCACCACGAGGTGCTGGGCACCGGCCGCCACCGCCAGCGCGAGCGCGTCGATGGACCGGTCCGAGAGCGTGTCGTCGCCTCGGAGCAGGGTCCCGTCGAGGTCAGTGGCGATGAGTGAATATGCGATAGGTGCGGCCATGATCAGAGAATACGGACAGGACGCCCCATCGACTCGACGTGAACCGGACGGCTGCTGTGTTCACATGTGTTGACACCTGTTCCGGTTGCGCCGCCGCTCACCGTTTCATTTCCGGTTCCGTTCCGCCCTGACAACTTCCGCCCCCTTGTTGCTATTTCACCCCCAAGTGGTGCCCGCGGGCTCCTTGATGGTGGTGTTGATGCGGTTGAACATGTTGGTGACGGAGACGGTGAGAATCAGTGCCGACAGCTCCTTCTCGTCGAAGTGGTCGGCCACTTCGTCCCACAGCTCCTCCGGCACCGACTCGTGCGAACGGTCCGCGAGCCTCGTCATCGCCTCGGTCAGCCGCAGTGCGGCCCGCTCCGCGTCGGTGAACCAGGGCGCCTCCCGCCACGCCGAGACGGAGTCGATCCGTTCGGCGCTCGTCCCCGCCTTGCGCAGATTGGTCGTGTGGCCGTGCACACAGGCGCCGCACCCGTTGATCTGACTCGCGCGCAGCCCGACGATCTCGGCCACCTCCTGGGACAGACCGCTCTCGCCGATCGCCTGGAAGAGGGTGCCGATCCCCTTGAGCGCCTGGGGAAGGACGTACGCCGGGTTGGTCATCCGTGCCTGCATGGTGCTGCCTCCGATGTCGGTGGAGTCACTGTCACTGCACTGACGGATGTCGGACCGTGGTTGTGACCGATCGGCCGAGAAAATTCTCGCCGCGCGGCGCCGTAGGCGGCCGACCTGGCGATTCACCGACCCACGACGCGAAAATTGGCACTGCCCAAGACCGACGCCTCACCCGTAACGTGTGCCAGGACCACATGGCAATGGCATGCAATGGCATACGGAGCGGATGAGAGTGAGGCAGCACCCCATGCCCCCCTTCGATCTCCCCGAAGGCGACCCCTTCGGCACCCACAACCTTCCGTACGGCGTCTTCTCCCTCCCCGGCTCGGACTCCGCACCCCGGGTCGGCGTCCGGCTCGGCGACCACGTCCTCGACGCGGGCAGGGCGGCCTACGCGCTGGGCTCGCCGTACGCCCCGCTGCTCGCCCAGGAGACCCTGAACCCGCTGCTCGCAGCGGGCCACACCGCCTGGTCCGACGTACGGCGCGCTCTGACGGCGTGGGTGACGGTGCCGGCGCACCAGGAGGCCATCGCGGACCTCTTCCATCCCCTGTCGTCGGTCTCGCTGCACCTCCCCTTCGAGGTCGCGGACTACGTCGACTTCTACGCCTCCGAGAACCACGCCCGGAACGTCGGCCAGATGTTCCGCCCCGACGCGGCCGACTCCCTGACGCCGAACTGGAAGCACCTCCCGATCGGTTACCACGGCCGCTCGGGCACGGTGGTCGTCTCCGGCACGGATGTCGTACGGCCGTCCGGCCAGCGCAAGGCGCCCACTGATCCGGCCCCGGTCTTCGGCCCTTCTGTCCGCCTGGACATCGAGGCCGAGGTCGGCTTCGTAGTCGGCACACCCTCCAAGATGGGCAAGCCGGTCGCGCTGGGCGACTTCCGAGAGCACGTCTTCGGGCTGTGCCTGCTCAACGACTGGTCCGCTCGTGACATCCAGGCCTGGGAGTACGTCCCCCTCGGCCCGTTCCTCGGCAAGTCCTTCGCCACCTCGGTGTCGGCGTGGATCACGCCCCTCGACGCCCTGGAGGAGGCGCAGGTGGCGCCGCCGGAGCGCACCCACCCTCTGCTGCCGTACCTCGACGACTCCGGCTCCGAGGCGGAGCCCGGCGGCTACGACCTGCGTATCTCGGTGGCCATCAACGGCCACGTGGTGTCCGAGCCCCCCTTCTCCACCATGTACTGGACGGCCGCCCAGCAACTCGCCCACATGACCGTCAACGGCGCCTCCTTGCGCACCGGCGATCTGTACGGCTCGGGCACGGTGAGCGGGCCGACCGAACGCGAGCGCGGGTCCCTGCTGGAGCTGACCTGGAACGGCCGTGACCCCCTTGAACTCCTCGACGGAAAGCGGACGTTCCTGGAGGACGGCGATGTGGTGACGCTCTCCGCCTGGGCACCGGGACCGGGCGGAATCCGGGTGGGCCTCGGCGAGGTCACGGGGCGGATCGTGGCTGGGTGACGCGGCCGGGACGGTCCCTCCACATGACGGGCCGTGCCGGGAGTGCCGACCGACCGGACTGCGGCGCTCCGGCCCGACCTGACGACGACGGCCGGGGCCCAGGCCCAGCCCCCACGGGCGGCCAGGGCCGGGCCCGAGCGCGGACAAGGAGTCAGCCCGGCCCGGGGGCGGGCGCAAGGCTCCACCCCGGCCCGGTGCTGAGCCACCCGCTCCAACCACCGGCTCCCGCCTGCCGGTTCGGCGCAGTGGCGCGGGACCGGACGGGCGACCGAACGCGCAACGGATCCGGCCCGCCAAGAGCATTCGGCCAGTCCTTCCCCCTGACTCCGGCGAAGGTCACCGTCATACTGGCTGGCGGTGGGAAGCGAGCCGCACTCGTCCTCCGCGCCCCACCGTCTCGCACAGCCGCCCCCGCACCTTCCCTGACCAGGATCCGGAGCCCCCGGCATGACCGTCTGCCTGCTCCTGCTGAGCATCGTCGCCCTGACGGCTGCCGTCCCCGTCCCGCGAGCCCTGACGCGGGCCACCTGGGCCGAACGGGAACCCGTGGTCGCGCTGTGGGTGTGGCAATGCCTGGTCGCCACCGTGCTGCTGTGCTGTGTGACGGCCCTGGCGTTGGGCACGGCCGCCGTCTTCGGCACGGTGCGCGCGCAGTTGTTCGCGCCGGCGCCCCCGTCGGTCACCGAGGCGTACGACCTCTCGGCCACTCCTGCCTGGACGGTCGTCCTCAGCCTGCTGCTGGCCTGCGGTGCGGCCTGGACGACCGCGATGCTGGCCCGTGAGCTCGTCGAGGCAAGTCGGCGCCGCGGCCAGGCCAGGGCCCACCTGCGGGAACGCGCCCCCGACCTGCCCGCCGGCCTGGGTTCGGCACGCGGGCCGCTCCTGGTGCTGGAGGACGAGTACCCGGACGCCTGGTGGATGCCGGGCAACCCGCCCCAGCTGATCGTCACCACGGGCGCCCTGCACCGCCTGACCGACCACCAGCTGGACGCCGTCCTCACCCACGAACGCGGCCACGCCCAGGCCCGCCACGACTGGCTGCTGCACCTCTCCACCGCGCTTGCCACGGGCTTCCCCCGCATCCCGTTGTTCGCTCATTTCTGCGACCAGACGCACCGCCTGGTCGAACTGGCCGCCGACGACACCGCCTCCCGCCGCTGCGGTCACCTGACGACGGCCCTGGCGCTGATCGAGCTCAACCAGCACCGTGGCGTGCTGTCCTGCGCCTCCACCCACCGCCTCCTGGGCGAGCGCGTCAACCGCCTCCTCCAGCCCCCGCCCCGTCTGGGCCGCCGCCACCGGGCCCTCACGACGACGCTGGCAGCGCTGGTGCCCCTGCTCCCACTGCTGATCACGTTCGCACCGGGCTTGACGGCACTGGCCTGAGGCCCTCGTGCCCACCGCCGCCGCTGCACCGGGGCGGCTACAGCCGGCTTGAGCCTGGTCCCGTCCACCGGCGGTTGAAGGCCACCAGTGCCTGGACTGCCACCGACGCCCGGCTACGCGGACCGGGCGGCCGGCTACGAAGCGGGTGTGACCCTCTACGCGGACCGGGCAGCTGGCTACGAAGCGGGGTGACTGTCTCCGCGGACCGGGTGCCCGGCTACGAAGCGGGGTGGCCCGGCCACGAGGCCGGTCGCCTGCCTACGGCCCCGCTCTGCCTAGGATCCGGCTACCGGCGCCGCGAGCAGCCACCGGCGCCCGGCAGCTGATCTTCTGATGTTCCTAAGCCCAGTCCTCCGGCTCGGGCTCCGGCTCCATCTCGGGCCAGTCGTCCGAGCCCGGGTCGGGATCATGGGCGAGGGCGGGGGCCGGGTCAGAGTCAAGGTCGCGGCCGGAGTGCGGGCCGGGACCGCGCTCGGATCTCACGCTCCGGACCCCCTCAGCAGCCACGGATTCGCCGGCATCCGCACCGCCCGACTCCCGCTCCCCACGCATCGCGCTCAGGACCTCGAGCACTCCCTCCCCGTACGTCACCAGCTTCTTCTCCCCCACGCCGCTGACTCCGCCGAGCTCTCCCACCGAACGGGGCCACACCGTCACGATCTCCCGCAGCGTCGCGTCGTGGAAGATCACATAGGCCGGAACCCCCTGCTCCCGAGCCTGCTCGGCACGCCAGGCCCGCAATGCCTCGAAGGCCGACACCAGCTCCTGAGGCAGCTCGGCCGCCGCCGTCTTCGCCTTGCGCTCCCCGCGACCGGATCCAGCGGCGCCCGCCCCGGAGGCCGATCGCGCGGTCGCCGGCTTCTTGGGCTCCTTGCGCAGCAGCACCTCCCGCTCCTGCCGCAGCACCGAGCCGCTGTCCTGCGTCAGCACGAGCGTGCCGTACTCGCCCTCGACCGCGAGCAGTCCCTGGGCGAGCAACTGGCGGATGACGCCCCGCCATTCGCCCTCGCTCAGCTCGTCGCCGATGCCGAACACGGACAGCTGGTCGTGATCGAACTGGATCACCTTGCCGGTGCGCCGCCCCAGCAGAATGTCGACGATCTGAAGGGCTCCGAACTTCTGACCCCGCTCCCGCTGCAACCGCACCACCGTGGACAGCACCTTCTGCGCGGCGACGGTGCCGTCCCAGGTCTCCGGCGGAGTCAGGCAGGTGTCGCAGTTGCCGCAGCCGACCGGGTCGGGGTCCTGGCCGAAGTAGGCGAGCAGCTGACCACGCCGGCACTGGGCCGTCTCGCACAGGGCGAGCATCGCGTCCAGGTGAGCGGCGGCGCGGCGGCGGAACGCCTCGTCACCCTCGCCCGACTGGATCAGCTTGCGCTGCTGAATGACGTCGTTGAGCCCGTAGGCCATCCAGGCCGTGGAGGGAAGGCCGTCACGTCCGGCGCGGCCCGTCTCCTGGTAGTAACCCTCGACCGACTTGGGCAGGTCGAGGTGGGCGACGAACCGCACGTCCGGCTTGTCGATGCCCATGCCGAAGGCGATGGTCGCCACCACCACCAGGCCCTCCTCCCGCAGGAACCGGGACTGGTGCGCCGCCCGCGTGCCCGCGTCCAGGCCCGCGTGGTACGGCACCGCCTCGATGCCGTTGCGGGTCAGGAACTCGGCGGTCGCCTCCACGGACTTGCGTGAGAGGCAGTAGACGATGCCGGCGTCGCCCGCGTGCTCGCCTTTCAGAAAGCTCAGCAGCTGCTTCTTCGGGTCCGCCTTCGGCACGATCCGGTACTGGATGTTGGGCCGGTCGAAGCTCGCCACGAAGTGCCGGGCGGTCGGCATGTTCAGGCGCTGGGTGATCTCCTGGTGCGTCGCGCGCGTCGCCGTCGCGGTGAGCGCGATCCGCGGGACGTCGGGCCAGCGCTCGCCGAGCAGGGAGAGGGCCAGATAGTCGGGGCGGAAGTCATGGCCCCACTGCGACACGCAGTGCGCCTCGTCGATGGCGAAGACCGCGATCTTGCCGCGGGACAGCAGATCCAGCGTCGAGTCCAGCCGCAGCCGCTCGGGGGCCAGGTAGAGCAGGTCCAGCTCTCCCGCGAGGAACTCCGCCTCCACCACCCGGCGCTCGTCGAAGTCCTGCGTGGAGTTGACGAACCCGGCGCGCACACCGAGTGCCCGCAGCGCGTCCACCTGGTCCTGCATCAGGGCGATGAGCGGCGAGACGACGATGCCGGTGCCTGGTCTGACCAGGGACGGGATCTGGTAGCACAGCGACTTGCCACCACCGGTCGGCATGAGCACGACGGCGTCACCGCCCGCCACCACATGGTCGATGACGGCCCGCTGCTCACCACGGAAGGCTTCGTATCCGAAGACCCGGTGCAGCGCCGCCAGCGCCTCGCTGTCGGCCGCCCCGGCCGCCTCGGTCACCCTTGGCATCTCGCTGATCCCGCCCGTCCCACCCATCGTCGTGCCCCCGTACGTCGTCCCTCGACCACTGCATCCACGATAGGGGCCGCCACCGACAGCGCCTGAGTTATCCACAGGCCGCCCAGGTCGCTGCGCGCGGGCCGACCAGGACGCGGAGTCCGTCAAGGACACGACACCCGTTCACACGTACGAAGGAGACCTGCCCGTTTGCGCCCGATACTCTGAAGGCACCGGCGAGACTCCGTCCCATGGGAGCACTGATGAGCGTCGCACCTAAGGCGTCCACGCCCGCTTGGCCGACACCGCCGGAAGGCGGCTGGACCGCCGACGACCTGGACCGCCTCCCGAATCTTCCTCCGCACACGGAATTGATCGACGGGAGCCTGGTCTTCGTGAGTCCGCAGACCCTCTTTCACTCACGCGCTGTGAGCTTCTTCGAGTGGCAGCTCCAGTCACTGGCGCCGGAGGACTTCGAGGTCGTTCGCGAGTTCACCATCGACATCGACGAGCAGAACCGGCCCGAGCCGGATGTGATCGTCGTGCGTGAGGACGTGGTGGAGGACCCGGATCAGACCCGGTATCCCGCCGAAGCCGTGCTCCTCGCCATCGAGGTCGCCTCGCCGGAATCCCTGTCCAGGGACCGTGAGACCAAGCCTTTGAAGTACGCCCGGGCCGGGATCCCCCACTACTGGCGGGTCGAGAAGGAGAAGGGCCGCGCGGTCGTACACGTCTTCGAGCTGGAGCCCACCACACGGACCTACGTCGGTGTGGGAATCTTCCGCGAGCGTATGACGGTGCGGGCCCCCTTCCCTGTTGACCTCGACCTCACCGCGATCAAGCCGCGCCGCGAGAAGGGCCAGTAGCCCGCCGCCCGCCACGCCACCGCCCGGGATCCCAGGGCCGGGAACTGCTCCGCCCGGAATCCCAAGACCTGCAACGCCGCCGCCCGGCACCCCAAGACCTGGGATGCCGGGCGGCTGCACGTCCGGATCGGCTCAGCGCACGAACACCCCCGCCTGCCCCGCCAGGTCCAGGAAGTACTGCGGCGCCACACCCAGCATCAGCGTGACCGCCACACCCACCCCGATCGCCGTGATCGTCAGCGGCGACGGGACCGCGACCGTCGGGCCCTCCGGGTTCGGCTCGCTGAAGAACATCAGCACGATGACCCGGATGTAGAAGAACGCAGCGATCGCGGACGAGATCACACCGACCACAACCAGCGCGCCGGCACCGCCCTCCGCCGCCGCCTTGAACACGGCGAACTTCCCGGCGAAGCCGGAGGTCAGCGGAATACCGGCGAAGGCCAGCAGGAACACCGCGAACACGGCCGCGACCAGCGGCGAGCGCCTGCCCAGGCCGGCCCACTTGGACAGGTGGGTCGCCTCGCCGCCGGCGTCGCGCACCAGCGTCACCACCGCGAACGCCCCGATCGTCACGAACGAGTACGCGGCCAGGTAGAAGAGGACCGACGACACCCCGGACGGCGTGGCCGCGATGACACCCGCGAGGATGAAACCGGCGTGCGCGATCGACGAGTACGCCAGCAGCCGCTTGATGTCGGTCTGCGTGATCGCGACGATCGCACCACCCAGCATGGTGATGATCGCGACACCCCACATCACCGGCCGCCAGTCCCAGCGCAGGCCGGGCAGCACCACGTAGAGGATGCGCAGCAGCGCGCCGAACGCGGCCACCTTCGTAGCCGCCGCCATGAAGCCGGTGACCGGTGTAGGCGCACCCTGGTAGACGTCCGGCGTCCACATGTGGAACGGCACCGCGCCCACCTTGAACAGCAGGCCCATGACGATCATCGCGGCGCCGACGAGCAGCAGCGCGTCGTTGCCCATGGTGTCGGCGAGGGCCGGGTTGACGTCCGCGACCGTGCCGTCGACGACCTGGGCGATGACCCCGTACGAAACGGAGCCGGCGTAGCCGTACAGCAGCGCGATGCCGAACAGCGTGAACGCGGAGGCGAAGGCGCCCAGCAGGAAGTACTTGACCGCGGCCTCCTGCGACATGAGCCGCTTGCGGCGGGCCAGGGCGCACATCAGATACAGCGGGAGCGAGAAGACTTCCAGTGCGATGAACAGCGTCAGCAGGTCGTTGGCCGCCGGGAAGACCAGCATGCCGGCGACCGCGAACATCAGCAGCGGGAACACCTCGGTGGTGGTGAACCCGGCCTTCACCGCGGCCTTCTCACTGTCGCTGCCCGGCACGGAGGCGGCCTGCGCGGCGAAGGAGTCGACCCGGTTGCCGTGCGCCGCCGGGTCGAGTCGCCGTTCGGCGAAGGTGAACAGGCCGACCAGCGCCGCCAGCAGGATCGTGCCCTGGAGGAAGAGGGCCGGGCCGTCGACGGCGATGGCACCCATCGCGGCGATACCCGACTTGGTCGTGGCGTACCCGCCCGCCGCCAGCGCCACGACCGCGGCGAAGGACGCGACGAGTGCGACGACGGCCACGAACACCTGCGCGTAGTAACGGGACTTGCGCGGGACGACCGCCTCGATCAGCACCCCGACGACCGCCGCGCCGACGACGATGAGGGTGGGCGAGAGCTGTCCGTACTCGATCTTCGGCGCGCCGATCTTCGGGATCGGGTCGGCCGCGATTGTCCACAGGCTGTGGACGGCTGATGCGCTCACTTGGCCGCCTCCACCTCGGGCTGGGGGTCCTTCTTCTGTACGTCGGACATGGTCTGCTCGACCGCCGGGTTCACGATGTCCGTGACGGGCTTCGGGTAGACGCCCAGGAAGATCAGCAGTACGACCAGCGGCGCGACGACCGCGATCTCGCGCACCCTGAGGTCGGGCATCGCGGAGACCTCCGCCTTCACCGGGCCCGTCATCGTCCGCTGGTAGAGGACGAGGGTGTAGAGCGCGGCGAGCACAATGCCGAAGGTCGCGATGATCCCGATCACCGGATAACGGGTGAACGTGCCGACCAGGACCAGGAATTCACTGACGAAGGGCGCCAGTCCCGGCAGCGACAGGGTCGCGAGGCCGCCGATCAGGAAGGTGCCGGCGAGCACCGGGGCGACCTTCTGCACTCCCCCGTAGTCAGCGATGAGCCGCGAGCCGCGCCGGGAGATCAGGAAGCCGGCCACCAGCATCAGCGCGGCCGTGGAGATGCCGTGGTTCACCATGTACAGCGTCGCACCGGACTGGCCCTGGCTGGTCATCGCGAAGATGCCCATGATGATGAACCCGAAGTGCGAGATCGACGCGTACGCGATCAGACGCTTCATGTCCCGCTGGCCGACGGCGAGCAGCGCCCCGTAGATGATGCTGATCAGGGCGAGGACGAGGATCGCGGGCGTCGCCCACTTGCTGGCCTCCGGGAACAGCTGGAGGCAGAAGCGGAGCATCGCGAAGGTGCCCACCTTGTCGACGACCGCGGTGATGAGGACGGCGACCGGTGCGGTGGCCTCCTGCATCGCGTTGGGCAGCCAGGTGTGCAGCGGCCACAGTGGCGCCTTCACCGCGAAGGCGAAGAAGAAGCCGAGGAACAGCCAGCGTTCGGTGTTCGTCGCCATGTCCAGCGTGCCGTTGGCGCGCGCCTCGGCGATCTCCTGGAGGCTGAAGTTCCCGGCGACCACGTAGAGGCCGATCACCGCGGCCAGCATGACCAGACCGCCGACCAGGTTGTAGAGCAGGAACTTCACGGCCGCGTACGAGCGTTGCGTCGACGCCACCTTCTCGCCGTGCTCGTGGGCACGGTCCCCGAAGCCGCCGATGAGGAAGTACATCGGGATGAGCATGGCTTCGAAGAAGATGTAGAAAAGGAAGACGTCGGTGGCCTCGAAGGAGAGGATCACCATCGCCTCGACGGCCAGGATCAGGGCGAAGAAGCCCTGCGTGGGCCGCCAGCGCGTGCTTCCGGTCTCCAGCGGGTCGGCGTCGTGCCAGCCCGCGAGGATGATGAACGGGATCAGCAGCGCCGTCAGCGCGATCAGCGCCACCGCGATGCCGTCCACGCCGAGTTCGTAACGGACCCCGAAGTCGGCGATCCAGGCGTGGGATTCGGTGAGCTGGTAGCGGTCGCCGTCCGGGTCGAAACGGGCCAGGACGGTGATCGCGAGGGCGAGTGTGGCCAGCGAGACGAGCAGCGCCAGCCACTTGGCGACGGTGCGCTGCGCGGCCGGTACGGCGGCCGTGGCGATCGCCCCGATCGCCGGGAGCACCGCCGTGGCTGTCAGCAGAGGAAAGGACATCGGTATCAGACCGCCCTCATCAGCAGGGTCGCGGCGATGAGGATCGCCGCACCGCCGAACATCGAGACCGCGTACGACCGCGCGAAGCCGTTCTGAAGCCTGCGCATCCGTCCGGACAGGCCGCCCATGGAGGCCGCCGTGCCGTTGACGACGCCGTCGACCAGGGTGTGGTCGACGTACACCAGGGAGCGGGTGAGGTGCTCGCCGCCGCGCACGAGGACGACGTGGTTGAAGTCGTCCTGGAGCAGGTCGCGCCGGGCGGCCCGGGTGAGCAGCGATCCGCGCGGGGCGACGACCGGGACGGGGCGGCGGCCGTACTGCGCGTAGGCGACCGCGACGCCGATGACCATGCACGCGACGGTGGCGCCGGTGACCGTGGCCGCACTGATCGGCGGGTGGCCGTGGGCGTACCCGGTGATGGGCTCCAGCCAGTGCACGAAGCGGTCGCCGATGCTGAAGAACGCACCGCCTGCCACGGATCCGACCGCCAGCAGGATCATGGGGATCGTCATGATCTTGGGCGACTCGTGCGGGTGCAGCTCGTCGTGCGCGCCGTGCGTCTCGGCGGCGGGCTCCGCGCTGGGCTCGGCCGGGGACGCGGTCTTCGTGTGACGCCAGCGCTCCTCGCCGAAGAACGTCATCAGCATCACGCGCGTCATGTAGTACGCCGTGATGGCCGCGCCCAGCAGCGCGCAGCCGCCGAGGATCCAGCCCTCGGTGCCGCCCTTGGCGAACGCCGCCTCGATGATCTTGTCCTTGGAGAAGAAGCCTGACAGGCCCGGGAAACCGATGATCGCGAGGTAGCCCAGTCCGAAGGTGACGAAGGTGACCGGCATGTACTTGCGCAGACCGCCGTACTTGCGCATGTCGACCTCGTCGTTCATGCCGTGCATGACCGAACCGGCGCCGAGGAACAGCCCGGCCTTGAAGAAGCCGTGCGTCACCAGGTGCATGATCGCGAAGACGTAGCCGATGGGGCCGAGGCCCGCGGCGAGGATCATGTAGCCGATCTGCGACATGGTCGAGCCGGCCAGCGCCTTCTTGATGTCGTCCTTCGCGCAACCGACGATCGCACCGAAGAGGAGCGTGACCGCACCGACGATGGTGACGACCAGCTGCGCGTCCGGCGCGGCGTTGAAGATGTCGGCGGAGCGGACGATCAGGTAGACGCCCGCGGTCACCATCGTCGCGGCGTGGATGAGGGCCGAGACCGGGGTCGGGCCCTCCATCGCGTCCCCGAGCCAGGACTGCAGCGGTACCTGGGCCGACTTGCCGCATGCGGCGAGCAGCAGCATCAGGCCGAGCGCGGTCAGCTTGCCCTCGTTCGCGTCACCGACCAGGCCGGCCTCTCCGGGGCTGCCGAGCACCGGCTCGAAGGCGAAGGTGCCGAACCACAGGAACATCAGCATGATCGCGATCGACAGACCCATGTCGCCGACGCGGTTGACCAGGAAGGCCTTCTTCGCGGCGGTGGCGGCGCTGGGCTTGTGCTGCCAGAAGCCGATCAGCAGGTAGGAGGCGAGACCGACGCCTTCCCAGCCGACGTACAGCAGCAGGTAGTTGTCGGCGAGGACGAGCAGCAGCATCGCTGCGAGGAACAGGTTCAGATAGCCGAAGAAGCGGCGGCGCCGCTCGTCGTGCTCCATGTACCCGACGGAGTACAGGTGGATCAGCGAGCCGACGCCCGTGATCAGCAGCACAAACGTCATCGACAGCTGGTCCAGGCGGAAGGCGATGTCCGCCTGGAAGCCCTCGACCGGGATCCAGCTGAACAGGTGGCTAGTCAGGGTCCGGTCCTCGGCTGTCTTGCCGAGCAGGTCGGCGAAGAGGACCACACCGAAGGCGAAGGAGACGAACGACAGGAGCGTGCCGATCCAGTGGCCGACGGCATCGAGCCGCCGCCCACCACACAGCAGTACGGCCGCTCCGAGCAATGGCGCCGCGATCAGCAGCGCGATCAGGTTCTCCACGATTCTTCCGACCCCTCAGAGCTTCATCAGGCTGGCGTCGTCGACCGAGGCCGAGTGGCGGGAACGGAACAGCGACACGATGATCGCGAGCCCGACGACGACCTCCGCGGCGGCGACGACCATCGTGAAGAACGCGATGATCTGGCCGTCGAGATTGCCGTGCATCCGCGAGAAGGCGACGAGCGTGAGGTTGCAGGCGTTGAGCATCAGCTCGATGCACATGAAGACGACGATCGCGTTGCGCCTGATCAGCACGCCGGTGGCGCCGATCGTGAACAACAGGGCTGCGAGATAGAGGTAGTTGACCGGGTTCACTTGGACGCCTCCTCCGGCCGCTTGAAGGCCGACGGCTCGATCGCGGTCCGCTCCAGGCGGTCCTCCGCGCGCTGTTCGAGCGCCCGCAGGTCGTTGAGCGCCTCGGTGGACACGTCCCGGATCTGTCCGCGCTCACGCAGCGTCTTGCTGACCGTGAGGTCGGACGGGGTGCCGTCGGGCAGCAGCCCCGCGATGTCCACGGCGTTGTGCCGGGCATAGACGCCGGGCGCCGGCAGCGGCGGGACGTGCTTGCCCTCGCGCACGCGTTCCTCGGACAGCTCGCGCTGGGTCTTGGCGCGCTCGATGCGCTCGCGGTGCGTGAGCACCATGGCGCCGACGGCGGCCGTGATCAGCAGGGCTCCGGTGATCTCGAACGCGAAGACGTACTTGGTGAAGATGAGGGCGGCGAGACCCTCCACGTTGCCGTTCGCGTTCGCCTGGGCGAGGCCGTTGAACTCCGCCAGAGAGGCGTTGCCGATGCCCGCGATCAGCAGGATGCCGAAGCCGAGGCCACTGAGAAGGGCCAGCCAGCGCTGGCCCTTGATGGTCTCCTTCAAGGAGTCGGCGGCCGTGACGCCGACGAGCATCACCACGAACAGGAACAGCATCATGATCGCGCCGGTGTAGACGACGATCTGCACGACGCCCAGGAAGTAGGCGCCGTTGGCGAGGTAGAAGACCGCCAGGACGATCATGGTCCCGGCGAGGCAGAGCGCGCTGTGCACGGCCTTCTTCATGAAGACGGTGCACAGGGCGCCAATGACGGCGACGGTGCCGAGGATCCAGAACTGGACGGCCTCGCCGGTCGAGGTGGAGTAGGCGGCGAGCTGCTGGGTCATCGGCCGATCACCTTCCCAGACGCCGGTTCGTCCTCACCGAAGGTCGTGGCGGCCTCCGGCGGGACCTCGCCCTTGGAGAGGGCCACCTGGCGCTCGGTACCCGGGGCGGCCTCCGTCACCAGACCCCGGTAGTAGTCCTGTTCGTCCGTCCCCGGGTAGATGGCGTGGGGGGTGTCGACCATGCCGTCCTCGAGGCCGGCGAGCAGCTGCTCCTTGGTGTAGATGAGGTTGGCGCGGCTGGAGTCCGCGAGCTCGAAATCGTTGGTCATCGTCAGCGCGCGCGTGGGGCACGCCTCGATGCACAGGCCGCACAGGATGCAGCGGGCGTAGTTGATCTGGTAGACGCGGCCGTAGCGCTCGCCCGGCGAGTAGCGCTCCTCGTCGGTGTTGTCGGCGCCTTCCACATAGATGGCGTCGGCGGGGCAGGCCCAGGCGCACAGCTCGCAGCCGACGCACTTCTCCAGGCCGTCCGGATGGCGGTTGAGCTGGTGCCGTCCGTGGAAGCGCGGAGCGGTGGTCTTCTGCTGCTCCGGGTACTGCTCGGTCAGCCGCTTCTTGAACATGGCCTTGAAGGTCACGCCGAAGCCGGCCACGGGGTTCTGGAAACCGGGCTTGGTCTCCTTGGGCTCCTCAGCCATCGGACGCCTCCTTTCCATCCAGAGATCCGTCACTTGGAGTATCGGACCCACCACTGACAATCAGCTCCCGCTCACGGCGCGGGCGGCGCCGCGGCACCGGCGGAAGCTCCTGTCCGGGCAGGGGCGGTACGGGGAATCCACCGGCCATCGCGTCGAACCCGGCGGGTTCCTCGGCAGGCTGCGCTGCCGCCTTCGTCCGCTCGCGGAACATGTCCGCGATGAAGGAGAGGATGAGCAGCGCGAGGACGCCGCCGCCGACGTAGAGGGCGATGTCGGCGAAGTCGTAGTTCTCGTTGCGCAGCGTCCGCACGGTCGCGACGAGCATCAGCCAGACGACGGAGACCGGGATGAGGACCTTCCAGCCGAGCTTCATCAGCTGGTCGTAGCGGACGCGGGGCAGCGTGCCGCGCAGCCAGATGAAGAAGAACAGCAGCAGCTGCACCTTGACCACGAACCAGAGCAGCGGCCACCACCCGTGGTTCGCGCCCTCCCAGAAGGCGCTGACCGGATACGGGGCCCGCCAGCCGCCCAGGAAGAGCGTCACGGACACGGCCGAGACCGTCACCATGTTCACGTACTCGGCGAGCATGAACATCGCGAACTTGATGGACGAGTACTCGGTGTTGAAGCCGCCGACCAGGTCGCCCTCGGACTCCGGCATGTCGAACGGGGCGCGGTTGGTCTCCCCGACCATCGTCACGATGTAGATCAGGAAGGACACCGGCAGCAGCACGATGTACCAGCGGTCCTGCTGCGCCTCGACGATCGCCGAGGTCGACATCGACCCGGAGTAGAGGAACACCGAGGCGAAGGCGGCACCCATCGCGATCTCGTACGAGATCATCTGCGCACAGGAGCGCAGGCCACCGAGCAGCGGATAGGTGGAGCCGGAACTCCAGCCCGCGAGCACGATGCCGTAGATGCCGACGGAGGCGACCGCGAGGATGTAGAGCATCGCGATCGGCAGGTCGGTCAGCTGCATCGTGGTGCGCTGGCCGAAGATCGAGATCTCGTTGCCGGCCGGGCCGAAGGGGATCACCGCGATCGCCATGAAGGCCGGGATGGCCGCGACGATCGGCGCGAGGATGTAGACCACCTTGTCCGCGCGCTTGACGATGACGTCTTCCTTCAGCATCAGCTTGATGCCGTCGGCGAGCGACTGGAGCATGCCCCAGGGGCCGTGCCGGTTGGGACCGATGCGCAGCTGCATCCAGGCGACGACCTTGCGCTCCCACACGATGGAGAACAGCACGGTCACCATCAGGAAGGCGAAGCAGAACACCGCCTTGATGACGACCAGCCACCAGGGGTCGCGGCCGAACATCGAGAGGTCTTCAGCGGCGAGGAAAGGGCTCATGCCTCCACCTCCTCGGGGGCCTCGGACGCGAGGGTCGCCGGGCCGATGCGGACGAGTGCTCCGGGCAGCGCCCCGGTGTCGGAGGCGACGCCGTGGCCCACGGAGTTCAGCGGGAGCCAGACCACCCGGTCGGGCATCTCGGTGATCTTCAGCGGGAGTTCGACGGCACCGACGGGGCCGGCCACCGCGAGGACGTCGCCGTCCTTCACACCGGCCTCGGCAGCCGTGGCGGCCGACACGCGCGCGTGGGCTGCGTGCCGGGTACCGGCGAGCGCCTCGTCGCCCTCCTGGAGCAGACCGTGGTCGAGCAGCAGCCGGTGCCCGGCCAGGACGGCCTCACCGGCAGCCGGCCGCGGCAACTCGGCGGCGGTTTCCAGGGGGTCGGTCGCCCGCGGTCCGTCCCAGGACCCGAGCCGGTCGATCTCCGCGCGCGTGGTGCGCAGATCCGGCAGACCCAGGTGTACGTCCATGGCGTCGGCCAGCATCTGCAGCACGCGCGCGTCGGTCGGGGCCATGCGGCGCGTCATCTGGTCGGGCTTGAGCGCGGCCTCGAAGAAGCGGACCCTGCCCTCCCAGTTGAGGAAGGTGCCGGCCTTCTCGGCGACTGCGGCGACGGGCAGGACGACATCGGCGAGCTCGGTCACCTCGCCGGGCCGCAGCTCCAGCGACACCACGAAACCGACCTCGGCGAGCGCCGCACGCGTGCGTGCCGGGTCGGGCAGGTCGGCGACCTCGACGCCGGCGACCAGCAGCGCCTGTAGTTCACCGGAGGCGGCGGCCTCGACGATCTGGCCGGTGTCACGGCCGTAGCGGTGGGGCAGTTCGGCCACGCCCCAGACGGCGGCGACCTCCTCACGCGCGCGCGGGTCGGTCGCGGGACGTCCGCCGGGCAGCAGCGACGGCAGCGCGCCCACCTCGACGGCGGCCCGCTCACCCGCCCGGCGCGGGATCCAGACCAGTTCGGCGCCGGTCGCGGACGTGGCCCGTACGGCGGCGGTGAGTCCGCCCGCGACGGTGGCCAGCCGCTCGCCGACGACGATCACCGCGCCCTCGGCGCGCAGCGCCTCGGCCGCCTTCGATCCGGCCTCGTCCAGGCCGACTCCGCTCGCGAGCGCGTCCAGCCACTCCGTCTCGGTGCCGGGGGCGGCCGGCAGCAGGGTGCCGCCGGCCTTCTCCAGGCCGCGTGTGGCGTGCGTGGCGAGTGAGAAGACCTTCTGGCCGTGCTTGCGCCACGCCTTGCGCAGCCGCAGGAAGACTCCGGGCGCCTCCTCCTCGGCCTCGAACCCGACCAGCAGGACGGCCGGGGCCTTCTCCAGGGCGGTGTACGTGACGCCCGTACCGTCGAGGTTGCGGCCGTGACCGGCGACCCGGGAGGCGAGGAAGTCGGCTTCCTCACCGCTGTGCGCCCGCGCGCGGAAGTCGATGTCGTTCGTGTCGAGCGCCACGCGCGCGAACTTGCTGTACGCGTAGGCGTCCTCGACGGTGAGCCGGCCGCCGGTCAGGACACCGGTCCGGCCGCGCGAGGCGAGCAGCCCCTGCGCCGCGATCTGGAGCGCCTCCGGCCAGGAGGCCGGTTCGAGATCGCCCTCCGCGTTGCGCACCAGCGGCGTCTGAAGGCGGTCGCGCTGCTGGGCGTACCGGAACGCGAACCGCCCCTTGTCGCAGATCCACTCCTCGTTGACCTCGGGGTCGTCGGCCGCGAGCCTTCGCATGACCTTGCCGCGCCGGTGGTCGGTACGCGTCGCGCAGCCGCCGGAGCAGTGCTCGCACACCGACGGCGAGGAGACGAGGTCGAAGGGCCGGGAGCGGAACCGGTACGCCGCCGAGGTGAGCGCGCCGACCGGGCAGATCTGGATGGTGTTGCCGGAGAAGTAGGACTCGAACGGGTCGCCCTCGCCGGTACCGACCTGCTGGAGCGCGCCCCGCTCGAGCAGTTCGATCATCGGGTCGCCCGCGACCTGGTTGGAGAACCGGGTGCAGCGGGCGCACAGCACGCACCGCTCACGGTCGAGCAGCACCTGCGTGGAGATCGGTACGGGCTTCTCGTACGTCCGCTTCTTGCCCTCGAAGCGGGACTCGGCGTCGCCGTGCGACATGGCCTGGTTCTGCAGCGGGCACTCGCCGCCCTTGTCGCAGACCGGGCAGTCCAGCGGGTGGTTGATGAGCAGGAGCTCCATCACACCCTTCTGCGCCTTTTCCGCGACCGGCGAGGTGAGATGCGTCTTCACGACCATGCCGTCGGTGCAGGTGATGGTGCAGGACGCCATCGGCTTGCGCTGGCCCTCGACCTCGACGATGCACTGCCGGCAGGCGCCGGCCGGGTCGAGGAGCGGGTGATCGCAGAAGCGGGGGATCTCGATGCCGAGTTGCTCGGCGGCCCGGATGACCAGGGTGCCCTTCGGCACGCTGATCTCGACGCCGTCGATGGTCAGCGACACGAGATCCTCCGGCGGAACGGCCGCCTCTCCCCCGCCGGAGGGAGCGCTCGTGGTCACGGTCATGCGTTCACCTCCGTGCGGTGGTCGGCCCAGGCCGTCGACTTGGCCGGGTCGAAGGGGCAGCCGCGGCCCGTGATGTGCTGCTCGTACTCCTCGCGGAAGTACTTCAGCGAGGAGAAGATCGGCGAGGCGGCACCGTCGCCGAGGGCGCAGAAGGACTTGCCGTTGATGTTGTCGGCGATGTCGTTCAGCTTGTCGAGGTCGGACATGACGCCCTTGCCGGCCTCGATGTCGCGCAGCAACTGCACGAGCCAGTACGTGCCTTCGCGGCAGGGTGTGCACTTGCCGCAGGACTCGTGGGCGTAGAACTCGGTCCAGCGGGTGACGGCGCGCACCACGCAGGTCGTCTCGTCGAAGCACTGGAGCGCCTTGGTGCCGAGCATGGAACCGGCGGCGCCCACTCCTTCGTAGTCGAGGGGGACGTCGAGGTGCTCGTCGGTGAACATCGGCGTGGACGAGCCGCCCGGCGTCCAGAACTTCAGCCGGTGACCGGGGCGCATGCCACCGCTCATGTCCAGCAGCTGGCGCAGGGTGATCCCGAGCGGGGCCTCGTACTGGCCGGGGCTCGCGACATGGCCGCTGAGCGAGTAGAGCGTGAAGCCCGGGGACTTCTCGCTGCCCATCGACCTGAACCAGTCCTTGCCCCGATGCAGGATCGCGGGAACCGACGCGATCGACTCGACGTTGTTCACAACAGTCGGGCAGGCGTAGAGACCTGCCACCGCAGGAAAGGGGGGACGCAGCCGCGGTTGACCGCGGCGGCCTTCGAGCGAGTCGAGCAGTGCGGTCTCCTCACCGCAGATGTACGCGCCGGCGCCGGCGTGCACGGTGAGGTCGAGGTCGAGGCCACTGCCGAGGATGTTCTCGCCGAGGAAGCCGGCCGCATAGGCCTCGCGCACGGCCTCGTGCAACCGCCGCAGAACAGGGACGACTTCACCACGCAGATAAATGAAGGCATGCGAAGACCTGATGGCATGACACGCGATGACAATGCCCTCGATGAGGCTATGCGGGTTCGCGAAGAGGAGCGGAATGTCCTTGCACGTTCCGGGCTCCGATTCGTCGGCGTTGACAACTAGATAGTGCGGTTTTCCATCACCCTGGGGAATGAACTGCCACTTCATTCCCGTCGGGAATCCCGCGCCACCACGCCCGCGCAGGCCGGAGTCCTTGACGTACGCGATCAGGTCGTCCGGCGACATGGCGAGCGCCTTACGAAGTCCCTCGTACCCTTCGTGCCTTCGGTAGACGTCCAGCGTCCAGGACCTGTCCTCGTCCCAGAAGGCCGACAGCACGGGTGCGAGCAGCTTCTCGGGGCTGTTTTCCTTCAGCTCTGGTGCCAACGTCATCACTCCCCCTCCTCGGCGACAGGCCCTGCCGGGTGGGCTGGGTCGGACGCGGACGATTCCTGCGGCGCGTCGTGCGAACTGAGGTGTTCAGTCGGCGACGGTTGGTGCACTGTCCTGTCCTGCGGCTCGTCGTGCGGGCCGCCGTCCCGCGGATGGACCACGCGCGGGGGTGCGGCCTCTCCCCTGGCCAGGCGGAGGCCCACCAGCGACGCGGGTCCCGCACTGCCGCTCTCCTCGACGGCCCCGGGCCGCTCGTCGGGGAATCCGGCCAGGATCCGCGCGGTCTCCTTGAAGGTGCACAAGCGGGCCCCGCGCGTGGGCTCGACGTCCCGGCCGGCGCGCAGGTCGTCGACGAGGCGCTTGGCGCTCGCCGGGGTCTGGTTGTCGAAGAACTCCCAGTTGACCATCACGACCGGCGCGAAGTCGCAGGCCGCGTTGCACTCGATGTGCTCCAGGGTGACCTTGCCGTCGTCGGTGGTCTCGCCGTTGCCGACGCCGAGGTGCTCCTGGAGCTCCTCGAAGATCGCGTCACCGCCCATCACCGCACACAGGGTGTTGGTGCAGACGCCCACCTGGTAGTCACCGCTCGGCCTGCGCCGGTACATGGTGTAGAAGGTCGCGACCGCGGTGACCTCGGCCGTGGTCAGGCCGAGTACGTCCGCGCAGAACTGCATGCCCGTGCGCGTGACGTGCCCCTCCTCCGACTGCACGAGGTGCAGCAGCGGCAGCAGTGCGGACCGGGAGTCCGGGTAGCGGGCGACGATCTCGCGCGCGTCCCGCTCGAGCCGTTCCCGAACGTCGTCCGGGTACGCGGGCGCGGGCAGTTCGGGCATGCCCAGGCTGACGCCCCGCTCCGAAGAACTGGTGGTCACCGGTCGACGCCTCCCATCACGGGGTCGATGGACGCCACGGCGACGATGACGTCGGCGACCTGGCCGCCCTCGCACATCGCCGCCATGGCCTGAAGGTTGGTGAAGGACGGGTCGCGGAAGTGGACCCGGAAGGGGCGGGTGCCGCCGTCGGACACGGCATGCACCCCGAGCTCGCCCTTGGGCGACTCGACCGCCGCGTACGCCTGTCCCGGCGGGACGCGGAAGCCCTCGGTGACCAGCTTGAAGTGGTGGATCAGGGCCTCCATGGAGGTGCCCATGATCTTCTTGATGTGGTCGAGGGAGTTGCCGAGCCCGTCGGGGCCCAGGGCGAGCTGGGCGGGCCAGGCGATCTTCTTGTCGGCGACCATGACCGGGCCGGGCTGGAGCCGGTCCAGGCACTGCTCGACGATCCCGAGCGACTGGCGCATCTCCTCCAGGCGGATCAGGAAGCGCCCGTAGGAGTCGCAGGTGTCGGCGGTCGGGATCTCGAAGTCGTAGGTCTCGTAGTCGCAGTACGGCTGCGCCTTGCGCAGGTCGTGCGGCAGGCCGGTGGAGCGCAGGATCGGGCCGGTGGCACCGAGGGCCATGCAGCCGGCCAGGTCGAGATAGCCGATGTCCTGCATGCGGGCCTTGAAGATGGGGTTCCCGGTGGCGAGCTTGTCGTACTCCGGGAGGTTCTTCTTCATCTTCTTCACGAACTCGCGGATCTGGTCCACCGCGCCGGGCGGCAGGTCCTGGGCGAGTCCGCCGGGGCGGATGTACGCGTGGTTCATCCGCAGGCCCGTGATGAGCTCGTAGATGTCGAGAATCATTTCACGATCACGGAATCCGTAGATCATGATCGTGGTGGCGCCGAGTTCCATTCCGCCGGTGGCGATGCACACCAGGTGGGAGGAGAGCCGGTTCAGCTCCATCAGGAGCACCCGGATGATCTTGGCACGCTCGGTGATCTGGTCCTCGAGGCCGAGGAGCTTCTCGACGGCGAGACAGTAGGCGGTCTCGTTGAAGAAGGACGTCAGGTAGTCCATGCGCGTAACGAACGTGGTGCCCTGCGTCCAGGTCCGGTACTCGAGGTTCTTCTCGATGCCGGTGTGGAGGTAGCCGATGCCGCAGCGTGCCTCGGTGACGGTCTCGCCGTCGATCTCCAGGATCAGGCGGAGCACTCCGTGCGTGGAGGGGTGCTGGGGGCCCATGTTGAGGACGATGCGCTCGTCGTCGGCACGGGCCGCGGCCTGGACGACCTCGTCCCAGTCGCCACCGGTGACCGTGTATACGGTGCCTTCCGTGGTCTCACGGGCGGATGCTGACTGCGTGCTCACGAGTACGACCTCCGCTGGTCCGGAGCCGGGATCTGGGCGCCCTTGTACTCGACGGGGATGCCGCCGAGGGGGTAGTCCTTGCGCTGCGGGTGGCCCTGCCAGTCGTCCGGCATCATGATCCGCGTCAGGGCGGGGTGACCGTCGAAGACGATGCCGAAGAAGTCGTACGTCTCGCGCTCGTGCCAGTCGTTCGTCGGGTACACGGAGACGAGCGACGGGATGTGCGGGTCGCTGTCGGGGGCGCTGACTTCGAGGCGGATCAGCCGGTTGTGGGTGATCGAGCGCAGGTGGTAGACGGCGTGCAGCTCGCGGCCCTTGTCGCTCGGGTAGTGGACGCCGCTGACGCCGGTGCACAGTTCGAAGCGCAGGGCCGGGTCGTCGCGCAGGGTGCGGGCGACTCGGACCAGGTGCTCGCGTTCGATGTGGAAGGTGAGTTCGTCGCGGTCGACGACCGTGTTCTCGATGGCGTTGTCGGGCAGGAGGCCCTGTTCCTCCAGCGCGCCTTCGAGTTCGTCGGCGACCTCGTCGAACCAGCCTCCGTAGGGGCGGCTCGCCGGTCCAGGGAGCCGGACCGAGCGGACCAGACCGCCGTATCCGGAGGTGTCGCCGCCGTTGTTGGCGCCGAACATGCCGCGCTGAACGCGGATCTCCTCACCGCCCTGACCGCGCTGGCCGGGGAGGTTGGAGGCGGAGAGGTCCTTCTCGGGGTTGACCTCGCTGGAGCCGTTCGCCCCGTTGGAGCCGTTCGCCCCGTTCGCTCCGTTGGTGCCGTTCGCGTCGCTCACCGCAGCAGCCCCTTCATCTCGATCGTGGGCAGGGCCTTGAGCGCCGCTTCCTCCGCCTCACGGGCCGCCTCCTCGGCGTTCACACCGAGCTTGGAGGACTGGATCTTCTGGTGGAGCTTGAGAATGGCGTCCATCAGCATCTCGGGCCGTGGCGGGCAGCCGGGCAGATAGATGTCGACCGGGACGATGTGGTCGACGCCCTGCACGATCGCGTAGTTGTTGAACATGCCGCCCGAGGAGGCGCAGACCCCCATGGAGATCACCCACTTGGGGTTCGGCATCTGGTCGTAGACCTGCCTGAGCACCGGCGCCATCTTCTGGCTGACCCGGCCGGCGACGATCATCAGGTCGGCCTGGCGCGGCGAGCCGCGGAAGACCTCCATGCCGAAGCGCGCCAGGTCGTAGCGGCCGGCACCGGTGGTCATCATCTCGATGGCGCAGCAGGCGAGGCCGAAAGTGGCCGGGAAGACGGACGCCTTGCGCACCCAGCCCGCGGCCTGCTCGACGGTGGTCAGCAGGAATCCGCTCGGCAGCTTTTCTTCGAGTCCCATGTCGTTAAAAGCCCCTCAGTCCCATTCCAGGCCGCCGCGCCGCCATACGTACGCGTACGCGACGAAGACGGTGAGCACGAAGAGCAGCATCTCCACGAGCCCGAAAATCCCCAGGGCGTCGAAGGTGACGGCCCAGGGGTAGAGGAAGACGATCTCGATATCGAAGATGATGAAGAGCATCGCCGTCAGGTAGTACTTGATCGGGAAGCGCCCGCCGCCGGCCGGCGTGGGGGTCGGTTCGATGCCGCACTCATAGGCCTCGAGCTTGGCCCGGTTGTATCGCTTCGGACCGATCAGCGTGGCCATGACCACGGAGAAGATCGCAAAGCCTGCCCCGAGGGCTCCCAGTACGAGGATGGGCGCATACGCGTTCACCGCTCCTCGCTCCTCTCAGTCGGCACTGACTGCTGGCGGTTGCACTGGGCTCACAGCCGCCTCACCGGTCCCACGAGCCCCGCTCGTCCCGGCGAAGATCGAGAACATGTGAAGCAGGTCACAAGCCCAACTGCCTCGCATCTTATGCCTGCCGCTCTGTGATCTGCGACACGGGGTATTGCACAAGCTTTGTGATCTCCACCACCTGACGAAGGATCATGAAGCCGGATGAGCGGTGATCTTCACACGAGAAGCGTTCAGGTGATCACCAGAGGTGACATTTTCGCTCGTCGCCGCAGCTCGGAGGGGGCGTCTCCATATCAAGAGAGTTCTCTTGCATGCAAATTGGCGTTGGACCGGACGGCTTGATAGAGGAGCGCGTTCACACATCAGAGGGAGGTGTGAGGGGGGATGTGGACGCGTGCACGCGTTCACGAGCGTCAGGGGGTGCGATCCGGGCACGTGACGCGCACGGCCCCGTAACCGTTGCGTGACCTCTGCCACATCCATGAGAGTCCCATGAGAACCGGGCTTGGCCACCTGTCCCAACAAGTGGTAGGCGGAGGGCAATCCGGACTTAATGATGAAAGCCCGTGATCACGGGCCGAATGCAGCTCGCCCGCAATGTCCGTTACGGCGTCAATAAGGGGCGGTCCGGCAGGGATTTGAGGCGTCCGTTGAGCAACTGTGGCGCAGCACACGTTTCTTGAAGGTATGGAGGAGCCCCTGATACCGGTTGTTCTCATGTCCCACACCGCTCACATACGTAGCCACCGGAAGCCCCGCCGCACCGCGTCGACGACCATCGCGATGCGCGCCGGAGTTGCCGGTGGCGTCCTCAGCATGGCAGCGGCGGGTGCGTCGGCCACGGCGAATGCCGCCGAGCCGGTGACGCAGACCATCGAACTGCCCGCCCTCACGGGCGACCTGGCGAACCAGCTCGCCCAGTCCGCGGACGCCACGCAGCTGGCGGCGGCGAACTACGAGCTCGACGCCGAGCGCGACGCAGCCGCAGCCGCGGCGGCCAAGGAAGCCAAGAAGGACCTCGCGGAGGCCAAGAAGAAGGCCGAGGCGAAGAAGAAGGCGGAAGAGGCCCGCAAGGCCGCCGCGGAGGCCGCCGCCTCGCGCAGCACCGAGCGCGCCACCCTGTCCGCGTCCGCGAGCACCGGCACGGACGTGTCCGCGCCCGCCAGCGGCAGCGTCGGCACGGTCATCTCCTTCCTCAAGGCGCAGCTGGGCGACGCGTACGTCATGGGTGCCACCGGCCCCAACGCGTGGGACTGCTCCAGCCTGGTCCAGGCCGCGTACAAGCAGGTCGGCGTCGACCTGCCGCGGGTCTCGCAGGACCAGTCGATGTCCGGCACGGACATCCCGCTCTCGCAGATCCAGGTCGGCGACATCCTCTACTGGGGCGGCAAGGGCTCCGCGTACCACGTGGGTGTCTACATCGGGAACGGCCAGTACCTGGACGCGGCCAACCCGTCCAAGGGCGTCGTCATCCAGGACCTTTCCGGTTACCCGGCGTCGGGTGCCGTGCGAGTGCTCTGACCCGTACGGTGTCCTGAAGGGCCGCAGCCGCTCGGGGGCAGCGGCCCTTCCGCCTCATCCCAGGTCGAAGGTGTTGGGCAGGCCCAGCCTGTGGCGCACCTCGTCGACGCGCTTCAGCGGCTCCAGCTCCGGGGGCCGGTACAGCTCCCAGATCCGGCAGCGTTCGGCGTCCGAATTGTCCGCGTCGAGGAGGGCGTTGACGGCCAGGCGGGCGGACTCGTTGGCACCCTCCATCGTGGCCAGATCGACGTCCGTGCGGACGTAGTCGCCCGCGAGGAAGAAGTTCGGGACCTTTGTGCGGGCCGTGGGCCGGTTGTAGAGGGTGCCCGTGGGGTGGATGAGGAGCTGCTCGCGGTTCTGCGGGTCCGGGCCGCCCAGGCCCGTCACAGCCGGGTCCATGAACCAGCCGAGGCGGTCCTCGTCCCGCAGGGTGGTCTTGCCGGCGTCGTTCAAGCCGTCCTTCAGCTGAGCCCAGAGTTCGGCGACGACCTCCTCCTTGGTGCACTGCTTGGCCGTCTTGCCGTACAGGATGCCGGGCTTGTCCCACTCCGAGATGATCGCGGAGAGGCAGTCCTGGGCCCGGCCGTCGCCGTAGTCGCGCGAAAAGTCCCGTCCGTCCCAGAATTGGGCCTGGCCGACCGCGGTCACCGACCAGGGCGAGTCGAGGCAGTTGATGTGGCCGTGCACGACCGGTGTGGGCGTGCGCAGATAGAACATCACGCCGGTCATCCAGTCCGTCTTCAGCGCGTCGCACCGGGCGAGCTGCGGGTCCGCCGCGCGCAGCGCCGGGCTCCACGTCGCACGGGCGTGCTCGACCGGCAGGGCGCAGACGTAGTGGTCGGCGGTGACCGTACGTGCGCCGCCGCCGTCGCGCGCCGAGACCCGGACGCCGGTCACGCGACCGCCCTCGTAGCGGATCTCATGGACCTGGGTGCCGAGGACGAACTCGACGCCGAGGGAGCGCAGGTGGGCCTCCCAGGGGTCGATCCAGGCCTCGCTGGTGGGGGCGTCGAGGACACGGTCGATGTCGGCGTCGCCGTCCATGCCGCGGCCGAGCAGGCCCCACAGGAGCAGGGCCTCGATGATGACGCGGCCGACCGTGCGGGTGGACGCCACCTCCGCGCGGGTGGCGACGAGGTTGCGGGTCTGGCCGATGCCCAGGAGCGTGCGGTACTCCTCGCTCATCTCGCCGGCGCGGATGAAGTCCCACCACGACACCCTCTCCCACTGCTGCTCACGGCGGGCTTCGCAGCTGGTGAGGTGGACGAGGAGGCGGCCGGCGAAGTAGGCGGCCTCGTGGGCGGGCAGGCGGGTGCCGAGGTCCAGGGCCGAGAGGATCTGGTCGCGGATCCAGTTGAGGTCGAGGTCGCCGGGCCGGGGCGGGGTGGTCGCGCGGCGCAGCGGGAAGTGCAGGTCGGGGCGGCCGTCGGCGCGGGCGAAGAGGGCCTCGGTGCCGCCGACGAGGGCGTCGTGGACGCCGTGCGCGTTGCCGGGGACGGGGATGCGGCGCATGGTGTCCGGCAGGTTCCGGTAGAAGCCGGGGAAGAACCGGAAGCCGTGTTCGGCGGGGAGGTCGGCCCGGCCACCGGCGGCCGTGCCGGGGACGGGCATGGAGCGGGCCTTGCCACCGAGGGCGTCGTAGTACTCGTAGACGGTGACGGCGTAGCCGCGCTCGGCGAGTTCGTGGGCGGCGCTCAGGCCGGAGACTCCACCGCCGAGGACGGCCACGCGTTTGCCGGCCGCCGCGCTCGCACTGCCGGCCGGCCATAAGGCGAGGGCGCCGGCCGCTCCCCCGGCTCCGGCCAGAAAGTGTCTGCGGGTGTGGCCCGGCCTCGGGTGGCCCGTCTTCTCCTGGGGCTTCTGCGCGTGTTCTGTTGTCATGATTCCCGGAGGGTAGGGAGGGGTTCCGCAAGCCGGAAGCCTGATTCCCGGTCACCCACAGCATCCTCACAACCACAGGGAGAGACCTCAGATGCCAAGCGTGTTCGTGCAGGGGCGGCCCGTCGACTCGTATCCGCCCCTCGCCCCCGAGGCTCGGCGCGGGTCGGTGCGCAGGATCACCGAGGTGGGCGAGGAGGTCCTGCACAAGCCGTGCCGGGACGTCACCGAGTTCGGGCCCGATCTCGCGGCGCTCATCGACGACATGTTCCTGACGATGTACATCGCGGACGGGGCGGGGCTCGCGGCGAACCAAGTCGGGGTCGGTCTGCGGCTGTTCGTGTACGACTGCCCGGACGACGACGGGATCCGGCACGTCGGGCACATCGTCAACCCGGTGCTGGAACCGCTCGACGCCTCGCGCAGGAGGCTCGTCGACGACGGCGAGGGGTGCCTGTCCGTCCCGGGCGCGGTGATGGACGTACCGCGTCCGGACCGGGCCGTGGTGCGCGGGGTCGACAAGGACGGGGAGCCGCTCGTGATCGAGGGCACCGGGTACTTCGCCCGTTGCCTCGCCCACGAGGCCGATCACTGCGACGGGCGGATCTATCTGGACCGGCTCTCCGAGCGGGCGCGGGAGGAGGCGCTCGGGCAGATGGCGGACCGGCGGGACGAGGTGTTCGCCCGCCGGGCCGCCAACGTCGCGGCCCTCGACAGGGTCTAGGCCGCGCCCGCAAAGTCCCGCCCGCCCCGCGCCCGGGGCCGGTCGCGGGTCAGGCCTTCGGTGCCACCTTGCTCAGGCCGTTGATGATGCGGTCCATGGCGTCGCCGCCGGTCGGGTCCGTGAGGTTCGCGAGGAGCTTCAGGGTGAACCTCATCAGCATCGGGTGGGTCAGGCCGCGCTGGGCCGCGATCTTCATGACCTTCGGGTTGCCGATGAGCTTCACGAAGGCGCGGCCCAGCGTGTAGTAGCCGCCGTAGGTGTCCTTCAGGACGCGCGGATAGCGCTGGAGGGCCATCTCGCGGCCCGCGGGAGTCGAGCGGGCGTGGGCCTGGACGATGACGTCGGCGGCGATCTGGCCGGACTCCATGGCGTAGGCGATGCCCTCGCCGTTGAAGGGGTTCACCAGGCCGCCGGCGTCGCCGACCAGCAGCAGGCCCTTGGTGTAGTGCGGTTGGCGGTTGAAGGCCATGGGCAGGGCGGCGCCGCGGATGGGCCCGGTCATGTTCTCCGGGGTGTAGCCCCACTCCTCCGGCATGGAGGCGCACCAGGCCTTCAGCACCTCGCGCCAGTCCAGTTCCTTGAAGGACTCGGAGGTGTTGAGCACGCCGAGGCCGACGTTGGAGGTGCCGTCTCCCATGCCGAAGATCCAGCCGTAGCCGGGCAGCAGACGGTCCTCGCCGGGGCCGCGGCGGTCCCACAGCTCCAGCCAGGACTCCAGGTAGTCGTCGTCGTGGCGGGGCGAGGTGAAGTACGTGCGGACCGCGACGCCCATCGGGCGGTCCTCGCGGCGGTGCAGGCCCATCGCCAGGGACAGCCGGGTGGAGTTGCCGTCGGCGGCCACGACCAGCGGTGCGCGGAAGGTGACCTCGCGCTTCTCCTCGCCGAGCTTGGCGTGCACGCCGATGATCCGGCCGGTGCGGTCGTCGAGGATCGGGGCGCCGACGTTGCAGCGCTCGTAGAGGCGGGCGCCGGCCTTCTGGGCCTGGCGGGCGAGCTGCTCGTCGAAGTCGTCGCGCTTGCGGACGAGGCCGTAGTCCGGGAAGGAGGCGAGATCCGGCCAGTCCAGCTGGAGGCGGACACCGCCGCCGATGATCCTCAGGCCCTTGTTGCGCAGCCAGCCGGCTTCCTCGGAGATGTCGATGCCCATGGCCACGAGCTGCTTGGTGGCCCGGGGGGTGAGGCCGTCGCCGCAGACCTTCTCGCGCGGGAACTCGGTCTTCTCCAGGAGCAGTACGTCGAGTCCGGCCTTGGCGAGGTGGTACGCGGTGGTGGAGCCGGCTGGCCCCGCGCCGACGACGATGACATCGGCGGTGTTTTCGGAGAGGGGCTCGGTCACGGCGGGATCTCCCCAAGGTTCGAAATCTGCGTGCCGACCGGCACTGGACATGGGCAGTCTATTCAGCAGAATTGATCACCCCGCTGAAGGGCTGCCCTGTGAACCGAACCCTCCCCGTAGTACGGCTGCGTGTGCCCACCGATGAGGACGCGATCGCCTGGCATCGGGTCTTCGCCCACCCGGACGTGATGGAGTTCCACGGCGGCCGGGCCGCGGAGCTGTCCGTCTACGAGGAGCTCACCGCCCGACAGCGGCGACACGACGCCGAGCGCGGGTTCTGTCTGTGGACGATCCTCGACGAGGACGAGCAGGTCATCGGCTTCACCGGGGCGCAGCCCTGGGAGCGGGACTGGGGTCCCACGGGCGAGATCGAGATCGGCTGGCGGCTCGGCCGGGAGCACTGGGGAAAGGGGTACGTCGCGGCGGCGGCACAGCTGACGCTGGAGCGGGTGCGGGCGGCCGGGGTGCCGGGCGTGGTGGCGATGGTCGACGCCCGCAACGAGCGTTCGATCGCGGTGACGCGACGGCTGGGGATGCGTCTCGCCGAGGTCTACGCGACGCCGGATGCGGTGCACCGGGGGCACTGCTACCGGCTCGCCCTGTGACGGTCGATCCGGGGGTCAGAACTCCGCTTCGGTCACTTTGAGTAATCGACTGTTACAGAAAGGTACTTGAAGCTTCCGGACGGCACCGCGGGGCGGTTACCCTGCCAGTACCGCTGGGGGTGACATCTGTGCGTATAACACCCAAAACGCCCGAGGTGCGGGTACCGAAGCTCGTCGGACTGATGGCCATGGACGCGCGCGAGGCGGCGAAGTCGCACGGCCTGCTCCTCAACGCACCCGACCGGCCGGATTTCCCTCGCATCGTCGTCGACTACGTCGTCCGCCAGTATCCCCAGCCCGGTGCCGAGGTGCCGCGGGACTCGATGGTCTACGTCTGGTTCGACTTCGGTGAGGGCGAGGGCGGCGGAGGCGTACGCGAGCCACGCATCCCACGGCCGCCCTCGGGCGGGCTCCAGCGCGAACTGGACCAGCCCGGGGACCCGTACGTCGTCGTCAGCTCGGCCTGAAGCCGGGCTCGGATGAAGGCTGGGCTCGGCCCGAAGGCTCGGCTCGGCCCGAAGGCGCTGGGCTCAGCCTGCCGCGGCCGGTGCTCAGCCCTGCTTGAAACCGCGGTGCAGGGCCACGACCCCGCCCGTCAGGTTCCGCCAGGCCACCTTCGACCAGCCGGCCTTGCGCAGCCGCTCGGCCAGCGCCGGCTGGTCGGGCCAGGCGCGGATGGACTCGGCGAGATAGACGTACGCGTCGGGGTTCGAGGACACCGCGCGCGCGACCGGCGGCAGGGCGCGCATCAGGTACTCGGTGTAGACGGTGCGGAAGGGCGCCCAGGTCGGGTGGGAGAACTCGCAGATCACGACCCGTCCGCCGGGCCGCGTCACCCGGTACATCTCGCGCAGCGCGGCATCGAAGTCCTGGACGTTGCGCAGCCCGAAGGAGATCGTCACGGCGTCGAAGGTGTCGTCCTTGAACGGCAGCCTCGTCGCGTCGCCCGCCGTGAACGGCAGCCAGGTGTGCTTGCGCTTGCCGACCTGGAGCATGCCGAGGGAGAAGTCGCAGGGGACGACGTAGGCGCCGGTCTGCGCGAAGGGCAGTGAGGAGGTGGCCGTGCCTGCGGCCAGGTCGAGGATCTTCTGCGCGGGACGGGCGTCGACGGCCTTGGCGACCTCCTTGCGCCATCTGCGGTCCTGGCCGAGCGACAGCACGTCGTTGGTCAGGTCGTACCGTTCCGCCACGTTGTCGAACATCGAGGCGACTTCGTGCGGCTGCTTGTCCAGGGATGCGCGGGTCACGGGCCCATTGTGGCAGTACGGCCTCCGGAAAGAGGCCGCGGCTTCCTCCTCGCCTCGATGATGACGCGATGATGAGAGGTTGGGGGGCATGCAGACGCACTTCGGGAAATCGGCGGCCGGACTCCTCACCTGCCTGCTCGCGTTGGCCATGGCGTGCTCGGCGTGCTCGACGGGGTCCGGCGGTACGACGGACGCCGCGCCGCAGCGGACGGGCGGGTCCGCGTCCGAACCGCCGTCGGGCACGGGCTCCCCCGGTACGTCGTACGCCCCCTACATCAGCGCCACCGAGGCCGCCGGGACCGATTCCGCGGGCTCCCCGGCGGTGTACAACCTCGCCTTCGTGGTCTCGGACGGCAGCGGCTGCACGCCCGAGTGGGACGGCGCCACCCCGCTCTCCGACTCGGCCGTGAGATCCCGTATCCGCAAGCTCACCCAGGACGGCGCAGGCGTCCGGGTCTCCTTCGGCGGCGCCTCCGGCAAGGAGCTGGCGGCGAGTTGCGACAGCGCGGCCGAGCTGGCGGCGGCGTACGGGAAGGCGCTCGACGCGGCCGGTTCCTCGCGGGCCGACTTCGACATCGAGGGCGACGAGCTGACCGACGCCGACTCGGTGGACCTGCGGTCGGAGGCGATCGCGCTGCTCCAGGAGGAGCGGGACGACCTCGAAGTGTCCTTCACACTGCCGGTGATGCCCTCGGGCCTGGACGCCGACGCCGTGGCGCTGCTGGAGTCCGCGAATCGGCACGACGTCCAGGTCGCCACCGTGAACATCATGACGATGAACTACAGCGAGTCGCACGACGGGGACATGGGTGACTACGCGCTCGCCTCCGCCGAGGCCACGCACCGTCAGTTGAAGAAGATCTTCGGCACGTCCGACGCGACCGCGTGGAAGGCGATGGCGCTCACCTCGATGCTCGGAGTGAACGACGTCGACAACGAGACGTTCTCGCTCGACGACGCCGCCCAGGTGCGGGAGTTCGCCGAGGCGAAAGGGATCGGCTGGGTCTCGATGTGGGCGACCTTCCGGGATCGGCAGTGCCGTGACGATGCGCACGACGACGCCCTGACCGATTGCAGCGGGGTGGAGCAGGCGGACGGGGCGTTCGCGGAGGCGCTGTCGGGGTGAGCCGGTCTCACCGCCGGCGGTGCACCAGCCGGCCGTCCACCACCGTCGCCACACACGTGCCCGCGCCGCGCCGCGCCAGTTCCGTCTCGTCCTGTACGTCGAACACGGCGAAGCGGGCCGCGGAGCCCGGCTCCCTCGGCGGGGCGAACTCCGGTGGCGTGCCGCAGGCGTACGGGTCGAGGGACGCCGGTCCGTCCGGGCGGCCGAGCCGGTCGCGGACGCCGAGGCCGGAGCGGTGCACGGCGTCCCGCACCGCGCGGTTGCGCATCGGTTCGAAGGCCGCCGCGACCGTCCCGTGGGCCAGCATCCGCTGCACGCCGCGCCGGGCGCTCGCGCCCCAGCGGGTGTCGTCCATGGCGAGGGCCGTCAGCGCGTCCCCGGTCAGCGGCTCGGTGCCCAGCGCGTCGGCCTCGCGCGGATCGGGGTGGTAGGTCTCTTCCAGCAGCTCCGTGCCGTACAGGTTGACGAAGCCGGGCGTGAGGATGCCGGGCCACTGACGCACCCGGGCCCGCGGATACGCCGCGGACAGCTCGGTCAGCTGTCCCGCCCCGGCGATCCACGCGCCCTCGACGGCGAGCGCCCGGCCCTTGGAGTCCGCGTGGATCGTCAGCACGGTCACATCAGTTGGAGGCGAGGATCTTCAGCTCGGGATGGGCCGTGCCGCCCTCGATCGCGGTCGAGGAGATGTGGGACATCACGCGCTCGTCGACGGGGTCGTTCGCCGGGTCGTCGTGCACGACAAGGTGCTCGTACGTGGTCGCCCGCTGGGCCGGAACCCGCCCCGCCTTGCGGATCAGGTCGATGATCTCCATCCGGTTGGAGCGGTGCTTGGCGCCGGCGGAGGAGACGACGTTCTCCTCCAGCATGATCGAGCCGAGGTCGTCGGCGCCGTAGTGCAGCGACAGCTGGCCGATCTCCTTGCCGGTGGTCAGCCAGGACCCCTGGATGTGGGCGATGTTGTCCATGAACAGCCGCCCGATGGCGATCATCCGCAGGTACTCGAAGATCGTGGCCTGCGTACGGCCCTTCAGGTGGTTGTTCTCGGGCTGGTAGGTGTACGGGATGAAGGCCCGGAAGCCGCCCGTGCGGTCCTGGACGTCCCGGATCATCCGAAGGTGCTCGATGCGCTCGGCGTTGGTCTCGCCGGTGCCCATCAGCATGGTCGAGGTCGACTCGACGCCGAGGCCGTGCGCGATCTCCATGATCTCCAGCCAGCGCTCGCCGCTCTCCTTCAGCGGGGCGATGGCCTTGCGCGGCCGTTCGGGCAGCAGCTCGGCACCGGCACCGGCGAAGGAGTCGAGGCCCGCCTCGTGGATCCGGGTGATGGCCTCCTCGACCGACACCCCGGAGATCCGGGCCATGTGCTCGACCTCGCTCGCCCCCAGGCTGTGGATGACGAGCTGCGGGAACTCCTTCTTGATGGCGGCGAAGTGCTTCTCGTAGTACTCCACGCCGTAGTCCGGGTGGTGACCGCCCTGGAACATGATCTGCGTGCCGCCGAGTTCGACGGTCTCGGCGCAGCGCCGCAGAATGTCGTCGAGGTCGCGGGTCCAGCCCTTGGCCTTGTCCTTGGGGGCGGCGTAGAAGGCGCAGAACTTGCACGCCGTGACGCACACGTTCGTGTAGTTGATGTTGCGCTCGATGATGTACGTCGCGATGTGCTCGGTGCCCGCGTACCTGCGCCGGCGTACGGCGTCCGCGGCGGCGCCGAGCGCGTGCAGCGGGGCGTCTCGGTAGAGGTCGAGCGCCTCCTCTGGGGTGATCCGCCCGCCCGCTGCGGCACGGTCGAGCACAGACTGGAGGTCGGCCTTCTCGGTCACCGGGGCGTCCCTTTCGTCAAGGGTTGTGGACGGATCCGCCCGCTGTGAGCGGACCGAACCAGCCTACGCCAGGGGTATCGGGGCACCGACGTCAGGCCGCACCGGCGCCGATCAGCAGCCCGATGAACGCCCCGCCGATCAGGAACGGCCCGAACGGGATCGCCGTCCTGCGCCCGGCCCGGCGCACGAGGACGAGCGTCCAGCCGTACAGCGCCCCGGACAGGAAGGCGGCGAAGGTGCCGAGCATCACGGCCGGCCAGCCGTACCAGCCGAGCACCGCGCCCGCCCCAAGCGCCAGCTTCACATCGCCGAAGCCCATCCCCCCGGGGTTGATGCGGTACAGCACGTAGTAGCCGGCGCCGAGCGCGAGCGCGCCCCACAGGGCGGTCGGCCAGTCACCGGCGTGCTCGGGCACCAGGGCGACCAGTCCGAGCAGCGCGAGCGCGGCGCCCGCGAGCGGGAGGGTCAGCAGGTCGGGCAGCCGGTGCACCCGCAGGTCGACGACCGCCAGCAGCACGCCGACGGGCGCCAGCAGCAGCCAGACCGCCACCTCGGGCCGGGTGCCGGTGGCGGCGGCCAGGGCGGCGCAGACGAGGGCGGTGGCCACGGCGAGGACGGGGGCCGCGGGATCGTACGGCGACGTCCCGCTCCCGCACGGACCGCACCGGGCCCGCCCGAACCACCCCCGGATCGGATGCCCGCCGGGACACCGGTCCCGCCACTCCTCGGCCACCGGCACCGAGAACCGGTAGGCGGCCCGGGGCAGGGACAGCCCCGCCGCCGCGCCCCACAGCGCGGCGGCGAGGACCAGCAGGGCGGTGCTCATCAGACGGCCGGGAGCGCGTGGATCGCCGGACCGTTCGTCACCATCAGACGGTTCCCGGCGAGGGCGATCTGCCAGGGTTCGCCGTGCTGTTCGCCGGTGGTGAAGGTCCAGCGCGGCTTGCCGGTCCTGGCCTCGAGGGCGACGACGCCGCCGTCCAGGGCGCCGGCCGCGCCGTACAGGGTCGCGCCCGCCTTGAGGAACGTCTCCGGGCCGTCGGTGTCCAGCTCGTCGCAGAGCCAGATCCGTTTGCCGGTGCGGACGTTGACGGCCCAGACGCCGCCGTCGTGGTCGCTGACGTAGAGCACACCGTCGACGACCGTGGGGTTCTTGAAGCCGCGGCGGCCGTTCGGGGGCAGCGTCCAGACGGGGTCCCCGGTGTTCACGTCCACGGCCGTGAGCCGGTCGCCGGGCAGGAAGACCAGCCCGCTCGCGACCGTGGGGCGCCACGCCCAGTCGTCACCGATCTTCTTGGTCCACAGCTGCCCGCCGGTGGCGGTGTCACGGACGGTGAGGTTCTGCTTGGAGTCGCTGTAGACGAGGTACTTGCCGGAGGCGGTGCCCTGGACGTCGTAGTCGTCGGTGCCCCAGTCCCGCTTCTGCACCCACACCTTCCGGCCGGTGGTGTGGCTGATCGCGGCGACCGCGGTGCGGTAGTCGGTGGCGCTTGTGGAGTCGCTGTAGTCGGTGGCCGTGACGTACACGTTCTTGTCGTCGATGGCGAGCGTGTCCTCGACGGCGAGCTGCTTGCCGAGCCGGCTGCGCCATGCCTCGTCCCCGGTGGTGGCGTCGTAGGCGACGAGGACGCCGTCGTAGTCGCCGTCGGCCAGATACACCTTGCCGTCGTGGCAGAGCAGCGGGGCGCCGGGGCGGCAGATCTCGGGCTTGCTCCAACCGGCCTTGCCGGTCTTCGTGTGGTACGCCACCAGAGGGTCGCCGCTGATCAGGAGCAGGCCGTTGTGGACGAGGAGCGGCAGGGCGGGGCTGGTGCTGTCCTCCGCGACCGTGGTGCGCCACAGCGGCTGCGGCGCCACTCCGGCCGGCGGGGTCGTGAATTGCTCCTCGGCGGGCCCGCCCGCGCCGCCCTTCGCCTCCGCGCCCGCGCCCGTGCCGGACGTGCCGGAGCCCCTTCCGACCCACCACGCGGCACCTCCGCCCACCGCCGCGACCGCCGCCGCGCCGCCCAGGGCGAGCATGAGGGTGCGCCGACGGGACGGGCCGTCGCTGGAACCGGCCTGGTCGGAGCCGAGTCGGACGGTGCCGGGCTGGGGAGTGGCGCCGCCGCCGGGCGCGGGCGGGTAGCCGTACCCCGGCGTGGGGCTGCCGCCAGGAGGGGTGCCGTACGCCCCGGGCGCGCCGTACCCGGAAACCCCCGCATCCGCACCCGGCGTCGCACCCGCACCCGCATCCGCACCCATCGTCGGCGCCGGACCGAACACCGCCGCCGGCTCGGGCTGTTGCGGTGCCTCCAGGTCCAGGATCCCGGCCGCATGCGTGGCGATGGTCGACGCCACCGCCGAGGGCAGCCAGTCGTGCAGCGCGCTGTCGATGCCCTGCGGCGCCAGGGACGTGACGATCTCGGCGGGAGCCGGCCGCTGCGCCGGGTCCTTCATCAGACAGGCGCGGACCAGTCCGAGCAGGGACGGCGGTATGTCCGCGAGATCCGGTTCGCCGTGCACGACCTGGTAGAGCAGCGCCGCGTGCGAGGCGGCGCCCGCGCCGAAGGCGTTGCGGCCCATGATGGCGAACGCCAGGACGGCGCCCAGCGAGAACACGTCCCCGGCCGGCCCCACATCCTGCCCCAGCGCCTGCTCCGGCGGCATGTATCCGGGCGAGCCGACCACGACCCCGGTCTGCGTCATACGGTTTCCGTCCACCGCGCGCGCGATGCCGAAGTCGATGACGCGCGGACCGTCGGCGGCCAGCAGGACGTTCGAGGGCTTCAGATCGCGGTGGATCAGGCCGGCCGCGTGGACCTCCTGGAGCGCGGCGGCGAGCCCCGCGGCGAGGGCGCGGACCGTGCGCTCCGGCAGCGCGCCGTGCGCGGCGACCACATCGGTGAGGTCCGGGCCGAGCACGTACGACGTCGCCAGCCACGGCAGCGCGGCCTCCGGGTCGGCGTCCACGACGGGAGCGGTGAAGCGGCCGGAGACCGCCTTGGCCGTCTCGACCTCATGCCGGAACCGGCCCCTGAAGTCGGCGTCGTCCGCCAGGTCCTGGCGGACCACCTTCACCGCGACGGTACGGCCGCCGGGCGAACGGGCCAAATACACCCGCCCCATGCCACCGGCACCCAGTCTTCGCAGCAGTCGGTAACTGCCCAACTCCCGCGGATCGTCGGGCGTCAGTGTCTCCATGATGGCCTTCCCCGTCGTCATGCTCGCGTGAGCAGACACAGTAGTAAGGACGGACACCGCGGTGATCGCCGGGACTTGGGTCCCTGCTGTTGCCCACTGGTCCCCGCTGCTCCCTACTCGGCCTTCGACAGCCGTGCCTCGGGGTTGCCCTCCGCGTCGCTCTCCGAGCGGTACACCAGGTCGTCGCCCCGCGGAGTGATCCGGACGGTGTGCGGGGCCGGGTTGCAGCCCTTGTGGTTGGTCGTCCTGCCCACGGACGTCACGACGAGCTCCTTCGCCGACGCCTTCTTCAGGGTCAGTACGTCGTTGCAGACGCCGCCCAGCAGGTCGGTCTGCCGGAGTGTGCCCACCTCCTCACCCACGTCGGCCTCGCGCACGGTGAGCCGGAAGGTGCCCGCCGGCAGCGCACCGTTCAGGGCACTGGCCTTGCCCTCCCACGTACCGAGGTAACGGGCCGGGACGCCGTCCCCGGCGGGGCCCGTCGGCGTGGGGGCTTCCGCGCCCGGCGCTTCGGAGGAGGCGGCGTCGGAACCGGCGCTGGTGTCCCGGTCCCGGCCGGGCAGCAGCTCGAACACGAACACGGTCCCCACGGTCACCGCCGCCAGCGCCCCCGCCACCGCGAGCGCGACGGTGCAGCTCATCCTGCGCCCGCGCCCGCCGTCCCCCGGCGTCGAGGCCGCCGCGACGGACAGGGTGAGCCTGCCCGGCCGGTCACCGGACGCCGGTACCGCGTCCTGCGGCCGGGCGTCCCGGGGTTCGGGCCCGGGCAGGGACGGGAGCCCGGCGGCGGACGACGCGTGCGCGGGTGCCGACCCGGATGCCGCTGCCGGCATCACCGGCGGCGGCCCGAACTCCCCGACCGTGCCACGCCCAGCGGCGTCGCCCCCGAAGGTCGCCCCGTTCCCGGCACCGCCGGCGGTCCCCCCGGCCGCGGCGCCCGCGGTGGCCGTCCCGCTCCCGCCACCCCCGCCGGCAGTCCCGTTCCCGTTCCCGCCACCCCCGCCGGCAGTCCCGTTCCCGTTCCCGCCAACCCCGCCGGTAGTCCCGTTCCCGCCGCCCCAGCCGGTCGTCCCGTCCCCGGCACCAGCCGCGCTCGCCCCGGACGCATCCGCGACTCCCCCGGCGGCCGGCCCGTCCCCGGCCCCGGCCCCCACCGAAGGCCGGGTGAACCCCACCGGCCCCGACGGCACGTCCTGTGCCGCCTCCAGGTTCAGCAGCTGTACCGCACTCCGGCTGACCTGCTCGACCAGCGCGCCCGGCAGCCATCCGCCCGCCACCGAACGGGCGGCCCCGTCCGGAGCCAGCCGGCGTGCCACCTCGCCCGGAGCGGGCCGCGCACCGGGCTCCTTGGCCAGGCAGGACGCCACCAGTTCCCGTATCTCACCGTCCAGCGAGTCGAGTTCGGGCTCCTCGTGGACGACCTTGTAGAGCAGCGCCGCCGATGAGTCCCCCGGGAACGGCGGCCGGCCGGTCGCCGCGTACGCCAGCACCGCGCCCAGCGAGAAGACGTCCGCCGCTCCGGCGACGCCGTGGCCGAGGATCTGCTCGGGCGACATGTAGCCGGGTGACCCGATCGAGACGCCGGACGACGTCAGGGACGCCGTGCCGTCCGTGGCCCGGGCGATGCCGAAGTCGATCAGCAGCGGGCCGTCCAGCGTCAGCAGCACGTTGGACGGCTTCACGTCCCGGTGCACCAGACCCAGCTCGTGCACCGCCGCCAGCGCCTCGGCGAGCCCGGCCCCCAGCACCCGTACGGTGTGGGCCGGCAGCGGGCCGTCCGAGTCCGTCACCGCCGCCGTCAGCGAGGGACCCGCCGCATAGGCCGTGGCTACCCACGGCACCGTGGCCTCCGGGTCGGCGTCCAGCACCGGGGCCGTCCAGGCACCCCCCACCCGACGCGCCGCGTCCACCTCCCGGCGGAACCGGGCCCGGAACTCCTCGTCGAGCGCGAAGTGCGGGTGCACCATCTTGACGGCGACGGTGCGTCCGCCCGCGCTGCGCCCCAGGTACACCCGGCCCATGCCGCCGGAGCCGAGCCGGCCGAGCAGCCGGTACGGTCCGACGACGGTCGGCTCGTCCACTCCCAGCGGCTGCATGGCGTCCACCCTCCCCCGACGGATCCCCCGTTGGACTCTTCAGCAGGTTACGGCCGCAGCAGTTCGACCTTCACGTCCGCGGGGAATCCCGTCGTCGGCCCGACCCGCCGGGCGAACTCCGCGACCGCCTCCAACTGGGGACCGCCGAAGCGGAAGTCGAGGGTCGTGAAGTACCGCTCCAGGATCCGCTCGTCGAAGGCCTCCCAGCGGGCCGCCTGCTCGGCGACCTTGGCGACCTCCTCCAGGGAGAGGTTGCGGGAGGCGAGGAAGGCCTCGTGGACCTTGCGCGTGATGTGCGGCTCGCGCTCCAGGTAGTCCCGGCGCGCCGCCCAGACGGCGAAGACGAAGGGCAGACCGGTCCACTCCTTCCAGAGCGCGCCGAGGTCGTGCACCTGGAGGCCGTAGCGCGGCCCGTCCAGGAGGTTGGCCCGCAGCGCCGCGTCCCCGATGAGTACGGCCGCCTCCGCCTCCTGCATCATCACGCTGAGGTCGGGCGGGCAGGTGTAGTAGTCGGGCCGCACGCCGTAGCGCTCGGCGAGCAGCAGCTGGGCCAGGCGGACCGAGGTGCGCGAGGTCGAGCCGAGGGCGACCCGGGCGCCGTCCAGCTCGTCCAGCGGGACCTGCGAGACGATCACGCAGGACATCACGGGGCCGTCGCAGCCGACCGCGATGTCGGGGAAGGCGACCAGGTCGTCGGCGTTGCGCAGGAACTCGACGAGGGTGATCGGTCCGATGTCGAGGCTGCCGAGCACCAGCTGCTCGCTGAGCTTCTCCGGGGTGTCCTTGGTGAGCTCGAAGTCGAGCAGCGTGCCCGTTCTCGCGAGCCCCCAGTACAGGGGCAGGCAGTTGAGGAACTGGATGTGGCCCACGCGGGGGCGGGTGCGAGAATTGTCCACATCGCGAGACTAGACCCCATGGGGTAGCGTGCAGCCCTCAGGGGCGTGACACCCGCGTCACATCCTGCCGTCACCCGAGTGTCGGATTGTGGCCCTCTTCCCGTAGCCCCGCATCACGTCAACCCGACACGAATTTTTCAAACGTCCGGGTGACGTGATCTTGACCTCTATTGCTTTCGGCTGCCCGCGTGCTAGGCTCGCCGCAAGTTGCAGTTTGGTTTCCCTTGCAGTACAGAGCCTGCGGAGCATGTGACCGCGGGCTCTCGTCGTTTTCAGACGTATGCAGTTGTGCGGCATCTTGTTTTCACACTTGCAGGGTTCTGGAGCAGGGCAACCCTTTGGGCCCAAGGAGGGCTTATGGCTACCGGAACCGTGAAGTGGTTCAACGCCGAAAAGGGCTTTGGCTTCATCGCCCAGGAAGGCGGCGGCCCCGACGTCTTCGTTCACTACTCCGCGATCAACGCGAGCGGTTTCCGTTCGCTGGAGGAGAACCAGCAGGTCTCCTTCGACGTGACGCAGGGCCCGAAGGGTCCGCAGGCGGAGAACGTCACCCCGGTCTGAGTCTTCGGTCTCGGAGCCTGGTGCTTTGATCCGGAACAGATAGCAGTACCCAAGGAGCCCCGCGCCGCAAGGCGACGGGGCTCCTGCCTTTCCCCCTCGCGCCTTTCATACGCGCGCGCCTCTCACACGTGCTGCATGATCAGCACGAACGTCGTCCCGGGCAGCAGCGCCTCGTACGCGTGCGGCACATCCCCGCGATACGTCATGTAGTCCCCCGGCCCCAGCTCCACGGCTTCCCCGCGCGGCCCCGCCTTCACCCGGCCCGTGCTGACGATCAGATGCTCCACGGATCCCGGGATGTGCGGCTCGGATTCCCGGGCGGGCCCGGGTTCGGCGCGCAGGCAGTAGATGTCCCGGCGAGCGCCGGGCGGGCTGGCCGAGAGCAGGGTGGCCACGTAGTCCGCCCGCTCGGAGGCGACGGTGGGCCCCTCACCCGCGCGGATCACCTGCACCGGGGGCGCGGGCGGTTCCACGAGCGCGCTGAACGGCACGCCGAGCGCGACTCCCAGGGCCCACAGGGTCTCCACACTGGGGTTTCCGCCGCCCGCCTCCAGTTGGGAGAGCGTGGACTTCGCGATCCCGGCCCGTTTGGCCAGCTCGGAGAGGGACAGGCCGGCCCGGGTGCGCTCGCGGCGCAGGGAGGCCGCGATCCAGGTGAGGGGCTCGCTCATGCAGTCACTCCTGCCGTTCGCTACGCCGGTCCAATCGTTCGCCTTGACGAACGGACGCGCGTTGTTCATTCTGGGAAACATGCGTTCGCTTCTCCGAACACCCATGATGACACCCCTGGTGCGCGACAGCTCACTCGTCTGGCTGGCGAGCGGCGTCGTCGGCGTCTCCTTCGGCGCGATCTCCGTGGCGGGCGGGCTGCCGGTGTGGGTGCCGGTGGCGATGTCCCTGGTCGTGTACGCCGGCTCGGCGCAGTTCAGCGCGGTCGGCGTGCTGCTGGCCGGGGGCGGCCCGTTCGCGGCGGCGGCCACCGGGCTGCTGCTGAACACGCGCACGGCCGCGTTCAGCCTCGCCGTGGCCGACATCATCGGCCGCGGCCGGCTCGCCCGCTTCCTCGGCGCCCACCTCGTCACCGACGAGACGGTGGCCTTCGCCCTCGCCCAGCCGGACCCGGCGCGGCGGCGGGCCGCGTTCTGGATCTCCGGACTCGGGCTGTTCGCCGTGTGGAACCTGGGCGTCCTGGCCGGTGCGCTGGCCGGCGGCGCGATGGGTGACACCGCCGACTACGGTCTGGACGCGGCCTTCCCCGCCGTCCTGGTCGCCCTGGTGCTGCCCGCCCTGCGCGAGGGCCCTGCCGTACGGCGTTGTGCGCTGCTCGGCGCCGGACTGGCCCTGCTGGTCACACCGGCCGTCCCGGCGGGCGTGCCGGTGCTGGTGGCGCTGGCGGGGCTCGCGGTGTACGGACGCGACGGCGTGGGACGTACGGCATGAGCGCGACGGCGGCCATGATCCTGGCGCTCGCGGTCGGCACGTACGCCTTCCGCCTGGTCGGGCCGGTGCTGCACGGGCGGGTCGAGCTCTCGCCGCGTGTGCAGGAGCTGCTGTCGGCGGGCGCGATCGTGCTGCTGGTGGCGCTGCTGGCCACGGGTGCGCTCACCGAGGGCGGTGGCTTCGCGGGGTGGGCACGGCCGGCCGGGGTGCTGGTCGGCGGCGTGCTGGCGTGGCGGCGGGCGCCGTTCGCGGTGGTGGTGCTGGGGGCCGCCGGGGCCACGGCGGTGCTGCGGGCGGTGGGGGTGGCATGAGGCGGCCCCGTGGGAGAATCGCCGGATGACCAACGGGGAAGAGCACAACCAAGGGGACGGCGGCGGCACTTCCGCCCGGAACAACCAGGCGACGGGGATCTCGCTCGGCCTCGCCTTCGGTACGAGCATCGGAATAGTGCTCGGCATGACCGTCTTCGACGACATGGGGGTCGGGCTCGCCCTGGGGATGAGTCTGGGCATCGCCGTCGGCAGCGCGATCGGCGCCGGCCGCACCCGGGCGGGCGGGCAGGAGAAGAGCGGCGAGTAGGGCCCGGCCGGCTCACCCGCACCACGGGGTTCGCTAGGGTCCCGGCCCATGGCCGAACCCGACTTCCTGACCACCACCCGCACCTTCTACGACGCCATCGCCGAGGACTACGCGACGCTCTTCCGGGACGCGCTCATGACACGGCCCCTGGAGCGGGCGATGCTCGGGCTGTTCGCCGAACTCGTCGACGGCGACGGCCCGGTGGCCGACCTCGGATGCGGTCCCGGCGAGGCGACGGCCCACCTCGCGGCGCTGGGACTGCCCGTGTTCGGGGTCGACCTGTCGGAGTCGATGCTCGCGATCGCCCGCCGCGACAACCCGCGGCTGCGCTTCGAGCAGGGCTCGATGCTGGAGCTGGACCTCCCCGACGGCGCCCTGTCCGGGGCGATGTCCTTCTACTCCTCCATCCACACCCCCATGGAGAAACTCCCCGCTCTCTTCGCCGAGTGCCACCGGGTGCTGGCGCCCGGCGCGCCCCTGCTCGTCGCGTTCCAGGCCGGCGAGGAGCACCGGCACCACGACCGGCCCTGGGGGCACCCGGTCGCGCTCACCTTCCAGCGGCGCCGGCCGCAGGACATGGCCGACCTGCTGACGGCCGCCGGTTTCACCCTGCTCTCCCGCACGGTCCGCGAAGCCGACCCGGCGCTCGACGAGACGTCCCCCCAGGCGTTCCTGTTCGCCCGGAAACCCGCCGCCGACGCCTGATCCGGCACCCCTGGGCCGTGACCTAGTCCTGAGGAGCCCCGGCGATGTCCCGTGCCGCGATGTACCCGAACGTCATCGCCGGGCCGATCGTCGAGCCGGCGCCCGCGTAACTGTGGCCCATGACCGCGGCGCTCGCGTTGCCGGCGGCGTACAGGCCCCGGATCACCGAGCCGTCCTCCCGCAGGACGCGGGCGCGGGCGTCCGTCTGGAGGCCGCCCTTGGTGCCCAGGTCGCCGGGGACGATCCGGAAGGCGTGGAAGGGCGGGAGCCAGAGCGGGGCGAGACAGGAGTTCGGGCGGACGGCGGGGTCGGTGTAGTAGTGGTCGTAGGCGCTGTCGCCCCGGTGGAAGTCGGGGTCCCTGCCGTGCCGGGCCTGGGCGTTGAAGCGGTCCACCGTGGTGCGCAGGGCCGCCGCCGGGACGCCGATGGAGCGGGCGAGCGCGTCCAGGGTCCAGGCCCTGTGCGCGGCGCCGGAGTCGTACCAGCCGGCGGGCAGCGGCAGGGCGGGCAGGACGTCCTTGAAGAGATACCGGTTGCGGTAGTTCTGGTCGACGATCAGCCAGGACGGGATGGCCGGGCTGGTGTCATGGACGTCGTACATGGTGTGGACGACGTCGCTGTAGGGGGCGGCCTCGTTGACGAAGCGGGCGCCGGCGGCGTTGACCAACAGACCGCCGGGCAGGGTGCGTTCGGCGAGGCAGAAGTACGGCTGGCCGGGGAGCGGGATCGCCGGGCCCCACCAGGCGTCGTCCATGAGGCCGAGTGCGGCGCCGAGGCGGTGGCCCGCCCGGATGCCGTCGCCGGTGTTCTCCTTCGCGCCCACGGTCCAGTCCGTGCCGATGGGTGCGCGCTGGTAGTGCTCGCGCATCGCCGCGTTGTGCTCGAAGCCGCCCGAGCCGACGATCACCCCCCGGCGGGCCCGCACCAGCGCGGGGCCGCCGTCCCGGGTGACGACCGCTCCGGCCACGGCGCCGCTCTCGACGTACAGGTCGGTGAGCGGCGTGCCGAGCCATACGGGAACTCCCGCCGACCGCAGGCCCGCGCGCAGGCCCGCCGCCAGGGACTGCCCCATGGTCAGCGGCTTCTCCCCGCGCAGGGCGGCGGCTGTACCCCGCGCGAGGCACTCCGCCGCCACGGCGGCCCCCTTCGCGTTCACCGCGGCCAGGGCCAGCCACTTGTAGTCGGCGCTGAAGACGACCATGCCGGCCGGCACGGGCATGTACGGCGGGTTCAGGCGGGCCAGTTCGGCGCCGAGGATGTGTCCGTCCAGCTGGGCGGGCTCCACGGAACGGCCGCCTGCAAGGCCGCCGGGCAGCTCCGGGTAGTAGTCGCTGTAGCCCTCCATCCAGCGGAACCGCAGCGGGCTGTTGGCCATGACGAAGGAGAGCATCGCCGGGCCGTTGTCGAGGAAGGCCCGCTGTCGCTCGACGGGGACGTCCGCGCCGACCACGGCGGCGAGGTAGGCGGCGGCCTTCGCGGGCGTGTCCGGCACACCGGCCGCGAGGATCACCGAGTTGTTGGGGATCCAGATCCCGGCCCCGGACCGGGCGGTCGAACCGCCGAAGGTGGCCGCCTTCTCCAGCACGACACAGGTCAGGCCCTGCTTGGCGGCGGTGAGGGCGGCGGTCATGCCGGCCGCGCCGGAGCCCACGACCACGACGTCGTAGGTGCCGAGCAGGGGCAGGTCGGCGGCCCGGGCGGGCTGCGGGCTCGCGCCGACGGCACCCAGGGCCGCGGCCGTGCCCGCGGCCCCGGCGGCCAGTACGTGTCTTCGTGAGGGGTTCGCGTCAGTGGTCATGGATGCCGCTCCCGCCTGGACCGCCCGATCACTCTGACGGTGTGTCAGAAATGCGAATGTGGCGCGACTGCCCTGTGAAGTCAAGGCTCAGACAGTCCGTCCGGGCCGGCTCGCTCAACAGCGGCCGGAAGCGGTGGAAGAGGGCGAGCAGACCGGGGCCGTACCGCGCACGGAAGGCGGGGTCGTGGTCGGCCAGGTCGAGTTCGTTGGCGGCGGTGAGCTCGGCCAGGTCGCGGCGCAGCCTGGCGTCCGGGGTGTGGGAACGGCCCGTGAAGCGGTCGACTCCGCCTCCGCGCCGACGACCCAGGCCAGTTCGGCACGGCGGTCGAGGGGCAGCAGGGCCGTCGGAAAGCCGTCGGTGCCGTAGCACGCATGGCACAGGCCCGCGAGCCGCAGAGCCGGGCGGGCGCCCCAGTCGGCGAGGCGTGACTGCACGCGCCACAGATGGGCGAGGAGGGTGCCGCCGGGATGCGGGAGGGTGGCGGCGCCGAGGTCCTCCAGCAGGGACCGCGCCCGGACGAGGGGAGTCGACACGTGCCGTCCTTTCGGCGTCGGCGCACGGAAGGTGGGATCCGGCAGGGTGAGTCGGCACAGTGGGTCGGCACCCGCTCCCTCCCCCGCACCGGTCCGGACTCCGGCGGGGTGGGGAGCGGGTTGCCGCCCGGGCCCGTCAAAATCGTCGTCCATCGGGCAAAGCCCAGTCAATCCTTGGGATTTGTCGCGATCTCCAAGCATTAACTTGGAGGTCATGACCCTTGATGACCTGCGGGTGTTCGTGGCCGTGTGCCGGGCCGGAAGTCTGAGCGCGGTGGCGCGGGAGCTGGGCTGTACGCAGTCGGCGGTGAGCCAGCATGTGAAGCGGCTGGAGCGGGAGACCGGGGTCGCGCTGCTGGAGCGACAGCCTCGCGGGGTCGTGCCCACACAGGCGGGACGGGTGCTGGAGACGGCCGCCGCCGAGGGGATCAACGGGCTGGACCTGGCGATACGGCGGCTGCGGGATCTCGTGGACGGCGAGAGCGGGTATGTGCGGGTGGCCACGGGGGCGACGACCGTACGGCACTTCATGTCGGAGGCGGTCGTCGCGTACCGCCGGCGGCATCCGCGGGTCAACCTGGAGTTCCGCACCGTGAGTTCCGGCCGGGGCAGCTTCGACGCGCTGGCCGACGGCACCCTCGACCTGGCCTGGATCACCCTCGGCCCGCCGGTGCGGGGCATCGAACAGCGGCCGGTGGTGGAGCTGCCGTGGGTGCTTGCGGTACGGGCCGACGATCCGCTGGCTCGGCGGCCGCATGTCGAGGTCGGTGCCGACCTGGCGGACGTACGGCTGATCCGGCTGCCGCCGAACTCCGCCTCGGCCGCACAGCTGGAGGCGGCCTGCGCGGAGTTGGGCGTCCGGTTGGCGTACGACACGAGCGTCGCCGACTGGGACACGGCGCTGCTGCTGGCCGAGCTCGGGGTCGGGCGGGCGGTGGTGCCGGCGCTGCCGGGGCTGGCGGTCCCGGGCGACGGCGACCTCCGGCTGATTCCGCTGCCCGCCCTGCGACCGCTCCCCGTCGGCTGGGCCGTCCGCCGCTGGGACGCGCTCAGCCCGTCGGCCCGGGCGTTCGCCGACCTCGTGGCGGAGTGCCGCAGGCGGATGCGGGCCGAGCACGTCGACGGCACCGGCTGATTCCGGCCACCCCGCCGCCGCGGCCACCGGCGGCCAGGGCAGCCGGTGGCACGGGATATGGGCTACGGGCCATGCCTCATGGGTCGTGGGCTATTCCAGGCCGATGGCCGCGCAGTCCGCCTTGTACTCCGCGGTGCAGATCTGCTTGACGGTGTAGACGCCGTCGCGGACCACGGTCTCCTCGATGTTCGCGTTCGTGACCGCGACCACCGGCACCAGGTGCGACGGGATGCCCTTCGCGGACCCGCTGTCGACCGAGTCCTGGGTCAGCGCGTCGAACTCGATGTCGCGCTCCTGGACCTTGTACACGGCCATCCTCGCGGCGTTGGTCGCCTCCTGCCGGAACGGCTTGTAGACGGTCATGAACTGCTCGCCCGCGACGATCCGCTGCACCGCGTCCAGGTTCGCGTCCTGCCCGGTCACCGGCGGCATCGTGGTGGCGCCCGCGTCCTTGAGCGCTTCGATGACCGCCCCCGCCATGCCGTCGTTCGCCGAGTAGACGGCGGCGATGTTCGCCAGACCGACGGAGGCGATCGCCTTGCGCATGTTCGCCTCGGCGGCCTCGGGCGACCACTTGTCGGTGTCGTACTTCTTGACGATGTCGACCTGGCCCTCGAGTTCGCCGAGGGCGCCCTTCTTGAACCGGCCCGAGTTGGGGTCGGCCGGGTCGCCGTTCATCATGACGACCTTGTCGTCGCCCCGCCCGGAGCCGAGTTCCTCGACGAGCGTGCGGCCCTGCACCTCGCCGACGAGTTCGTTGTCGTGGGACACGTACGCGTCCACCGGCCCCTCGGCGAGCCGGTCGTAGGCGATGACCGGGATGCCCGCGTCCTTGGCCTTCCGTACGTCCGCCGCGATGCTTCTGGCATCCACCGCGTCCACCAGGATCACGTCCACCTGGTCGGCGATCATCTGCTGGAACTGCCGGCTCTGCTTGTCCGGGCTGGCCCCGGCGTTGGAGTACACGACCTTGCCCTTGTCGTGGGTGAGGGCCGCGACCTCCTTCTTGATCAGGGGGTGGTCGAACTTCTCGAACCGGGCCGTGTCCTTGTCGGGCAGGAGGAGGCCCACGGTGATGTCGTCGCGCTTCTCCGGCGAGGCGGAGCTGTCGCCGCCGCCGATGCCGTCGATGACACCGCAGGCGGTCAGCGACAGGACCGAGGCAGTGGCCGCGAGGGCTATGCCCATACGGCGTGCGGGGGGCGTGCGGGGGGTACGAGCGTTCACTTGCGGTGCCTTCCGAGCGGACGAGCGGCCTTGCTACCCGGTGGCGTAGCCAACGCGCCCACGGCATGTCACGTCAAGCAGTTGTCGTAACGAGACGGCAACCGTTTGCGACCGCACCCCCCGCCGGGCCTTCGAACACGGCTTCTTCGCCCCTCCTGCCCAGGTCCTGCCCGTCGACACCCCCGGCGGGATCAGTCGTGCCGGCCGATACGGTCCACCACCTGGATCTCCTGAAGCGTCCGGGTCTCCCAGTACCAACCGGTCTGCACCCATTCGTCCTTGCCCACCTTCTTGGGCACGCTCCCCTTGGTGCGCAGGCCCAAGTAGTCGTAGGTGCGGGGGTCGAACAGGAAGGTCCAGTCCGCCTTGGGGTACGAGACGCCGACCGCGCTCCGGCCGGCCACGTCCACGGCGTCGCGGTCGATGCGGATCCGCTCGAGCTTCGACAGCGCCTCGAAGGCGGCGGCCTGAAGGCCGGGCGGCATCACCCGCGGCCCCATCATGAGCATGCAGCCCTCGAAGAACGCGTGCATGTCGGCCTTGGCCGAAGCCTCTTGGCCGAACCTGAGCCGGTCCAGAAGCTCGTCGGGGTCCGTCGGCATCTTCTGGAGCTTGGAGTAGACGGTGGGCGGCCAGCGCACCTCGTGCTTGCCGAGCGGCGGGTCGTGGTGGACCTTCCCGTGCTCCTGGCGCCTCGACGGCTTGGAGCCGTCCACCGACATCCAGCTCTCGTCGGTCCAGGTCCTGGTCTTTCCGCCCTTCACCGGCGTCCTCATGATCCGGGTCCGGGTGTAGAAGTACTGGTCGTTGCGCGGCACCGGCAGGTCGCTGCCCAGGGAGCGGGTGCGGTCGGCCGCCCTGCGCAGCACCTCCACGGCGCTCAGACGCAGACGAGGGTTCTCGTTCTCCCTGCCGCCGTCGCCGTCACCCTCACCGTCCGCCACTACGACGGCGACGCCCACCGCCGCCGCGGCCAGTCCGGCGAATGCCGTACGGAACACGAGCCGTCGGCTCAGTGAGCCGTGCCGGGAGGTGGATTCACGGGAGGCGACGCCCCTGAGCGCGACCGGCCCGATCTCGTCGGCCATGGCGGCGTCGAGGCGGGCCCGGGCGGTGGCGCGGGCCGCCTCGGAGGGGCCGGTGCGGTCGGCGTCCCAGTCACGCAGCAACGTCAGTTCATCCATGGTCAGTTCCCCTTCCGAGGCGCGGTCGGCGTCGTGCCGGACGGTCCGCCCAGCGCCTTTTGCAGCTTGGTGCGGGCCCGGTGCAGACGGGAGCGCACGGTGCCGACGGGCACGCCCAGGGCCTGCGCGGCCTCCGCGTAGTCGAGTTCGCCCCAGGCGATGACCAGCAGCACGTCCCGGTACCGGGCGGGCAGCGCGGCGAGCGCGCCGGCCACCGTGCCGTGGGCCGCGTCGGCGCCGAGCCCCGCGGCCACCGCGGCCTCGGGGCCGTCGGCCGTCCGGTCGGCGGGCAGGGCCGCCATGCGCGACAGGGCCCGCAGCCGGCGGGCCTCCTCCCTGCGGTGGCGGCCGATCAGGTTGGTGGCGATGCCGTACAGCCAGGGCCTGGCATGCGTGTGCGCCGGGTCGTAGCTGTGACGGCGCTGGAACGCGATCACGAACGTCTCCGCCATCAGGTCGTCGGCGGTGTCCGTGCCCAGGCGCCGGGCGATGTAGCGGTGGATGTCGTCGGCGTGACGGTCGAAGATCGCGGCGAACGCGTCGGGCGTCCGCCAGGACCGTTCGATGACCGAGCCGTCGGAGTCCGTCGCGGCCGGCGCCGACGCGGAGTCCGACAGCACGGTCACCTCTCACCTCTGTGGTTCATGCGGTATCCCTCGAAAGCCATGTCGTGGTCTCTCACTGTTCGCCGACATGGGCCGTCGAGTTCCATCCACCCAAGTGACTTGCATCACATGAACAGTTGTGGCCGGCGAGGCTACTTCGCGTACAGCCCTTCCACCTCGGCCGCGAAGTCCCGCATGACCGCGTCCCGCCGCAGTTTCATCGACGGCGTCAGATGCCCGGCCATCTCGGTGAAGTCCGTGGGCAGGACGGCGAAGCGGCGGATGGACTCGGGCCTGGACACCAGCTTGTTGGCCTCGTCCACCGCGCGTTGCAGGATGTCCCGCAACTCGGCGTCGTCGACCAGCAGTTCCGCCGGGACCGGGTGTCTGCCGTTCATCCGGCGCCAGTGGCTGACGCCGTCCATGTCCAGGGTGATCAGGGCGCAGACGTAGGGCCGGCGGTCGCCGAGGACGAGGACTTGCGAGATCAGGGGGTGCGAGCGCAGCCAGTTCTCCAGGGGCGCCGGGGCCACGCTCTTGCCGCCCGAGGTGATCAGCAGCTCCTTCTTGCGGCCGGTGATCGTGAGGTAGCCCTCGTCGTCGAGCTCGCCGATGTCGCCGGTCGGCAGCCAGCCGTCGGCCGTGGCCGGGACCACGCCGCCCGCCGCGGGATCCCAGTAGCCGCGCAGCACATGCTCGCCGCCGAGCAGGATCTCGCCGTCCCCGGCGATCCGGACCCGGGTGCCGGGAAGCGGCCAGCCCACGGTGCCGAGGCGGGGTTTCAAGGGCGGGGTGATGGTCGCCGCGCCGGTCGTCTCCGTGAGGCCGTAGCCCTCGTAGATCTCGATGCCCGCGCCGGCGTAGAAGGCGGCCAGCCGGCGGCCGAGCGGTGAGCCGCCGCAGATCGCGTACTTCACCCTGCCGCCCATCGCGTTGCGGATGCGGCGGAAGACGAGCGGGTCGTAGAGGGCGCGGGCGGTCTTCAGGGTCGCGCTCGGGCCGCCTCCCGTGCCGGCCTGCCGGGCCTCCAGCGCCTCGCCGTAGCGCTCGGCCACCGAGGCGGCGCGGTCGAAGGACGAGGCGCGGCCGCCCGCCTCGGCCTTGGCGCGGGCGGAGTTGAAGATCTTCTCCAGCATGTAGGGGATGGTGAGCAGACAGGTCGGGCGAAACGCCGCCAGGTCGGGGAGCAGGTCTTCCGCCTTCAGGCTCGGCGCGTGGCCGAGGCGCACCCGGGCCCGGACACAGGCCACCGCCACCATGCGACCGAAGACGTGCGACATCGGCAGGAAGAGCAGCACCGACGCCTCTTCGCTGGTCCGCGCCTTGAAGATCGGGTAGAGGAGCTCGATGGCGTTGTCGACCCCGGAGAAGAAGTTGCCGTGGGTCAGCACACAGCCCTTGGGGCGGCCTGTGGTGCCGGAGGTGTAGATCAGCGTCGCGAGCGTGTCCGGCGCCAGCATCCCGCGCCGTACGTCCACCTCCCCGTCCGGCTGCTGGGCGCCCAGCTCGCCCAGGCGTTCCACATGGCCCTTGTCCATCACCCACATGTGGCGCAGGTCGGGCACCCGGTCCAGCTCCGGGCCGAGCGCGGCTGCCTGGGCGCCGCTCTCCGTGATCAGGGCCACCGCGCCGGAGTCCTGGAGGATCCAGCGGGTCTGGAAGACGGAGGAGGTGGGGTACACGGGCACCGTCACCAGACCGGCCGCCCAGGCGGCGAAGTCGAGGACCGTCCACTCGTAGCGGGTCCGGGCCATGACGGCGATCCGGTCGCCGGGCATCAGCCCCTCGGCGATCAGCCCCTTCGCCACCGCCTCCACCTGGTCGGCGAACTGTGCCGCCGTCACGTCCGCCCACCGGCCGTCCTCGCCCCGGCGGCTGAGGACCACCGCGTCCGGCGCCGCGCTCGCGTTGTCGAAGGGCAGGTCCGCGAGCGACCCATGGGTCACGGGCGGCGCGAACGGCGGTACGTACGCCTCCCGTACGGCCCCGTCCAGCCTCCGTGTCTCGGGCCGCACCAGCGTGGGCCCGGGAGCGTCGTCGAACGCGGCCGAGGGGGCGAAAGAGGGAAGCGGGGTGGACACGGGCGACTCCTGCGGCGGGCGTGCAGCGACGAAACTGCTTGCTGCATGAATTACGTGCCTCGCGCACCGTGGCGTTCACCTGCGGAGGCCGGCGGAAAGGGGTTACCGCTGGTTAGGGAGGCGATCGTACGGCGTGCGCGTGTGGGCGTTGTGGGCGTTCGGCGGTAGTCCGGAGCCGGGTATGTGCAACGTCGGGGGCTATGTGAGGGGTGCTCAACTTCCCCTCACCGCTTCCCCTCACCGCTTCCCCTCACCCCGCTCCTACCTTCGCTCCAGGACGGCCGTCACCCCCTGTCCGCCCGCCGCGCACACCGAGATCAGTCCGCGTCCCGGACCGCCCCGCTCGGCCAGCAGCCCGGCCAGGGTCGCCACGATCCGTGCGCCGGTCGCCGCGAAGGGGTGACCGGTGGCCAGGGACGAGCCCGCCATATTCAGCCGGGCCCGGTCGACGGGTGCGAGCCCGCGCTGCTCCCAGGCCGCGAGGGTGGCCAGGACCTGGCTGGCGAAGGCCTCGTGGATCTCGACGAACGTGAAGTCGGTGAGGTCGAGCCCCGCCCGTCGAAGCATGCGGGGGACCGCGTGCGCCGGTGCCATCAGCAGTCCGTCCTCGCCGTCCGCGACATCGCCCCGGACGAAGTCCACGGCCGCCGTCTCGTAGGCGGTGAGATACGCCTGGGGCTCCAGACCCCGCGCCGCGGCCCACTCCTCGCTCGCCAGCAGCACGACCGCCGCCCCGTCGGTGAGCGGCGTCGAATTGCCCGCCGTCATCGTGGGGTCGGGACGGTCGAGGCCGAACACCGGCTTCAGCGCGGCGAGTTTCTCCGGCGTCGAGCCGGGACGCAGGTTCTGGTCCCGCTCCAGGCCCCGGAAGGGCACGACGAGGTCCTTGAAGAACCCTCGTTCGTACGCCGCCGCCAGCCGCTGATGGCTCGTCGCCGCGAGCTCGTCCTGGGCCTCGCGGGGGATGCCCCAGGCGCGGGCGGTGACGGCCGCGTGCTCGCCCATGGACAGCCGGGTGCGCGGTTCGGCGTTGCGCGGGATGTCGGGGATCAGGTGGGACGGCCGGACGCCGGCCAGCGCCCTGAGCCGGCCGACGGGCGACTTGGCCCGCCGGGCCTGGAGGAGGATGCGGCGCAGTTCGTCGTTGACACCGAGGGGCGCATCGCTCGCGGTGTCCGCGCCGCCCGCGATCGCCGACTCGGTCTGGCCGAGGGCGATCTTGTTGGCGGCGGCGACGACGGCCTGGAGTCCGGTGCCGCAGGCCTGCTGGATGTCGTAGGCGGGCGTACGCGCGTCCAGCTTCGAGCCGAGGACGCTCTCGCGGGCGAGGTTGAAGTCCCGACTGTGCTTGAGGACGGCCCCGGCGACGAACTCGCCGACCGCGCCGGGACCGGTGAGCCCGTACCGCTCGACCAGGCCGTCGAGCACGGTCGTGAGCATGTCCTGGTTGGACGCGGTGGCGTAGGGGCCGTCGGAGCGGGCGAACGGGATGCGGGTGCCGCCGATGATCGCGACGCGCCGGACCGCCGGGGCCAACAGGGAGCTCATCTGTCTCCACTCCTCACGTCCACTGTGGACTTACCTCCGGTAACCTTACTCCGGAGTCAGTTCCGGAGCGCACTGGGAGTCCCCTATGGCCGATCGCTATCTGAGCTTCACCGGCACCGCACCCGGCCGCTTCCTCACCCGCCGGCTGGGGTTGCCCCAGCCGGCCCCGCTGGCACGCTTCTCGCCCGAGCGGCCCGGGCCGGAGGGCGAACGGCTGCTCCTCACAGCCGGCAAGTCCGGCCTCGACCTCGCCGCCGGCGGCCTGGGCCTGCTGGCCTCCGCCGAGCACCCGGCCGCCGTCGTCCTGGACGCCACCGGGGTCCGGGACGTCGAGACGCTCGCCGAGGTGCACGCGGCCCTGCATCCCGTCGTGCGGTCGGTGGCGCCGAGCGGCCGGATCGTCGTCCTCGGCGCGCCCCTGGACCCCGCCGACCACCACCAGGCCGCCGTACAGCAGGCCCTGGAGGGCTTCACGCGCTCACTCGGCAAGGAGATCGGTCGGGGCCGCACCGTGAACCTCGTCCGGCTGACGGACGCGCACACCGCCGGGTCGACCCTGCGTTTCCTGCTCTCCCCCAAGTCCGCCTACGTCAGCGGGCAGGTGATCGAGGTCGGCGCCGGGGAGGTGACGGCACCCGACGATCCCGGCCGCCCGCTGGCCGGCCGCACCGCCCTCGTCACCGGCGCCGCGCGCGGCATCGGCGAGGCGGTCGCCGAGACCCTGGCCAGGGACGGCGCCCAGGTCGTCGTCCTCGACGTACCGCAGGCCGAACAGGACGCCCGGCGCGTCGCCGAGCGGCTCGGCGGCACCGCGCTCGCGCTCGACATCACCGCGGCCGACGCGGGCGAGCGCATCGCGCGGGCGCTGCCCGACGGACTCGACGTCCTGGTCCACAATGCCGGGATCACCCGGGACCGCCGGCTGGCCAACATGCCTGCCGAGCGGTGGAGTTCGGTACTGGAGGTCAACCTGGCGAGCGTGCTGCGCACGACGGACGCACTGCTGGCGCGCGGAGCGCTGCGGCGGGGCGGCCGGATCGTGGCGACCGCGTCGATCGCGGGACTGGCCGGGAACGCCGGGCAGACCAACTACGGCGCGAGCAAGGCGGGCATCGTCGGCCTGGTGCGCTCCCTCGCGCCGCGCGCCCTCGCCGAGCACGGTGTGACGGTGAACGCCGTCGCGCCGGGCTTCATCGAGACGAAGATGACCGCCGCGGTCCCGCTCCTCATCCGGGAGGCGGGCCGCCGGATGAACTCCCTCGCCCAAGGAGGGCTGCCCGCCGACGTCGCCGAGACGACCGCCTGGCTGGCCGATCCCGGCTCGGGGGCCGTCAACGGCCAGGTCGTACGCGTATGCGGCCAGAGCCTGTTGGGGGCCTGATGTCACTCGTCCTCACCGGTGCTCCTTCCCTGCCTCCGCTGCTCGCCCGGGGCGCCTTGCTGTCACCCTTCAAACGCCCGAGCGCCGACGCGGAGTTCCCGCGCACCCGGCTCGTCCTGCCCGGCCTGCGCGTCGACCTCTCCCGGCTGGCCGCCTACGAGAGGGTGTGCGGCTTCCCCACCGGCGAGGACGCCCTGCCGGTGACATACCCGCATGTGCTCGGCTTCCCGCTGGCGATGCGGCTGATGAGCCGTAGGGACTTCCCGCTGCCGCTGCTCGGGCTCGTCCACACCTCGATCTCCGTCACCCGCTACCGGGCCCTCGCGGCCACCGCGGCGTACGAACTCTCCGTGCACATCGACGAGCTGACACCGCACCGGCGCGGTACACAGGCCGCCGTGGTCACCGCGCTGCGGGCCGGCGGGGAGGTCGTATGGGAGTCGCGGAGCACCTATCTGGCCCGGCATCGCACCACCTGGCAGCCGGCCGCCGAACCGGCGGCCGAGGAGCGCGAGCCGCTGCCCGACGTCGCCGAGTGGCGCATCGCCGAGGATGTCGGCCGGCGCTACGGCGCCGCGTCCGGTGACCGCAACCCCATCCATCTGCACCCCCTCACCGCCCGTCTGTTCGGCTTTCCGCGCGCCATCGCGCACGGCATGTGGACGGTGGCCCGCTGTCTCGCCGCGCACGGCACCGCCGAAGCGGTCCTGGTGGAGGCCGAGTTCAGGGCGCCGGTGCTGCTGCCGGGGACGGTGACCTACGCCGCCGAGGGCGAGCGGTTCGAGCTGCGGGGCCGGTCGGCGCGGCGCGTGCACCTGGCCGGCCGGGTTCAGCCGCTGGGCTGAGCGGTGGCCTCCGGCGGGGTCCAGGGCCGGCCGGCCATCATGTTGCCCAGGCCCGACCACGCGAAGTTCATCAAGGTGGCCGCCGCCTCCCTCGCCGTCACACCGGTGGCGTTCGCCCAGTCGGCGAGCGCCTCGGCGGCGCCCACCAGCGCCTCGGCGAGCCCGGCGACCTCACGCTCGGGCAGGTCCGGGTCGCGGTGCGCCTCCCGGGCCGCCGCGAGGATCAGCTGGGTCACGAACGCGACGATCTCCGCGCGCATCGTGGCGACCTCACCGGCGAAGGGCTCGCCGTGGGTGCGGGCCTGGAGGTGCAGCACCGACCAGCCGTCCGGGTTCTGCCCGGTGTGCGTGAAGAACGCCTGGAGCCCTTCCCAGAGTTGGCGGTCGGCGGGCGCGTCGCGCCGCACGCCCGCGCGGACGGCCGCGGTGAGGGCCGCCGCCTCACGCCGGATACAGGCGGTGAAGAGGTCTTCCTTGGAGTTGAGGTACAGGTACACCAACGGCTTGGACACCCCGGCGAGTTCGGCGATCTCGTCCATCGACGCGGCCATGTACCCGCGCCGGCCGAAGGTCCGCACGGCGGCTTCCAGCATCTGCTGCTCACGGACCGCACGCGGCATCCGCTTGGTCTTCACGGCACCCATGCCGATTAGCGTACGGGCCGGGAGGGAGGTTCCCACCCGGCCCGCCGCACTTCGCCGCGTCGCTCCTCGTCGGCGCCCCCTGTCAGCGCTCGCCGTCAGCGCTCGCCGTCAGCGCTCGCCGTTCGCGTCCTCCGCGAACCGTGCCGCGCGCTCCAGCCAGGGCTGTGCGTCACCGACCTGGGACGGCAGCGCAGTGAGCCTGGGCAGCAGCTGGGCGGTGAGCAGGGTGGACAGGGCCGAGGTGTCCGCGCCCGTGCCGTCGGTCCGTACCACCACCGGCTGCGGGGCCTTCCCGGCGAGCTTCGCGCCCACCTCCAGCCGGCGCCGGGCCAGTTCGTACTGGAGCACGGCCCGGTTGTCGCGGTAGGCCTTGGCGAGGGCGCGCTGGGCGCGGGCCTCGTTCTCGGCGGCGATCAGACCGCTGCGGCCCCGTGTCTCGATCTCGAAGCGCACCCGCTGGGCGTTGGTCTCCTGCTGCTCCAGCAGCTGGGCGACCTCCTCACGGGCCCGGTTCAGCGCCGCCCTGACCTCGACGATCCGGGCGTCGCGCACCTTCTTGGCCCGCTCGATGTCCATGCCCAGCTGGTCGATCCGGCGCTTGCGGATCAGGCCCCACTCCTGGTCGTAGGCGGTGCGCTCCTTGGCGACCCGCTCCCGGGTGGCCAGGTGCTGCTGGTACTGCGCCGGGAGCTGCACGTCCGGGATGTTGGAGCCGGTGATGCGCACGCCGTAGCGGGACAGCTGACGGTTGAGCAGCTCCTGCATGTCGGCCACGTCCGAGCCACGCAGGTCGTACGCCCGCTCGGTGCGCATCTTGCGCGCGCGCTGGCGGATGGCGTCCTGTACGGCGCTGGAGAGCACCAGGTCGAAGTTGCCCGCGCCGATGGTGCGGACGAACAGCACCGCGTCGGTGATGCGGAACTTCAGGAAGAACTCGATGGAGCGCAGCGGCACGTTCTCCTGCGTCGGACAGGCCATCACCGGTGCCGAGTACGGGATCTCGGTGGCGACGTCGACGACGAAGTCGACCCGGGACCACGGGTGCCACAGATAGTGGCGGCCGGCGTCCAGGGTGCGGGTGACGGCGCCGTAGCGGGTCAGCACACCGTTGGTGCCCTGCTCGATCTCCACGATCGAGGAACGCCACCACCACAGCGCGCCGATCAGCAGCAGCACGACGCCACCGGCGTAGCACAGGGAGGCGAGGGTGCCGTAGGCGAAGTCCCCGGCGGCCGATTCGGCGTCCGCCTCCTGAAGGGACAGCATCACGCCCATGAGCAGGGCGTACACGCCGAGCCACAGCACCAGCATCCACCACAGGCGACGCCGGTGGCGGGGGATGATGACCGGGATCAGGGTGTCGGCCTCGCCGCCGCGCAGCAGCCGCGCGATGTCGCTCCAGGGGGCGACGGACTCGGAGATGACCGACCGGCGGTGGGGACGGGCGCTGCTCACTGGGCGGCCTCCTCGGAGTCGTCGGAGCGGTCGGAGCGGGGGGAGCCGTCGGCGTCGGCGGCTGCGGCACCGTCGGCCGGCGCGGGCTGGTCGGGCACCTGCGGCACCGTGGGCCGCTCGGCCGCCAGCAGCGCCGAGATCTCCGTCTCGCGCGCGGCGATCCGCTCGGACACCTCGGCGAGACGCGCCCGTACGGCGGCCATGTCCTCGTCGGTGAACAGTTCCGTGCCGCGCTCGCCCACCAACTCGCGGGCCAGCTCCAGGAAGTCGATCCCGGCGGCGCCGCCGCCGTCCGTCGCCCCGCCGATGCGCACCAGGCGCGGCAGATGGTCGGCGACCTGCTCCAGGGTGTCCAGCACCTGCTGCTGGTAGCGGTACTCCAGGATCTCCGGGGCCTGAGCCGCGGTCACCGCGCGGATGTCGAGGGCCTGCGCCTCCAGCAGGGCCGCGTTCGCCTTGGCCTCGGACTCGGCCTGGACGTAGCGCTGCCGGGCGAGGGCCTCGGCGCGGTTGGTCTCCCGCTCCACGGCGGTGTCCATCTGCGCCTGGTACTGGGCGATGTCGGCCTGGATGGCGGAGAGCGTCTCCTGGCTGGACGCCAGCTCCCGGGTCAGATCGCCCTCGTCCTGCTCCTTGCGCAGCTGAAGGGCGTACTCGTGCGTGTACGCCTCCTTGGCCACCCGCACCATCTCGGGCGCCGCGAGGTCCATGCGGTAACGCTGGTCGGACGGTTCGGCGTGGGTGATGTTGGCGTTGGTCAGCTCGACGGCCGGGCGGAACTGCTGGTTGAGCTGCTCCAGCAGCCGGCCCGTGTCCTCGCCGACCATGTCGTAGATGCCGGCCGCCTCCTGCTCGTAGACCAGGGTGCGGATGGTCTCGCTGACGGCGTTGCTCAGCTTCTCCTCGAAGCCGCGCACCGCGCCCAGCGTGTAGACGAACTCGGTCGGGTCGCTGATCCGGAACTGGATGAACAGGTCGATCGACGCCTTCACGCCACCCTTGGTCGGCGCCTCGCGCACCGGCGCGTTGAACGGGTACTCACGCGTGGTGTTGACGATGTACGACACCCGCTTCCACGGGCTCAGCAGCACGACCCGGCCCGGGCCGACGATCTTCTCCAGCTTGCCGAAGCGAGTGATCAGCGCCTGGCAGCCGTCCGGCACCATGACCATGCCCTGCCGCCACCACACGAAGGCGACAGCCAGCAGCGCGATGACCCAGTAGTGCACCCCGAACAGCGGGTTGGTCACCACGTCGGCGCCCGCGGCCCCCACGATCGACGCACCCACCACACCCAGCACGAGCAGCATCAGTACCGGCAGCATGGAGAAGATCGAGCGGCCCTTGGGCAGCACCATCGGACAGATGGCGTGCACCACCTCGCCACCCTCGCGCACCTGCTCGCTGCGGCCGAGCGCCTCACCGGCCTCGTCCAGCGGCACCGTCTTCTGCCGCATGACGGTGGCGGTGGAGCCGCCCTGTTCCCGGGCGGCCGGGAAGTCGGCCGGGTCGATGCCCTGGCCCTGCGCGTCGTATCCCTCGCCGCCGGCTCCTCGTCCGCCGAGCTGCCGCTGGAGTTCCTCCTGCGCGGCCTTCCGTGGATCGGTGCCGGAGGCGACGGCTTCGGCGACGCGTCGTGCGCCTTGTTTTGCGCGCGCTCGTGCCACGGTTCCCCCTTACTTGCTTGGCTGTACCAGTGCGGTTCTTGGTCCCTGGCGTGATTTCGGCCATCTCACACCATGGGCCCGGCCAAGAGTAAGGGGGGCACCCTCGACAGTTACCCAGTGGTCAGGCTGCCGGGATGCGGAAGAGATCGGTGACTAGGAGGTCTGTCCCTGCGCCCGAGCCGAGTCGTCGGCGACGTCCTCCTGGCTGCGGCTCGCCTCCAGGCTGGACTTCATGCGGTCGACGCGCTGCACGATCCGCTCGGAGGCGCGGTCGCGCTCCTTGCGCAGGACCACGAAGCTGATCGGCGCCGAGAGCACCAGGGCGAGCAGGACGATCCAGATGCCGTTGGAGTCGCCCAGGCCGCGCGGGGCGAGGCCGGAGTAGACGAGGCCCCAGACGACCACGAGGCAGCCCACGAAGATTCCGAGGCGCATCAGTGTGTAGCGGAGCATCTCAATCCACTCTTCCGATTCCAAAAAGGGCCACTGCCCAGTGAAGCACGCCGACACACCGATCTTGCAGGGGGGTCAGCCGAGCGGCAGCAGCATGATCACGTCGTCCCGGTCGTCGCCCGGCGCGACCCGGAGGGCGTTCGGGATGCGGCCGACCTCCTTGTAGCCGCAGGAGCCGTAGAAGCGTTCCAGGCCCATGCCGCCGCGGCAGGTGAGGCGGACGGCGTCGATGCCCTCGAAGGTGCGGGCCGACTGCTCGGCGGCCGAGAGGAGGTCGCGGCCGTAGCCCTTGCCCTGGTGACGGGGATGCACCATCACCGTGTAGAGCCACACCCAGTGGGTCATCAGACGGTGGGTGTTGAAGGTGAAGAACGCCGTCGCGGACACCTGGCCCGCCTCGTCGTGCCCGACCAGCAGTCGGCTGCGCCCCTCCGCCATCGCCACGAAGTGCCGCACCAGCTCCGGCCGCACCGTCTCCCGGCCCACGGGCGGCACGAAGCCGACGGCTCCGCCGGCGTTGGAGACGTCGGTCCACAGGTCGAGGATGCCGTCGCGAAGGCCGGGCGTGACGGCGGGGTCAAGGGTGAACGTAAGGGACACGGAGCAATGGTAGCCATTACGGCCGTGCGCGCTGGGGTGTCATGACAGTGCCCGCGCCGCCACCTTCAGATCCGCCACCAGGCCCTCGTACGCCGCCTCGCGGTCCGCGTCGTCCCGCGCCCGCAGCACCGACGACGGATGCACCGTCGCCACCAGCTGCCGCGTCCGGCCGTGGATCTCACGCTCCAGCAGCGCGCCGCGCACCTCGCCGACCCGGAACGACGATCCCAGCAGGACCTTGCCCGCGCTGGCCCCCAGCAGCACGATCAGCTCGGGCTCGACGACGGCCAGCTCGGCGGCCAGCCAGGGCCCGCACGCGGTCATCTCCCTCAGGGTCGGGGCCTTGTGGATCCGGCGCTTGCGCGGCTCGGCCTGGGTGTACTTGAAGTGCTTGACCGCGTTGGTGACATACGCCTCGCCGGGGTCGATGCCGGCCTCTTCGAGCGCCCGGTCCAGCAGCCTGCCCGCGGGGCCGACGAACGGCTTGCCCTGGCGGTCCTCCTGGTCACCGGGCTGCTCGCCGACCAGCATCACACGGGCATCGCTGTCCCCCGCGCCGAACACCGTCCGGGTGGCGTCCCGGTGCAGCGGGCACCCCCGGCACTCGGCGGCGGCCCGGCGCAGGGCGGGCAGACCGCCGCGCTCGGGAAGGAAGGGTTCGGCGGTGTAGGCATCCTCGGGAGCCTTGGTGGCGACCATGCCGGACCGAGTACCCACGCGGGGACGCGCCGGAACGGCGGGAGCGGCCCCACGACCTCACGCGACAAGGCGCGGCCGGAGGGGAGGACGACCCGACGCGGGTCCCTCTCGGACCCGCATCGACTCAGGCGCTCATCGGTTCAGACCCGCATCGGCTCAGACCCGCATCGGCTGCGGCGACTCCCTGCGCGCCGGGTCCGGGCCCTCGTACTCCCGGATGATCTCGTACCGGGTGTTGCGCTCCACCGGCCGGAAACCGGCGTCCCGGATGAGGTCCAGCAGATCCTCGCGGGTCAGCTTGTTCGGGGTGCCGAAGTTGTCCGCGTCATGCGTGATCTTGTACTCGACGACCGAGCCGTCCATGTCGTCGGCGCCGTGCTGAAGGGCGAGCTGGGCGGTCTGCACACCGTGCATGACCCAGAAGACCTTGACGTGCGGGACGTTGTCGAACAGCAGCCGGGAGACCGCGAAGGTCTTCAGGGCCTCGGCGCCGGTGGCCATCTGGGTGCGGGCCTGGAGCCGGTTGCGGACCTTGCCGTCCTTCATGTCGACGAAGTCGTGCTGGTAGCGCAGCGGGATGAAGACCTGGAAGCCGCCGGTCTCGTCCTGGAGCTCACGCAGCCGCAGGACGTGGTCGACGCGGTGGCGGGGCTCCTCGATGTGGCCGTACAGCATGGTGCTCGGGGTCTTCAGCCCCTTCTCGTGCGCCAGCCGGTGGATCCGCGACCAGTCCTCCCAGTGGGTGCGGTGGTCCACGATGTGCTGGCGGACCTCCCAGTCGAAGATCTCCGCGCCGCCACCGGTGAGGGACTCCAGCCCCGCGTCGATCAGCTCGTCGAGGATCTCGGAGGCGGACAGCCCGGAGATGGTCTCGAAGTGGTGGATCTCGGTGGCGGTGAACGCCTTGAGTGACACGTTCGGCAGAGCGGCCTTCAGCTCCCGCAGCGAGCGCGGGTAGTAGCGCCACGGGAGGTTCGGGTGCAGACCGTTGACGATGTGCAGCTCGGTGAGGTTCTCGCTCTCCATCGACTTGGCGAGCTTCACCGCCTCCTCGATGCGCATCGTGTACGCGTCCTTCTCGCCCGGCTTGCGCTGGAAGGAGCAGTAGGCGCAGGACGCGGTGCACACGTTCGTCATGTTGAGGTGCCGGTTGACGTTGAAGTGCACGACGTCGCCGTTCTTGCGGGTGCGCACCTCGTGCGCGAGCCCGCCGAGCCACGCCAGGTCGTCCGACTCGTACAGCGCGATGCCGTCCTCGCGAGTCAGCCGCTCACCGGAGCGGACCTTCTCCTCCAGCTCGCGCTTGAGCCCGACGTCCATGCCAACACCTTTCCACGAAGTCGCCCCCACGTTACGCCTGCGCCCTCAGACCTCTTCGGGCAGCTCTCCGACGCGGTTCTCCCACTTCGTGGAGAGCACGATGGTGGTACGGGTCCGGGAGACGCCGGTGGTCCCGCTGAGCCGCCGGATGATCTTCTCCAGGCCGTCCACGTCGGTCGCCCGCACCTTGAGCATGTAGGAGTCGTCGCCGGCGATGAACCAGCAGTCCTCGATCTCGGAGAGGTCCTTCAGCCGGGTCGCCACGTCCTCGTGGTCCGTGGCGTCGGAGAGGGAGATGCCGATCAGCGCGGTGACGCCGAGGCCGAGCGAGGCGGCGTCGACGGTGGCGCGGTAGCCGGTGATGACGCCGGCCGCCTCCAGCCGGTTGATGCGGTCGGTGACGCTGGGTCCCGACAGTCCGACGAGGCGTCCCAGCTCCGCGTAGGAGGCCCGGCCGTTCTCCCTCAGGGCCTGGATGAGCTGCCTGTCCACCGCGTCCATGCGATTCGAAGCCTTCCGGTGAAAGTTCCTGAAGTGATGAATGGTGCTGCGACTTGCTCAGATGACGTTCATGTCGTGCGGGTTCCGCCGCCGAGTTCGCCCTTCCAGCGTCGGTAGAGCCGGTGCTCGACGCCCGCCGCGTCGAGGACGCGTCCGGCGACGAAGTCGACGAGGTCCTGAATGTGTGTGGCCCCCGCGTAGAAGGCGGGCGAGGCGGGTACGACGGTCGCGCCCGCGTCGTCCAGGGTGACGAGGTGGCGCAGCGTCTGACCGTTCAGAGGGGTCTCCCGTACGGCCACGACCAGCTTGCGTCCCTCCTTCAGGGTGACGCTCGCCGCCCGCTGCAGCAGGTCCTTCGACAGGCCGAGCGCCACGCCGGCGACGCAGGCCGTGGAGGCGGGCACGATCAGCATGCCCCGCACGGGGTACGACCCCGAGGACGGCCCGGCGGCGAGGTCCCCGGCGTTCCAGTACCGGACGTCCTCGGTGTCCACCTCGAAGGTCCCGGGCTTCCCGTCGGCGCCGCGCGCCAGCCACTCCCGCAGGTCGTCCCGCCAATGCGCGTCGCGGAACGCGATCCCCGTCTCGTCGAGCAGCGTGAGCCGCGACGCCCGGCTGACCACCAGGTCGACGCTCTGCCCGGCGGCGAGGAGGGCGCGCAGCACGGCGGCGGCGTATGGGGTGCCGGAAGCGCCGGACACCCCTACGATCCAAGGCCTGCGCGGCGTCTCTCCTGGCTTGACTGGGTTCACGACACCGAGCCTATCCGGCCGTACGGGGTGGGAACCGACCAAGGGGGCCCAGGCGTTCCCCAGGGGGGACGAGTTGGGCGGTGGGGTTGCCATGGCAGGTGCGTCGGGTACGGCGGGAATGCGGGGCGCGGAGCGCGAATGGTCGCGGGGTGACCGGGCGCGGACCGCGGCCAAGCTGATGCTGGTCTGGGTGGCGCTGCTCTGGCTGCTCGAAGTGGTCGACGTGCTCAGCGGGCACGCGCTGGACCGCTTCGGCATCGTCCCGCGCACACCCTCCGATCTGGTCGACGTCGTCCCGGCGTCCTTCGTCCACTTCGGCTTCGCCCACGTCGCCGCGAACAGCGTGCCGTTGCTGGTCCTCGGGTTCCTCGCGGCACTCGGTGGCATACGCCGGTTCGCCGCCGTCTGTGCCCTGATCATCGTCGCCGACGGGCTCGGCGTGTGGCTGATGTCCCCGTCCGGCACCAACACCGCGGGCGCCTCCGGCCTGATCTTCGGCCTCTTCGGCTTCCTGCTGGTCACGGGCTTCGTGGAGCGCCGCCCACTGGGCGTCCTGGCCGGCGTGCTGGTCGCCGCGATCTGGGGCGGCTCGATAGTGGCGGGCCTCGCCCCGACCCAGTCCGGCGTCAGCTGGCAGGGGCATCTGGTGGGGCTGGTGGCGGGGGTCGCGGCGGCGTTCCTGCTGCGGCGCCGGGCGGGCGGAAAGGCGCTCAGGGCCGGGGCCGCGACCTAGGGTCGACGGGGAGACCGGCGGTGGGGAGGGTCAGCCTGCCGAGCGGTGAGTCGATGGTCACCTCGGGGCCGTAGGGGACGGTGTCGCGACCGCGGTAGCCGTCCGGGCCGGGGTTCCAGCTGGTGACGCAGTGGCCCGCCAGGGGGTCGAGGACGAGGTAGTGGGCGATGCCCCGGGAGGCATACCGGCGGGGCTTCACCTCGTAGTCGCGATGGATGCTGCCTCGCGAGACGACCTCGACGACCAGCTCGATGAGGTCGGGCGAGCAGGCGATCTCGTTGCGCGCCACCTCCGATGCCGGGATGACGGCGAGGTCGGGGCAGAACTCGTTCTCCTCGTCGAACGGGAAGGCGACGTCGCTCGTCACGCCCCACTCCGGGGCGAGCTGCGGTTCGAGGGAGCTCCAGACCTGGTGGATCGTCCGTCCGTGATGAGGCGTGACCGGGGTCGCCACCACGCTGCCCTCGGCGATCTCCGTCCGAAAGCCGGGGAAGGCGTCCTCGAACCGGGCGAGCTGCGAGTGCAGGCGGTCCATGCCCGCACCGTGTCAGACGGTCAGCCCCCGAACCAGGAGATCCAGCAGCGCACACACGAACAGGGCAATCCCGATGAACCCGTTGACGCTGAAGAACGCCCGGTTCAGGCGGGACAGGTCATGCGGGCGCACGATCGAGTGCTCGTAGACGAACGCGCCGGCCACGATCAGCAGGCCCAGCCAGAAGAACGCGCCCGCGTCCGTGGCGAGGGCGTACCAGACGAACAGGGCCGTCGTGATCGCGTGGCAGACCCGGGCGCCCCGGATCGCCGCCGGGATACCGAAGCGGGCCGGGACCGACATGACGCCGGTGGCGCGGTCGGTGTCGACGTCCTGGCAGGCGTAGATCAGGTCGAACCCGCCGATCCAGATGCCGACGGCGAGCCCGAGGATCACCGCGTCCCAGGACCAGGAACCGGTGATCGCCAGCCACCCGCCGACCGGGCCCATCGCCTGGGCGAGGCCCAGGATGGCCTGCGGGAAGTTCGTGAACCGCTTGCCGTAGGGGTAGACCACCATCGGGATCACCGCGATGGGGGCCAGGGCCAGGCACAGGGGGTTCAGCAGCGCCGCCGCGCCCAGGAAGATCACCAGGGCGATCAGGGCGCCCGTCCACGCGTGCCGGACCGACATCGCGCCGGTCACCAGTTCGCGGTGGGCGGTCCGGGGGTTGCGCGCGTCGATCTCGCGGTCGATGATCCGGTTCACGGCCATGGCGAAGGTCCGCAGGCCGACCATGCAGATCGTCACCAGCAGCAGCCGGACCCAGTGGATGTTCTGGTCCAGCTGGAACATGGCCGTCAGCGCGGCGATGTACGCGAACGGCAGCGCGAACACCGAGTGCTCGATCATGACCAGCCGGAGGAACGCCTTCGTCCGTCCCGGCTGCGGAATCGCGGCGGAGGCGCTGCTCACAGGCCGTACTCCTTCCAGCGACGGTCGACCTTCGCCGCCGTATCCGGGTCGGACTCCACCATGTCCGGCCAGCCGCCGTCGCGCGTGTAGCCCTCCTCGGGCCACTTCTTCGTCGCGTCGATGCCCGCCTTGCCGCCCCAGAACTGCTGGTAGGAGGCGTGGTCGAGATGGTCGACGGGACCTTCGACGACCGTGAGGTCACGGGCGTAGTCCGTGTTGCCGAGCGCCCGCCAGGCGACCTCGTGCAGATCGTGGACGTCGCAGTCGGAGTCGACGACCACGATCAGCTTGGTCAGGGACATCATGTGCGCGCCCCAGATGGCGTGCATCGTCTTCTGCGCGTGCTTGGGGTACTTCTTGTCGATCGAGACGATCGCGCAGTTGTGGAAACCGCCGGCCTCGGGCAGGTGATAGTCCACGATGTCCGGGACGATGATCTTCAGCAGGGGGAGGAAGAAGCGTTCCGTCGCGCGGCCCAGGGGCCCGTCCTCCGTGGGAGGCCGGCCCACGACGATCGACTGGAGAAGCGGTCGGCGCCGCATCGTCACACAGTCGATCTTCAGCGCGGGGAACGGCTCCTGCGGCGTGTAGAACCCGGTGTGGTCGCCGAACGGCCCCTCCGGCAGCATCTCGCCGGGCTCCAGCCAGCCCTCCAGCACGACCTCCGCCTGCGCCGGCACCTGCAACGGCACCGTCTTGCAGTCCACCATCTCGATCCGCTTGCCCGAGACGAAGCCGGCGAACAGGTACTCGTCGATGTCACCGGGGAGCGGCGCGGTGGAGGCGTAGGTCACGGCGGGCGGGCAGCCGAAGGCGATCGCGACCGGCAGCCGCTCTCCCTTGCGCGCCGCCACCTGGTAATGGTTGCGGCTGTCCTTGTGGATCTGCCAGTGCATGCCGATGGTGCGCCTGTCGTGGCGCTGGAGGCGGTACAGGCCCAGATTGCGTACGCCGCTCTCCGGGTCCTTGGTGTGGGTGAGCCCCAGGTTGAAGAAGGAGCCGCCGTCCTTGGGCCAGGTGAACAGGGCGGGCAGCTGGTCGAGGTCCACGTCGTCGCCCGTGAGCACGACCTCCTGGACGGGTCCGTCCTTGACCTTCTTCGGCGGCACGTGCGTCATGGCGCCGAGCTTCCCGAAAGCCTCGCGCACCCCGACGAACCCGTGCGGCAGTTCGGGCTTGAGCAGCCCACCGATCTTCTCGGAGATGTCGCCGTACGACTTCAGGCCCAGGGCCTTCAGCAGTCGCCGGTCGGTCCCGAAGACGTTCATCGCGAGGGGCATCGAAGAGCCCTTCACGTTCTCGAAGAGCAGCGCGGGACCGCCGGACTTCTGCACCCGGTCGACGATCTCCCCGACCTCCAGATACGGATCGACCTCAGCCTTGACGCGCTTGAGGTCGCCATCGCGCTCCAGCGCCCTGAGCAGGGAACGAAGATCGTCGTAAGCCATGGGGTCAAGTATCCCCGAGCGGCTACCCTGGCCCTGAACCCGGGGGCCCGTGCCCCCGGCCCCGACGACCGTTTCGCTGGAGAGGGCCCATGCTCCGGGTGCTGATGTTCCTCGTGCCACTGGCGTTGAGCGTGTACGCGTTCATCGACTGCATCAGCACGAAGGAGGACGACATCCGCCACATGCCCAAGCCGCTGTGGGCGATCCTCGTCCTGGTGTTCCCGCTCGTCGGCTCCATCTCCTGGCTGATCGCGGGCAAGAAGCGCAGCCCGGCCGCCGACGGCTGGTCCGGAGTGCGCGGCCGTCGGCGTCAGCAGTGGGTCGCGCCCGACGACAACCCCGATTTCCTGAAGTCCCTGGACGAGGACGACGACAAGAAGGACGACAGGAACAAGCGGGACGAGCCCTGACCGCGATGTGACCGCCGATCCGCCGGCCCACGCCCCGTTCCGGGATCAGCCGGTGGACGGCGTCCGCTCCAGCGGGTCGGGCCGCAGCACCAGTGCGAGGAGCCCGGGGAAACGGGCGTCGAACTCCGCGCGGCGCAGGCGGTTGACGCGCCTCGGCCCCTCGTCGCGCTGCTCGACGAGACCGGCGCCGCGCAGGACCGCGAAGTGGTGACTGAGGGCCGCCTTGCCGACGGGCACGTCGAAGCTGCCGCAGCTGCGGGTCCACTCGGGAGATCCCGCCAGGTCCCGTACCAGACGGATTCGTACGGGGTCCGCGAGCGCCGCGAGAGCGGCCAGGACCGGAACTTCATCGGGGTGCGTGTGCTCGGGGGCGACCCGATGACTGGAGCTGCGCTGTGCCACGCCGGCCTCCTGTTCCCTCTTTCCGGGACCCGTGACCCGTTCTGATCCGTGCCGCACTTGCCGAGTGTTCGATGGAAACCATACACTCGCGAGTGTTCGCTTTTGATTGAACACTCGGCACGGAGGTCCGGCATGCGCGCGATCGAGATCCACCGGTACGGCGGTCCCGAGGTCCTGAAGGCGGTGGCCGCCGAGGTTCCCGAGCCGGGGCCCGGGCAGGTGAGCGTCGATGTCGCCTTCGCCGGGGTCAACTTCGCCGATCTGAAGGCCCGCGCGGAGGGGTATCGCGTGCCGGGGCTGCCGTATGTGCCCGGCCTGGAGGTCTCCGGGCGGGTGCGGGCGCTCGGCGCGGGTGTCGAGGGTCTGGCCGTCGGGCAGGAGGTGGCTGCCCTGTCCGGGGGCGGGGCCTATGCGGAGGTGGTGGTCGTCGATGCCTCGACCGTGTTCCCCGCGCCGGCCGGGGTCGATCTGCGGACCGCCGCCACGCTGCCGACGGTGGTGCCGAGCGCGTACGCCCTGGTGCACTCGGTGGGACGGCTCCAGCCGGGCGAGACGGTCCTGGTGCAGGGCGCGGCGGGCGGAATCGGCACGGTGGTGGGCCAGTTGGCGAGGGCCGCGGGCGCCGGCACCGTGTACGGCGTGGTGTCGAATGAGGCGAAGGCGGCGTACGCCCGGGAGCACGGGTACGACGAGGTGTTCGTCGGCGAGTTCGAGAAGGCGGTGCGTGGCGCGACGGGCGACCGTGGGGTCGATCTGGCCCTGGACCCCGTGGGCGGCGACACCTTCCGGGCGTCCCTGGCGTCGCTGGCGGTCTTCGGTCGGCTGGTCTCCTTCGGGAACGCGAGCTCCGCCGAGCCGTGGCGGGTGGGGCAGGGCGAGCTCTACCCGCGAGGCGTGACGGTGAGCGGCTTCTCCATCCTCGCCCTGGCCGCGACGGACCCGGACGCGCTGCGGGCGCTCGCCGAACGCGCATTCGCCACCGTCGTGGACGGCACGGTCGCGCTGCCGGTCACGGCGGAGTTCGAACTGGCGGAGGCGGCGGAGGCGCACCGGCTCATGGGCGCGCGGACGTCCACCGGGAAGCTGCTGCTGCGGGTGTCGGGCGGCTGAGGCCGGCGCCGCGGACCGCCTGGACGACTACCGCAAGGGCCCCTGACCGCCCTGCCCCACGCTCCGCCCCACCCCCGTCCGCCGTTGCCCTCCCGCCCCCCGCGCAGCAGAGTGAGGGCATGGATCAGGCAGAGGCACGCCGGTGGCTGGCCGTCGCCGTCGCCGAGGCCCGGGTTGGGCTCGGCGAGGGGGGTGTCCCGATCGGTGCCGCGTTGTACGGGGCCGACGGCGGCTTGCTGGGCCGTGGCCGTAATCGGCGGGTCCAGGACGGGGATCCGTCGATGCACGCGGAGACGGCCGCCTTCCGGGCGGCGGGACGGCAGCGGTCGTATCGCGGAACGACCATGGTGACCACGCTCTCGCCCTGCTGGTACTGCTCGGGACTGGTACGGCAGTTCGGGATCTCCCGCGTCGTCATCGGCGAGGCGGTCACCTTCCACGGCGGGCACGACTGGCTGGCCGAGCACGGCGTGGAGATCGTGCTGCTCGACGACCCCGAGTGCGTCGGCATGATGCGCGCATTCATCAGGAACGAACCGGCACTGTGGAACGAGGACATCGGTGAGTGAGCCCCGCATCCCCACGATCGACCTCCGGCCCTGGCTCCACGGTGACGCCGGGGCGCGCGAGGAGATCGCCCGCACCGTCGACGCGGCCCTCGGGACCGCCGGATTCCTGCTGGTCACCGGGCACGGCGTCGACCCCGGCCTGCGCGCCCGCATCCGCACGGCCGCCCGCGCCTTCTTCACGCTCCCGGCCGAGGTCAAACAGCGCTACGAGGCGAAGGTCGGCGGACGGGGCTGGCTCGGACCGGGTGCGGAGGCCAACGGGTACGCGGAGGGCACCGAGACCCCGCCGGACCTGAAGGAGTCCCTGACCTTCGCGACGCACGAGCCCTTCGAGGACCCGGTCGTCAACGCCGAGTGGTACGCGCCCAACGTCTGGCCGGCGCAGGTGCCCGAACTGCAGCCCCTGTGCGAGGAGTACCTGACGCGGATGGGCGAGCTGGAGAACCGGCTGCTCCGGCTGCTCGGCGAGGCCCTCGGCCTCCAACCGGACTTCTTCACCCGGCACATGGCCCACCCGACGTACGGCTTCAACATCAACTGGTATCCGGGGACAGAGGTCGTCGGCGCGCCGGAGCCCGGCCAGTTCCGCATCGGACCGCACACCGACTTCGGCACGGTGACGATCCTCGACCGGCAGGCGGGCAAAGGCGGCTTGCAGGTCTACACCGACCCCGCGGACGGGGGTGCCGGCTGGGAGGACGCGCCGTACGACCCGGACGCCTTCACCATCAACATCGGCGATCTGATGGCCCGTTGGACCGGCGACCGGTGGCGGTCGGGGCGGCACCGCGTGCTGCCGCCACCCGCCGACGCACCCGCCGAGGAGCTGATGTCCCTGGTGTACTTCGGCGAATGCACACCCGGGACACTCGTCGAGTCCGTGCCCGCCCCCGTGGGCCGAGTGGCCTATCCGCCGGTCGACTCGCATGTGTATCTGCGGCAGAAGCTGGACTCGATCACCGTCGGCTGAGCACCGCGAACCGTTTCTGACAAAGGGTTGCCTCGTTGGGCGGGATACCACCCTTTCGGGTGGGTCCCCCGCCGCGAACGGAGCCGCCCGTGCGAACGACTGACATCCAGCGCTGCGAGGTCCGGCCCGGACGACTCGTCGAATGGACGCTCAGTCCCGCAACCGTCGCCGCGGCGGCCGAGCTGCCCGAGGACTCCAGGCCCCCGGCATACATCCAGGAGTCGCACATCAGAACGGCCCGGGCCGTGCGCGAGGACGGCCTGTCCGTGCCGACCTGGCTCGGCACCGCGTTCGACATCGCGGGCCGAACCGACCTCGACGCCCTCCAGGAGGCGCTGCGCGGCTGGACCGCGCGGCACGAGACCTTGCGCAGTGGCTTCCGCTGGAGCGGCCGGCCCGGCGACGGAATGCGCCGCTTCACCCTCGACGCCGACGCCGTGTCCCTGCACCGCGTGGAGGCCGGCGACTTCAGCGACCCGGACGAACTGGTACGGCATCTCCAGGACCGCTTCGACGCCACGGCGGACGCCCTGCGCTGGCCCAACCTCATCTACGCGGCCGTCGTCCGTGCCGACTCCACCAGCGTGTACATGGCCTTCGACCACAGCAACGTCGACGCGCACTCCATCCACCGCATCCCCGCCGAGATCCACGAGCTTTACGCGGCGGCCGTCGCGGGCCGGACCGTGGACCTGGCGCCGGTCAGCAGTTACGTCGACTTCTGCGAGATGGAGCGCGCCGACGCCGACCGGATCGACGCCGGTCATGACATCGTCGCCCGATGGCGCGAGTTCATCGGCCGCTGCGACGGCCGACTGCCGGCCTTCCCCGTCGACCTCGGCCTCGATCCCGACGGCGGGCTGCCCGCTCAGCGGCTGCTGCGCGAGAAGCTCACCGGCCCCGACACCGCCGCCGCGTTCGAGGCGTACTGCCGCCCCTACGGCGGCAGCGCGGTCGGCGTGCTGGCCGCGACCGCCCTCGTCGTCCAGGAGATCGGCGAGGTGCCCGTCTACCGCACCGTCGTGCCGCTCCACACCCGCGCGAAGTCCCGCTGGTCCGACTCCGTCGGCTGGTACGTGGGCGGCGCCCCCATCGAGATCCCCGCGGCCGAGGCCCGTGACTTTCCCGCCGCCCTGCGGGCGGTGCGCGCCGCGCTGCACGCGGGCCGGCACCTGGCCCGCATGCCGCTCGCCCGGGTGCTCGACCTGCTCGGCACGGACTTCCGCCCCACCTCACCCGACCTGTACTCGATCGTCTCCTACCTCGACACCCGGGGCGTCCCCGGATCCGAGCGCTGGGCCGAGCAGAAGGCGTACGGACTGGTCCGGGTGTCCTACGGCGATCAGGTGTGCGCCTGGGTGGTCCGGCTCCACGAGGGGCTGTGGTTCGCCGGCCGCCACCCGGACACCGATGTGGCGCACAAGAACATGCGGCTGTACGTGGAGCGCCTGCGGGACGTCATCGCCTCGACGGCCTCGTGATCGGAGGGATCCTCGCCGGGCGCGTGGGTCAGGGGGCCGCATCGAGCGCGTCCAGCAGCCGCTCGAAGCGCTCGCGCCAGCGCGGCCGGGAGTCCTCCGCGCCCTGGAACTCATGGGTGAAGCGCAGCGCGCTGCCCGTGTCCCCGTCGCGCTCCAGATGGAACCTGATCCGCTCGCCGCTCACCAGCGTGTACTCGGCGATCCGCTCCACGTCCCACGCGGTGATCCGCCCCTCCCCCAGGTCCCGCAGCGTGATCGCGCCACCGAGACGCGGTTCGAACACGTCGGCCGCGGTGAACCAGGACGCGAGGCCGTCCGGCGTCGCCAGTGCGGGCCAGACCGCCTCCATGGACCGGGGAAGCCGCACCAGAAGGTGCAGGATGTGGGTGTTCCCGTGGGTCTGGCTGATGCCCTGTTCCATCGAACCGGTCATGCCACCAGCCTGACCCCGCCAGGCCCGAAATGCACCCCTTACGGCCGCTGACCTGTGTCAGCCCGTCACACGCCGGCGTAGGAGTGCTTGCCGGAGACGAAGATGTTGACGCCGTAGTAGTTGAACAGCCAGCAGCCGAAGGCGATCAGGGCCAGGTAGGCGGCCTTGCGGCCCTTCCAGCCGGCCGTGGCGCGGGCGTGCAGGTAGCAGGCGTAGGCGACCCAGGTGATGAAGGACCAGGTCTCCTTGGGGTCCCAGCCCCAGTAGCGGCCCCAGGCGTCGCCCGCCCAGATGGCGCCCGCGATGATCGTGAACGTCCACAGCGGGAAGACGGCGGCGTTGACGCGGTAGGAGAACTTGTCGAGGGAGGCCGCGGCCGGCAGCCGGTCCAGGACGGAGTTGGCGAACCGTCCGGGGGTGCCGCCGTTCGCGAGCTTGTTCTCGTAGCTGTCCTTGAAGAGGTAGAGCAGCGTGGACATGGCGCCGACGTAGAAGACCGCGCCGCAGAAGATCGCCGTGGAGACGTGGATGTACAGCCAGTACGAGTGAAGGGCGGGCACCAACTGGTCGCTGGCGGTGTACAGGACCGTGACGGCGAGGCCGAGATCGAGAAGGACCGTGGTGATCAGGAACAGCCCGAGCCAGCGCACGTTCTTCTTCAGCGCGAGCAGCGCGAGGTACACGCCGACGGCGACCGTGGAGAAGGTGATGTTGAACTCGTACATGTTGCCCCACGGCGCCCGCTGCACCGACAGAGCCCGGGTGAGCACACCACCGAACTCGATCAGGAAGGCGAGGACGGTGAGGGAGATGGCGATACGCCCGTAGAGGTCGCCCTGCTCGTCGCCCCCGTGCGCGCCGGGCCCGTCGGGCACGTCCCGCTGCCCGGCCGTGGTCCGCACGACGACCTTCGGCCGCTCCAGTACGGCGGTGGAGCCGCCCTTGTTCACGGTGACCGCGGGTGCCTCGGCCCTCTTGGTCTTCGCCGGGGTGAGCGCGGCGGCGGTGCGGCCGACCTTGCTGCGGCTGCCGAAGAGCCATTCGGTGATGTACGCGAAGAAGGCCAGGGTGTAGACGGCCATCGACGAGTAGATCAGCGTGTTGCTGATGCTGGCGAGGTTTTCGTTGGTGGCGGCGGCCAGCTCGGTCGCGGCGGCGAGAGTCACTTCTCAGCCCCTTCGGCAGGTACGACTTGGGGGTCGGGGGAAGCTTCGGATTCTGCGGGGTCGGCGGCGGCGTCGGGCGCGCCCGGGGCCTGCTCGTAGAGGATCGCGGCGAGGTCGCCGAGCTCCTCGGGCACCTTGGCGGACTCGCTGCGGCCGAGCCCCGCCATCTCGACGACGGTGACGCCGTCGGGCCCGGCGGTGGCCCGCACCCAGACGCGGCGGCGCTGGATGAACAAGGAGCCGGCGAGGCCCAGGATCGCGGCGACAGAAGCGGCGAGCGCCCAGCCGCTGCCGGGCTGGCGGGCGACCTGGAAGCCGGCCCATTCCTTGATCTGCTTCTCGAAGGTGATCGAGCCGGCGCCGTTCGGCAGCTTCATGGTCTCGCCGGGCCGCAGGTTCTTCCTGAGCTGCGCGCCCTTGGCGTCCTTGAAGCCCTTCAGGTTCTTCTTGTTCAGCTGGTACACGCTCTGCGGCAGGCCCGCGTTGACCCCGAGGTCCCCGTGGTAGGCCTCCACGTTCATGATCGGGCTGAGCAGCGCGGGGAACTGGGAGGCGAGCTCGTTGCCCTTGACGTAGGTGGGGAGGAAGAAGGCCTGGAAGCCGAGCTGGTCCCATTTGCCCCGGGCGTCGCGGTAGCCGTCCATGACCTTGATCGCGCCGGTGGAGGTGACGTTGCCGTCGAGCGGCAGCAGGGGCACGGCGTCCTGGAAGACGACCTTGCCCTTGCCGTCGCGGACCGTGATGACGGGGGCGTAGCCGTGGCTGACGAGGTAGACCTTCGAGCCGCCGATCTCCAGCGGCTCGTTGACCTTGACGGTGGTCTTCTCCTCCTTGCCGTCGGCGCCCACGCTGTAGACGAGGTCGGCCTCGAAGGTGCGGGGTGTGCCGCGGTTGGGGCCGGTCGGCTCGTAGGTGCCCCTGAAGTTCTTCAGGTCGAAGCTGAAGGGGTCGAGGTCGTCCTGGCCGAAGAGGCTGCCGGACTTGAAGTCGTCGTACTGGGTGAGGGTGTTGGAGAACCCGTCGCCCTCGACGATCAGCTTGTTGCCCTCCGACTTGTACAGCTGGCCCCAGGCGAAGGCGATCAGCATCACGATCAGGGCGATGTGGAAGGCGAGGTTGCCGACCTCGCGCAGATAGCCCTTCTCGGCGGCGACGGCGTCACCGGTGAGGTGGGAGCGGAAGCGGCGCTTCTTCAGCAGGGCGAGGGCGGCCTCGCGGACCTGCTCGGGCTCGGCCTCGGTGCGCCAGGTGGTGTAGGCGGGCAGCCGGGTCAGCCGCCTGGGCGCGGCCGGCGGACGGCCGCGCAGCTGGCCGACGAACTGCCAGGTGCGCGGGACGATGCAGCCGATGAGGGAGACGAACAGCAGGATGTAGATCGCGGAGAACCACACCGAGCTGTAGACGTTGAAGAGGCCGAGCTTGTCGTAGATCGGCGCGAGCGTCTCATGGGCCTTGCGGAACGCGGCGACCTTGGTCTCGTCGATGCCGGTCTGCGGGATGAGCGAGCCGGGGATGGCGCCGAGCGACAGCAGCAGGAGCAGCAGCAGCGCGACCCGCATCGAGGTGAGCTGGCGCCAGAACCAGCGGGCCCAGCCGATCACGCCGAGGGAGGGCAGGCCGGCGATCTCTTCGACGGGGGCGGTGGAGAGCTGGGAGCCGGCGGCGCCCAGCTCCTGGTCCTCGGCCCGGCCCGGGGTGTTGTCCGGCGGGCTGGTCTTGGTGTCGCTCATCGAGTCAGATCCCCACAGTGAAGCCGTTGGACCAGACCTGCATCTCCTGCACGATGCGGTCCCACGCGCCGGTCAGCAGCAGCACACCGGTCGCGATCATCATGATGCCGCCGGTGCGCAGCACCCAGACGTAGTGGCGCTTGACCCAGGCGAAGGCGCCGAGGGCCTTGCGGAAGGCTACGGCAGTGAGCACGAACGGGATGCCGAGGCCGAGGCAGTAGGCGACGGTCAGTATGGCGCCGCGTCCGGCGCTGGCCTCGGTGAAGGCGAGCGTCTGCACGGAGGACAGGGTCGGTCCGATGCAGGGCGCCCAGCCGATACCGAAGAGGGCGCCGAGCAGCGGTGCCCCGGCGAGGCCGGTGGCCGGCCTGGTGTGGAAGCGGAACTCGCGCTGGCTGAGCCAGGGCATCAGGCCCATGAAGAAGACGCCCATGAGGACCATGAGGACGCCGAGGACCTTCGTCAGGACGTCCTTGTTCTCCTGGAGCGTCGAGCCCCAGTAACCGAACAGGGCGCCGCCGGAGACGAACACGGCGGTGAAGCCGAGCACGAAGAGGGAGGCGCCGGCGACCATCCGCCCGCGCCGCGCCTCGGCCAGATCGGTGCCGCTGACGCCAGTGACATAGGAGAGGTAGCCGGGGACGAGCGGCAGGACGCACGGGGAGAAGAAGGAGACGAGACCGCCGAGCACGGCGATCGGCAGCGCGAGCAGCAGCGCACCGTGCAGCACGGTGCCGTTGTACTCCGCGGCGAGCGTGGACACTGCGCTCACGTCACTTCTCCGCGAGGACGGGCTTGATCATGTCCCGCAGCCGCTCCTCGCTGAGGCCCTGGAGGGCCCGCGCCGCCAGCCTGCCCTCGCGGTCGATGACGAGCGTGGAGGGGATCAGCTGCGGGTTGAGCGTGCCCTTCTTGAAGCGGAGCATCTGCTTGCCCGTGGGGTCGTAGAGGCTCGGGTAGGTGACCCCGAACTCCTTCTCGAAGGCTTTCGCGGAGGTGAGGTTGGTGTCCCGGGTGTTGATGCCGACGAACTCGACACCCTGGTCCTTGACGTCCTCGTAGACGGTCTGGAAGTTCTTCGCCTCGGCCCGGCAGGGCGGGCACCACGATCCCCAGATGTTGATGACGAGGACCTTGCCCTTGTAGTCGGCGGTGCTCAGCTGCTCACCGTCGATGGTCTTGCCGGACAGCTCGGGCGCGGCGTCCCGGTTGTCCTGCGACACCGTGGCGATGCCGTTGTTGCCGGTGACGAAGTTGGTGTCGCCGCCGCCCCCGGACGTACCGCCCGAACTGCACGCGGACAGCGTCAGCGCGGCAACGGCTGCGCTGGTGGTGGCGAACAGGGCGACACGGCTTCGGGCGCGACGGGCGGCACTCATGTGAAAAGTTTCGCATGCCCGTTCTGGGGATCTTGCGCACCCCCCTTGCGGGCGAAAACGCCCCTATACGAGCGCCTTCCAGCCCCCGGCGGGCTTCTGCCCGACCTCCAGGGTGCGCAGCTTGTCGAGCACCTCCGGCTTCTGTACGTCCATCCAGTCCACGAACTGCCGGAAGGAGACGAGCCGGACGTCGCCGCCCTTCTCCTTTTCCCGCGCGATGTGCTTGAGGGCCTCCTCGACGGCGTCCATGTAGATGCCGCCGTTCCACTGCTCGAAGTGGTTGCCGACGAAGAAGGGTGCCCGATTTGTCTCGTACGCCCGCTTGAAGCCCTGGATGTACGCCTGCGCCGACTGCTCACGCCAGCCCGGGTAGTTGTGGCTGGGCGCGTTCGTCGAGTTGATCGACTGGTTGGCGAGCATGTTGTAGTCCATCGACAGGACCTCGAAGCCGCGGCCGGGGAAAGGTATCTGCTGCAACGGCAGATCCCACAGCCCCTGCTTCTTCACCGGCCACACCTGGCGACCGCCGGGCGAGGAGGCGTCGTAGCGCCAGCCGAGCTCGCGTGCGGTGGGCAGCAGGTTGTCCTGGCCCAGCAGACAGGGGGTGCGCCCGCCGACGAGCTCCTTGTCGTAGTCGAAGGGGAGCGACGGCAGGTCGGTCCACCCGCTGTTGGTCCGCCACTCCTTCACGAAGGACTTGGCCTGGTCTATCTCGCTGCGCCACTGCTTCGGGGTCCAGTTGCCGACCGTTCCGGTGCCGTCGCAGAAGTGCCCGTTGAAGTGGGTGCCTATCTCATGGCCCTCGAGCCAGGCGCGGCGGACGTTCTTCAGCGTCGCCTTGATGTGGTCGTCGGTGAGGTAGCCGATGGCGGAGGCGCCGCGCGGGTTGTTCGGCGGTTCGTAGAGGCGCTTCTTCGACTCGGGGAGCAGGTAGATCCCCGAGAGGAAGAAGGTCATGTGCGCCTCGTGCTCCTTGGCGAGGTCGAGGAAGCGCGGGAAGAGGCCGTTGCCGACCTCGCCGGCGCCGTCCCAGGAGAAGACCACGAACTGCGGCGGCTGCCGGCCCGGCTCCAGCGGTTCGGGCTTGGCCGGCTGCTTGGGCTGCTTGCCGGTGTACGAGGTGGAGCCGTCGCCGATGGGGCGGGCCGGGTCGGACTGGGGGCCGTGCCGGTTGTCCTGCCTGCCCCCGGAACCCCCGGTGCCGTTCGACTCGTCCGACGACGTGAGGGTGCCGCAGCCGGCGAGACCGGCAGCCGCCGCGGCACCCGCACCGAGCCCGAGCATTCCCCTTCGGGTGAGCGTGCGCATTGCATCCCCATTCGTACACATCCGCTGGTGGTCACCCAGTCAGAGGACGTGTGGAACGGGGAGGTTCCGTGAGCTAGTACATAGTTCGTAATAAATGTCACGAACATGTACCAGAAGGGGGGAATCGCTCAGGCGCCGAAGGCCTTGCCCTTCCCCTTCGCCGGCCTCGCTCCCGCGCGCAGATGGGCCGGAACAAGGTCGATGGCGGGCTCGGTGTAGCCGACGGACACGATCCTGTCGCCCTGGTACGTGAAGGTCGTCAGGGACGCCAGCGTGCACTGCCGCTTGCGCGGGTCGTGCCACAGCCGCCGCTTCTCGACATAGCTGCGCACGATCCAGATCGGCAGCTGATGGCTGACCAGCACGGCCTCGTGCCCGCGCGCGGCGTCCTTGGCGGAGCCGAGCGCGCCCATCATGCGGATGACCTGGTCGACGTACGGCTCGCCCCAGGACGGCTTGAAGGGGTTGAACAGATGCTTCCAGTTCTCGGGCTTCTTCAGGGCCCCGTCCCCGACACCGAAGGTCTTGCCCTGGAAGACGTTGTCGGCCTCGATGAGCCGCGCGTCGGTCGCCAGGTCCAGCCCGTGCGCCTTGGCGATCGGCGTCGCGGTCTCCTGCGCCCGCTCCAGCGGGGAGGCGCAGACGTGGGTGATGTCACGGGAGGCCAAGTGCTCGGCGACCCGGTCGGCCATCTGCCGCCCCAGCTCCGACAGGTGGTACCCGGACAGCCGGCCGTAGAGGATCCCGTCCGGGTTGGCTACCTCGCCGTGCCGCACGAGGTGGACGACGGTGATGTCTCCGTCGCTGTGCCCGGAGCCCCGCTCGCCGCCGACGCTCTTCTCGACGCCGCCCGCGCTCTTGCCCATGTCGTCGCTCATGCCGCCGTGGCCTCCGCCGCCGCTCGGGCCGCCGCCGGGAGAGCGTCGGCGATCCGCTGGACCGCCCGCTCGTCGTGGGCCGTGGACACGAACCAGGACTCGAAGGACGAGGGCGGCAGATAGACGCCCTGCTCCAGCATCGCGTGGAAGAAGGCGGTGAAGCGGAAGGACTCCTGGCGCTTGGCGTCCTCGTAGTTGCGCACGTCCCGGTCCAGGAAGAACACGGAGAACATGTTGGAGGCGTTCTGCAGCCGGTGCGCGACGCCTTCCTTGGTGAGGGCCTCGGTCACGAGCGACTGGACGGTCTCCGACACGGCGTCGATCTTGTCGTACGCGGCCTGGTCGAGGAGCCGCAGCTGGGCGAGGCCCGCGGCGGTGGCGACCGGGTTCCCGGAGAGGGTGCCGGCCTGGTAGACGGGCCCGGCGGGCGCGAGGTGCGCCATCACATCGGCGCGACCGCCGAACGCGGCGGCCGGGAAGCCGCCTCCCATCACCTTGCCGAAGGTCATCAGATCCGGCTTGACCCCGTCGACGCCGTACCACCCGGCGCGGCTGGTCCTGAAGCCCGTCATGACCTCGTCGGAGATGTACAGGGCGCCGTTCTTGCGGCAGGCGTCCTTCAGACCCTCGTTGAAACCGGGCTGCGGCGGGACGACGCCCATGTTGCCGGGCGAGGCCTCGGTGATGACACAGGCGATCTCACCGGGATAGCGGTGGAAGGCCTCGTGGACGGACTCGAGGTCGTTGTACGGCAGGACGATGGTGTCGCCGGCCTGGGCCCCCGTCACACCCGGGGTGTCGGGCAGGGCGAAGGTGGCGACGCCGGAGCCGGCCGCGGCGAGCAGCGAGTCGACGTGCCCGTGGTAGCACCCGGCGAACTTGATCACCTTGGACCGCTGGGTGAACCCGCGGGCGAGGCGGATCGCGGACATCGTGGCCTCGGTCCCGCTGGAGACGAGCCGCACCTGCTCCAGCGGCTCGATCCGGTCGACCATCTCCTCGGCGAGCGCGACCTCGCCCTCACCGGGGGTGCCGAAGGAGGTGCCCCGGGAGACGGCGTCCTGGACGGCGGCGACGACCTCGGGGTGCGAGTGCCCGAGGATCATGGGCCCCCAGGAGCAGACGAGGTCGACGTACTCGCGCCCGTCCGCGTCGGTCAGCCAGGGACCGGTGCCGGACACCATGAACCGGGGCGTACCGCCCACGGCACGGAAGGCGCGCACCGGGGAGTTCACGCCGCCCGGCGTGACGGTGGCCGCACGGTCGAACAGGGCCTGCGAGGCAGGCGCATCGTATGGATAGGGCGTTCCTGAAGAGGGCGCTTCGCTCATGACCTGCGACTACTCCGACCTTCTCTGACCTTCTCCGACGTATCTCGGACTCCGGTTGCCAGTGACCTCCTCAGGGTAGGCCAGCGGAAGGTGACGCCGGCCGGGCCCGTCGCCCGGCGACCGGTCTCACAGCGGCTCAGCCCCGCGATCTGCGAGACTGGGCGTGATACACACAGCTCATGCGGGGTGTGATGTTCAGGGACCGGAAAGATCCCGCGGACAGGTGTTTCAACGCACGTTTCGGCGGGCGGCCGTGGGGGAGGTCACTGACACGATGATCGGGTTGCGCGGCGGGGGCCACGGGTCCTAGAAAAGCAGTCGGGTGGAGATATGCATCGCGGTGGCGGACTGGGCGAGGGGACTGATGACCTGGGTCCTCGACGTGCCCGGCGGGGAAGGCACCGGCGCGACGCGGAGGATTCGAACGAACCACGTCAGGGACACGTAGTACCGGATATGCCGGGTGTACCGAACGAGTCAGAGCGGGCCGACCGTCACAGTGATCGGCTGAGGGCGAGCAGGAATGGTGGTCGGGTGGGGGTGACGTACAAGTACTTCGGCGCGCCGGACGGTGCGACCGCGGCCCGCGTCCCCATCTCGATGCGCCCCGAGGAACTCGGCGGCGACGAACTCGGCATGAACGGCATGTTCACCAAGATCAAGCCGGAGACGATGGCCGCGATGGTCCTGACCGGCATCGAAGGCGTCCCGCTCCACAAGGTCCCGCCCCTGGAACTGGTCGTCCTGCACCCCGACTACGCGGTGGTCAAGCTCCCGATGACGGTCGTGGACCCCCTGCGCGGCATAGGAGAGGAAGCGGTCGGCGCGGCGGCGTTCATCTGGTCGACGGTCCCGGACCGGGGCGGGCCCCGGGATGCGTTCAACGTGTATCAGCTGCTGCATGAGTGGCAGGACTTCAGCCATCGGTTGCATGAGGCGGGGCATCAGCCGTATTGCTTGGTGTGGCCCTGAGCTGGGGTTCCTTGTGTGCGGGCGGGGTTTTCGAACCCCGCCTTTTTCATGCCCGTGACGGGCGGCGGAACCGGTGGGCGCTTGACTGACGACTCGCTCGCCCTGGACACCCTGTACGAACGCACATGCCAACCTCATGGATCCCAGTCCCGGCTCATGCGAAGAAACAGGGGACTTTTCCCTTGCAACTGCGGCAGTATCATCGGCGCATGAACACCTTCCGGATCGAGGACGGGAAACCCCCCGCCGATCGCGACGAGCCGGGGCACCGGGTCATCCCCGGACCGGCGTGACCGAGTCGGCCGACGTGGTCGTCGAGAGCGCGTGACGGCCCGCCAGGAACGCAGGTGCCGGGTCCGCAGGGACCGCGGCGCCGCAGGTGTCGTGTCCGCCATGCCCAGTAGTGATCGCGTCCGCGAGGACCAGAGGGAGTACATCGTGATGACCCGTGCCGCGCGCCGGACCCACCGCCCCGTCCGGGCGGCCGTTCTGACAGCCGCCGCGCTGCTGGCCCTGGGGGCCTGCTCCTCGTCCGGCTCGGACCCGGCCTCGGGCAAGTCGGGCTCCGCCGCGTCCGCCTCCGGCTCGGGCAAGCTCTCCGGCACGGTGACCGTGTTCGCCGCCGCCTCGCTGAAGGAGAGCTTCACGACGCTGGGCAAGCAGTTCGAGAAGGAGCACCCCGGCACGAAGGTGACGTTCAGCTTCGGTGGCAGCGACTCGCTCGCCGCGAGCATCACCGGCGGCGCCCCGGCGGACGTGTTCGCCTCGGCCAGCCCCAAGACGATGAAGATCGTCACGGACGCCGGCGACGCCTCGGGGACGCCTGCCACCTTCGTCCGCAACGAGCTGGAGATCGCCACCCTGCCCGGCAACCCGGACAAGATCGACTCCCTCGAGGACCTCACCGGGCCCGGCCTGAAGGTCGTGCTCTGCGACAAGGAGGTGCCCTGCGGCGCCGCCGCCCAGAAGGCCCTGGACGCGAGCAAGCTGAAGCTCACGCCCGTCTCCTACGAGCAGGACGTCAAGGCCGCCCTCACCAAGGTCGAGCTGAAGGAGGCCGACGCCGCCGTCGTCTACAAGACCGATGTGCACGCGGCGGGCGACAAGGTGGAGGGCGTGGAGTTCCCCGAGTCCGCCGACGCCGTCAACGACTACCCGATCACCCTGCTCAAGGACGCCCCCAACGCCGAGGCCGCCAAGGCGTTCGTCGCGCTCGTGCGCTCCGCCGAGGGCCAGAAGGTCCTGACCGCGGCCGGGTTCCTCAAGCCGTGACCTCGACCGACGGGCCCGCCGAAGCCGCGGCCGACACCCTGCGGGGTGGGCCGCGGCGCCGGCGTGTGCGGACCGGCGTCCCGCTGCCCCTGCTGCTGCCCGCCCTGCTCGGCCTGGCGTTTCTCGTGGTGCCGCTGATCGCCCTTCTGGTACGGACCCCCTGGCGCGCCCTCCCCGAGCAGCTGGCCAGCGCCGAGGTGTGGCAGGCGCTCCAGTTGTCGCTGCTGTGCGCCACGGCGGCGACCGCGGTGAGCCTGGTGCTCGGGGTGCCGCTGGCCTGGCTGCTGGCGCGGGTGGAGTTCCCCGGCCGCGGTCTCGTACGGGCACTGGTCACGCTGCCCCTCGTCCTGCCCCCGGTGGTGGGCGGTGTGGCGCTGCTGATGGCGCTCGGCCGCAACGGCATCGTCGGGCAGTGGCTGGACTCCTGGTTCGGCATCACCCTGCCCTTCACCACCGCGGGTGTCGTGGTCGCCGAGGCGTTCGTCGCGATGCCGTTCCTGGTCATCAGCGTCGAGGGCACCCTGCGCGCCGCCGACCCCCGCTACGAGGAGGCGGCCACCACGCTGGGCGCCTCCCGCTTCACCGCGTTCCGCCGGGTCACACTGCCGCTCATCGCGCCGGGTATCGCGGCCGGGGCGGTTCTGGCCTGGGCCCGGGCGCTCGGCGAGTTCGGCGCGACCATCACCTTCGCCGGCAACTTCCCCGGCCGCACCCAGACCATGCCGCTCGCCGTCTATCTCGCCCTCCAGAGCGATCCGGCGGCGGCCATCGCCCTCAGCCTGGTCCTGCTCGCCGTGTCCATCGCGGTCCTGGCCGGACTGCGTGACCGCTGGATGACCGCCTCATGACCGACATCGCGAAGAGCACTCCGGGAGCCGCCGCGCCGTCCGGATCGAGCGTCGAGACCGGTGCGGCCGGTCCGGCCGGTGCGGGGCTCGACACCCGGCTGGTGGTCGAGCGCGGCTCCTTCCGGCTCGACGTGGCACTGACCGCCGCACCCGGCGAAGTCGTCGCCCTCCTCGGCCCCAACGGCGCCGGCAAGACCACCGCCCTGCGGGCTCTCGCCGGGCTGCTGCCGCTGACCGGCGGCCATCTCCGGCTGGACGGCGTCGAGTTGGACCGTACGCCGCCCGAATCCCGCCCGGTCGGCGTCGTCTTCCAGGACTATCTGCTCTTCCCGCACCTCACCGCGCTCGACAACATCGCCTTCGGCCCGCGCTGCCACGGCGCCACCAGGGCGCAGGCCCGTGCGCAGGCCGCCGAGTGGCTGGAGCGCATGGACCTCGCCGCCCACGCCGGTGCCAAACCCCGCCGCCTCTCCGGCGGGCAGGCCCAGCGCGTCGCCCTCGCCCGCGCCCTGGCCACCCACCCCCGCCTGCTCCTCCTCGACGAGCCGCTCGCCGCTCTCGACGCCCGCACCCGGCTCGAGGTCCGTGCCCAACTCCGGCACCATCTGGCCGGGTTCGAGGCGGTGGCCGTACTCGTCACCCATGACCCGCTGGACGCGATGGTCCTGGCCGACCGCCTCGTGGTCATCGAGGACGGCCATGTCGTCCAGGAGGGCACACCTGCCGACATCGCCCGCCGCCCCCGCACGGACTACATCGCCCATCTGGTCGGCCTCAACCTCTACCGGGGTCGGGCCGAAGGGCACACGGTCCACATCGACGGCGGACCCGGGATCACCATCAGCGAGGACCTCACCGGTCCGGTCTTCGTCGCCTTCCCGCCGAGCGCGGTCACCCTCCACCGCGACCGGCCCACCGGCTCCAGCGCCCGCAACGTCTGGCGGTGCGCGGTGGCGGGGCTGGAGACCCACGGCGACCAGATCCGCGCCGGCCTCACCGGCGAACTCCCCCTCGCCGCCGACCTCACCACGGTCTCCGCCGCCGAACTCGACCTCCACCCCGGAGCCACGGTCTGGGCATCGGTGAAAGCGGCCGAGACCCACGCCTATCCGGCCTGAGAGCCACCGGGGCTCCGCGAGGGGGGCGCACGCCCGCGGCCGGCCCTGACCCGTCGACCCCGGTGTGCGAGGGCTCGCGCGACAGCGGACTCGCGGTTGCGAGGAGGTCGGCGCGGAAGCGTCCTCGCCGGGCTACGGTGAGCCGTAGATCGGCATCAACTTGAACGAATCGCCCACTTTCCTGCAGCGCTTGCTTCCTCTCCCCTCCCCCTTGCGAGGCACCCACCATGAGCCTGAGCATCCGCAACCAGATCCCCGGCACCGTCACGGCAGTCACCCCCGGGGAGGCCATGGCCACGGTCAAGGTCCGTCTCGACGGCGGCCAGTACGTCACCGCCGCCATCACCCTGGACGCCGTCAAGGAACTCGGCCTGGCCACCGGCTCCGCCGTGCAGGCCCTCGTCAAGGCCACGGAGGTTGCGCTGGCCACCGGCCCGGTCGAGGGACTGTCCATCCGCAACCGGCTGGCCGGCACCGTGCGCGGGGTCACGTCGGGCGCCGCCATGGCGTCGGTCCGGGTCTCGGTGGAGGGCGGGGAGCTGACCGCCGCGATCACCGAGGACGCGGTCGCCGAGCTCGGCCTGGCCGAAGGCACCGCCGTGACCGCCCTGTTCAAGTCCACGGAGGTCTCGCTCGCGACCGTCTGAGCTCCGGACGCGCCCTGCTGTCGAGGCCCGCGGGGACCGGGAGCTGAGGCGAGACCGGGAGGGCTCGTGCCCGGCGGGGTTCAGCCGGTGCGGCCCTCGTCACCCTGGGGCGCCGGCGGTGGGGCCGTGGTGCCGCGGGGGATCAGATGCGTCGGCAGTACGACGTGCCGGACATGGTCCGCGTCGGAGTCGTCGATGAGGGCCAGGGCCAGTTCGCCGGCCTCACGGCCCAGGTCCGAGGGCGACTGGGCCACGGTGGTCAGGTCGAACCAGTCGGCGATGGGCTGGTCGTCGAAGCCGAGGACGGAGACGCGTTCGGGCACCGGGATCTGGGTCCTGCGCAGCGTCCACATCGTGGCCACGGCGACCTCGTCCTGCTCGGCGAAGACGGCGGTGGGCGGCTCACGCAGGCTCAGCAGCCGGCCGAGGGCCTCGGCGGTGGTGCGCTTGTCGCCGGACAGGGTGGAGACCACCAGGTCGGCGTCGAGCGGAAGGCCGGCTTCGGTGAGGGCCTGCTGGTAGCCGAGCAGCCGTTCGTTGGAGCTGAACGAGAAGCCGCTGGCGCCCACGGTCTGCATGAAGGCGATGCGACGGTGGCCGAGGTTGAGCAGATGCCGGGTGCCGTGCACGGCGGCGGCCACGTCGTCGACGTAGACGCTCGGGCGGCCCTCGACGTGCTGGCTGACGTAGATCACCGGCATACCGAGGTTGTCCAGGCTCGCGCTCTCCTCGTCGGTGAGGTCGAAGCAGAACACCAGGAGCGCATCGGCGTTGCGGCGGGCCGGGAGGCGTTCGAAGAACGAGGTGCGCGCCGCCAGGTCGGGGATCACATAGACGTTCAGCTCCAGGCCGGCCGCCCGCAGCAGCGGGGCCAGGCTGGACAGGGCGGCCCCCATGAACCACGACTGGAGCGTGGGGACCATCACCGCCACGTTCCCGGTGCGGCCTGTGACAAGGCTTGCGGCCTGGCGGGACACGGCGAAGTTCAGCTCGCGCGCCGCCTGCTCCACGCGGGCGCGGACCTCCGGGGAGACCGTGGACAGGCCGCGCAGTGTGCGCGAAACGGTGGATGTGGAGACCCCGGCTCGTTCGGCCACGTCGGCCATCGTGGGGTGCCGCTGAGCTGGTGGCATGAGCGGACGGTAGCACAAGCGGCACGATTCGCGAGCTCATCGAGACAGCGCTTTCATGCACCGTAAACCATCTCCCGCATCGCATTACCGCGTGGTAACGCATTGACTTCTGGCAAATGTGGCCCCTAGCTTGCAAGCGTTGTCACGCAGGAGCCGCTCAGATGATCCATGAGCCGCCAGTAGGGGCAATGACCTGCGGATTTGATCTGAGAACAGCATGACAACGCGGTCTCGCAACCGGGACAGACAGTCACGTACGACCTCGTACGACCAGGAGACACCGTGAAGACCACATCCACCAGAGCGTTCCAGCATGCGGCCGTGATCGCCGTCGGCGCCCTTCTCCTCACCGCCTGCGGCTCGTCCGACGACGGCGCCGCGGGGCAGGCCGGGCCGGGCAGCTTCGAGGGCCGGGGGCCCATCACGTACGTGGCCGGCAAGGACACCACCGGCTCGGTCCAGCCGATGCTCGACCGCTGGAACAAGCTGCACCCCGACGAGAAGGTCACCTTCATCCAGCTGCCGACGGACCCGGACGCGCAGCGCCAGCAGATGATCCAGAACGCGGAGACGAAGTCCGACGCCTATACGGTGCTCTCGCTCGACGTCGTGTGGACGTCGGAGTTCGCCGCCCACCGGTGGATCGACCAGCTGCCCGAGAAGCGGTTCCCGCTGGGGAAGATGCTGAAGCCGGTCGTGGAGACGGCCAAGTACCGCGACGGCCTGTACGCGGTCCCGGCCAGCTCCGACGGCGGCATGCTGTACTACCGCACCGACCTGCTGAAGAAGGCCGGGGTCAGCGAGCCGCCGGCCACCTGGGCCCAGATGAAGGCCGCCTGCGCCAAGGTGAAGAAGCTGCCCGAGGCCAAGGACATGTCCTGCTACGCCGGGCAGTTCCAGAAGTACGAGGGCCTGACCGTCAACTTCGCCGAGGCCGTCAACTCCGCGGGCGGCGTCGTCACCGACGCCGCCGGCAAACCGGACGTCGACACACCGGAGGCGAAGAAGGGCCTGGACTTCCTCGTCGACTCCGTCAAGGACCGCACCATCCCCAAGGAAGGCATCACCTACCTGGAGGAGGACGGCCGCCAGGCGTTCCAGTCCGGCAAGCTGATCTTCCTGCGCAACTGGCCGTACGTGTACTCCCTCGCCGGCAAGAGCGACATCAAGGGCAAGTACGCCGTCGCCCCGCTGCCCGGCCTGGACAGCCCCGGCTCCTCCAGCCTCGGCGGCCACAACCTGGCCCTGTCGTCCTTCGCGAAGAACAAGGCCACGGCACTGGACTTCATGAAGTTCTTCAGCAACGAGGACAACGCGGCCACCTTCCTCAAGGACGCCTCCCTCGCCCCGCCGTACGCCTCCCTGTACGACGACAAGGCGCTCATCGAGCAGTACCCCTACCTGCCGGTGCTCAAGGAGTCCATCCTGCGCGCCGTGCCCCGGCCCCGCGTCGTGAGCTACGGCGACGTGACCTCGGCGGTGCAGCAGGAGGCGTACGCCGCGCTGTCCGGGAGCAAGAGCAGCGACCAGGCGCTGAAGGACCTCCAGAAAGCCCTGCAGAAGTCCGACGGGCAGTGAGGAGCGGGGAGATGGCCGACACCAAGACCCCGCCCGCGGTCACCGTGGTGGAGCGGGAGCCCCTCGAGCAGGCGGCCCGCCGCCGTACGAGCCGCGTGCCCCGCGCGACCTCGGGCTCGGCGCGGATGGCCGCGATGCTGGTGTCCCCGACGCTGCTGGTGCTGACGATCGTCGTGCTCTATCCGACGCTCATGGCACTGAACGAGTCGCTGTACGGACCCAAGGGGCTGGACCCCGAGACCGGGTTCATCAGCGCGACCGAGCCGTTCGTCGGGCTGCGCAACTACGCCGACATCTTCGGCGAGGCCGGGGAGCGGTTCTGGAACGCCTTCTGGAACACCACGTTCTTCACGGTCGTCACCGTCGCCCTGGAGACGCTGGTCGGGGTGGCGATGGCCCTGATCATGCACAAGGCGTTCCGGGGCCGCGGTCTGGTCCGCGCCGGGATCCTGGTGCCCTGGGCGGTGCCCACGGCCATCTCCGGACTGCTGTGGCGGTGGATCTTCAACAGCGACGGCATCGCCAACGCGCTGATCGGCCATCAGGTCCTGTGGACCACCGAGGGCTTCCACGCCAAGGTGGCGGTCATCGTCGCCGAGGTGTGGAAGACGGCCCCCTTCATCGGACTGCTGGTACTCGCCGGCCTCCAGGTGATCCCGAAGGAGGTCTACGAGGCCGCCCGCATCGACGGGGCGAGTCCGGTACGGCAGTTCTGGCACATCACGCTGCCGCTGGTGAAGCCGGCGCTGCTGGTGGCGATGCTGTTCCGCTGCATGGACGCGCTGCGGATGTTCGACCTGCCGTACATCCTCGTCGGCGCCCAGAAACACTCGGTGGAGACCCTGTCGATGCTCGCGCAGAACGAGGCGTCCAACGTCCGCTTCGGCCCGGCCTCGGCGTACTCGGTGCTCCTCTTCCTCTACGTCTTCCTCGTCGCCCTGGCCTTCGTGCGGCTGCTCGGCGCCGACCTGATCGGCGACGCCGGCGGCGCCTCGGGCACACGTAAACGCAAGGGCGGGCGCCTACGGCTGCTCGCCGCGCGCCGGACGGAGGTGGCGGCATGACCCTCACGGCGAAATGGCGCAGCGGCCTGCTGTACGCCGGTGTCATCGTGGTCGTGGCCTACTGTCTGGCCCCCTTCTACTGGATGCTGGTCTCCAGCCTGCGCCGCACCTCGGACATCTTCGACACCTCACTGCTGCCCACCACGGTGTCGTTCGAGAACTACCGCGCGGTGTTCGACCCGGCGCAGGGATTCGGCCGCGCGCTGCTCAACAGCCTCGTCGTGGCCGGGATCACGACCGTTCTGGCGCTGCTGCTGGCGACGTTCACGGCGTACGCGATGGCCCGGCTGGAGTTCCGTTTCAAGCGGCTGATCCTGACCCTGATCATCGCCACCTCGATGTTCCCGGTGGTGTCGATCGTGGTCCCGCTGCTGAAGCTGTTCACCGATCTGGGCTGGATCAACACCTACCAGGCCATGATCGTGCCGAGCATGTCCTTCGCGCTGCCGCTGGCGGTGTGGAACCTGACCACGTTCTTCCGGCAGATGCCGGACGAGCTGGAGCACGCCGCCATGGTCGACGGCTGCACCCGCGGCCAGGCATTTCGCAGGGTCATCATCCCGCTCGCGGCGCCGGGCATCTTCACCACCGCGATCATCACGTTCATCGCGGCCTGGAACGAGTTCCTCATCGCCCTGTCGATGACCAACAAGCCGGACATGCAGACCGCACCGGTGGCCATCTCGAAGTTCACCGGCGCGACGACGTACGAGACCCCGTTCGGCAGCCAGATGGCCGCGGGCGTCCTCGTGACCGTGCCCCTGGTGGTCATGGTGCTGCTCTTCCAGCGCCGCATCGTGGCCGGGCTCACGGCCGGCGCGGCGAAGTAGACGGTGTCCCTCCCCCCACGTTCTGCCCTCTTTCCCTGTCTCCCTCCGACTCCCAAGGAGCTACCCGACCGTGTCCCCCACCGCACCCTGGTGGCGCAGCGCCGTCATCTACCAGGTCTACATCCGCAGCTTCGCCGACGGCAACGGCGACGGCGTCGGCGACATCGCCGGCATCCGCTCCCGGCTGCCGTATCTGAAGTCCCTCGGCGTGGACGCCATATGGATCAACCCGTGGTACAAGTCGCCGATGGCCGACCACGGTTACGACGTGGCGGACTTCCGCGAGATCGACCCGCTGTTCGGCACGGTCGAAGAGGCCGAGCGGCTCATCGAGGAGGCCCACGAGCACGGGATCCGAGTCGTCCCGGACATCGTGCCCAACCACACCTCCGACCAGCACGCGTGGTTCCGGGCGGCGCTGGCCGCCGGGCCCGGCAGCCCGGAGCGCGAGCGGTACGTGTTCCGGCCGGGCCGGGGTGCCGACGGCGCGCAGCCCCCCAACGACTGGGTCTCCTGCTTCGGCGGCCCGGCGTGGACGCGGCTGCCCGACGGCGAGTGGTACCTGCACCTGTTCGCGCCCGAGCAGCCGGACCTCAACTGGGAGCACCCCGAGGTCCGCGCGGAGTTCGAGTCGGTGCTGCGCTTCTGGTTCAGCCGGGGCGTGGACGGCTTCCGTATCGACGTCGCCCATGGGCTGATCAAGCACCCGGAGCTGCCCGACCTGCCGCCGCGGCAGGACGCGGCCGAAGGACGGCGTACGCGGCACGTCGAGCACCCGCACTGGGACCGTGACGAGGTCCACGACGTCTACCGGGCCTGGCGCAAGGTGGCCGACGAGTTCCCCGGCGACCGCTGCTTCGTCGCCGAGGCCTGGGCGGACACTCCCGAGCGCCTCGCCGCCTACGTCCGCGCGGACGGCCTGCACACCGCGTTCAACTTCGACTTCCTGATGTCCACTTGGGAGCCCAAGGACCTGCGCACGGTCATCGACGACTCGCTCGCCATGCTCGGCTCGGTGGGCGCGCCCGCCACCTGGGTGCTGTCCAACCACGACGTCGTACGCCACACCACCCGCTACGGCCGCCCCAGCCCGGCCGAGCGCTGGGTGGCCAACGGCGTCTATCGCGCCGAGGGCCCCCTGGACCTGGAGCTGGGCACCCGGCGCGCCCGTGCCGCCGCCCTGCTCATGCTGGCCCTGCCGGGTGGTGCCTACGTCTACCAGGGCGAGGAACTCGGCCTGCCCGAGGTCGAGGACCTGCCCGAGTCCGCCCTCCAGGACCCGGTCTGGGAACGTTCCGGCCACACCCAGCGGGGGCGCGACGGCTGCCGGGTCCCGATCCCGTGGTCCGGCACCACCGCCCCGTACGGCTTCAGCGCCGAGGACGCCACGGCGCAGCCCTGGCTGCCCCAGCCGTCCGACTGGGCCGGCCTCGCCGTGGCCGCCCAGAGCGGTGACCCGGACTCGATGCTGGAGCTGTACCGCACGGCCCTGCGGCTGCGCCGCGAGCACCCGGCCCTCGGTGACGGCGCCTTGACCTGGCTGGACGCCCCTGCCGAGATCCTGGCCTTCCGCCGCGACCCGGGTTTCGTGTGCGTGGTCAACCTCTCGGCCCAGCCGTACCGGCTGCCCGACCACGAGGCCGTCCTGCTGAGCAGCGGGCCCGTCGAGGGCGGCATGCTGGCGCCGGATCAGGCGGCCTGGCTGAGCGTGTGACGCTCCACCCCGGTCCACCAGGGCCTGTCCGGGTCTCCACGCCCCGCTGATCGGACAGGCCCTGGTTCGGTGGCCTCCTCCGGCCCCACACCTGGGGCGGGACGACAACCCGATGACCCGTGCGCACCGCCTGTGATGCGACGCCCACCGGTCGGCCGCAGACTGGAGCGATGAGTGGCACGCACCTTGGGCGTGGCGAGAACGCGTCCGTGAACCGGCCGGCACCACGCCAGACCCTGGCACTCGCGGCGATGATGTTCGCCGTGTCGATGACGTTCATCGACCAGACCATCGTCTCCATCGCCGCCCCCGACATCACCCGGGAACTCGGCCTTTCGTCGTCCGGCATGCAGTGGGTGGTGAACGCCTATCTGCTCTCCCTGGCCGCGTTCTTCGCGCTGGGCGGCCGGCTCGCGGACCTGTACGGACCGCGCCGCGTGGTCGTCATCGGCACCGTGGTGTTCGTCGTCTCGTCGGTGCTGTGCGGCTGTGTCCCCGAGGGCGACGTGGCACAGGGCTGGCTCATCGGCTTCCGGGCCACTCAGGGCTTCGGGGCGGCACTGCTCTTCCCCGCGGCACTGGCCGTCGTGGTGGCGGTGTTCCCACCCGACCGGCGCGGACGCGCCCTCGCGCTGTTCTTCGGCGTCTCCGGCGCCCTGACCGCCATCGGGCCGCTCCTCGGCGGCTGGCTCACCTCATGGACCTGGCGGGCGGTGTTCTGGGTCAACGTCCCCGTGGCCGTCGTGGCCCTGATCCTCACCGGGATGGCTCACATCTCCGACCGCAGGCGTGAAGGCACCCTCGACGTGCCAGGCGCCGTGCTGATGGCCCTCGGCATGGGTCTGAGCGTCCTCGGCTTCCAACAGGCCTGGGCGTGGGGCTGGGACAGTGCCGCGACCTGGGTCTGCATCGCGGGCGGGCTGCTGGTCCTCGCCGTGTTCGTCCGTTACGAACGGGGCGTGCGGCAGCCGTTGATCGATCTGCGTGTTTTCAAGGACAGGGCGTTCACCGTGGACGCGCTCGTGCTGTTCTTCGCGATGCTGGCCTTCGTACCGCTGTTCTTCTTCGCCTCGGTGTACGCCCAGGTCTCCCTCAGCGCCTCCCCGAACCAGGCGGCGCTGTTCCTGCTGTACGTCTTCGTGGGGTTCGCCATCGCCTCGCAGTGGGGCGGCCGGATCCTCGACAAGCAGGGCGCGCGTCCGGCGCTGAAGATGGGCGGGGTGCTGGGCGCCGTCGGTTTCGCGCTGTGGGCGGGCAAGCTCACCGATCTGTCCATGCACGACCAGTGGCCGTACGCGTGTCTGGCCGGCGCCGGCATCGGCTTCATCCTGGCCCCCGCCTCCACCGACGCCGTCAACCGGGCCATCGGCCCCTCCTACGGCGAGGTCACGGGCATCACCCAGACCGTCCGCAACTTCGCGGCGGCCGTGGGCCTGGCCGTCTTCGGCACGATCCTGACCCATGTCACCAACTCCAACATCGTGAAGACCCTGGAGGGCCAGGGCCTGCCCTCGGACGTGGCGAACGAGGTGGCCCGCGACGTCAGCGAGTCCGTCACGGGCACCGGCGACTCCCGCCCACCCACCGGTACGGGGACCTCCGACGAGGCGATGCGGGACGCGATGGACGCCGTACGCATGGACTTCGCCGAGGCCAACCAGTGGGTGTTCTACGGCATGGCCATCGCGCTGGGCATCGCCTTCCTGTGCGCCCTGCGCCACCCGGGCGGTCGCGCGGCCCCGGCCGAGGAAGCGGCGGAAGCGCGGACGCCCACACCGACACCGGCACAGCCCGGGTGAGGCGGCCGTCGACACCGGACTGCCCAGGGCGCGCTCAGGAGTTCGCCGGCGCCGGAGCACGGTGCCGGCTCACTTGGTGCCGACGGTCCGCAGCACCGTGACGGCCAACGTCCGCGCCACCTGCACCACTTCGGCCACCGACACCTGCTCCCGGGCGCTGTGCGCCACCCGGATGTCCCCCGGCCCGAACTGGAGCGTGGGTATCCCCGCCCCCGCGTACAACCGCAGATCGCTCCCGTACGGCGCCCCGCACTCCCGCATCCCCGCCGCTCCCCCGGCGTCGGCGTGGGCGCCTCGCAGAACGTCCGGCAGCGGGTGCCCCGCCGGGAGCCGCCCGCTGGCGAACTGGCCGCCCGGCCAGGTCACGGCCGCCGGATGCGCCCGCAGCCAGGGGTCGTCGGCACACGCCCGCGCCACGCACCGCTCGAACGCGGACCGCGCCTCGGCCGGGTCCTCACCCAGCCGTACGCCCAACCGTCCCTCGGCGACCAGCAGATCGGGCACGCTGCTCGCCCAGTCCCCGGCGCGCACGGTCCCCACCGACAGGGCGTAGGGGATCGGGTGCTCGGCCATCAGCGGGTCGGCGTCCCGGTTGCGCTCGGCCTCCAGGCGGGCCAGGGCCCGGTGCAGCGGCACATAGGCGTCGATCGCGCTGACGCCCTCGTCGCGGGCGCTGCCGTGCGCCGCCCTGCCGGGCACGGTGAGGCGGAAGGTCAGCGCGCCCGCGTTGGCGGTGACGAGGGCGCCGCCGGTCGGCTCGGTGATGACGCAGAGGTCCCCGCGGTGGCCGCGGCGCAGCGTGCCGAAGGCGCCGAGGCCGCCGTCCTCCTCCCCCACCACGAAGTGCACGCCGACCCGCCCGCGCAGCCGCACCCCGGCGGCCCGGATCGCGGTGAGCGCGGCGAGGTGGGCGACCAGCCCGGCCTTCATGTCGCAGGCCCCGCGCCCATGGACGACGTCCCCGGCCACCCTCGGCGCGAACGGGTCACCGTGCCACGCCGCGAGGTCCCCGGGCGGTACGACGTCCACATGGCCCTGGAGGACGAAGGTGGGCCCGTCCCCGCCGTCCTGCGTCACCCCGACCAGGCCCCAGGCTTCCTCGCGCTCGGCCTCCGTTCCCGGGAACTCCGGGTCCGCGCGCAGCGCGTCCAGGTCCATGGACCACAGATCGACGTCCAGCCCGAGCCGTCCGAGCCGCCCGGCCAGCAGATGCTGGAGCTCGGACTCGGCCGCGCTGCCGGTCACGCTCGGCACCGCGATCAGCTCCAGCAGTGTCCGCCCGATCCCGGCCTCGTCGATCTGCGCCAGGACGGCGCCCTCCACGTCACTCAGCACGCCGACGTCCCTCCCCTCACCCGCGCCCACGGGCACGCTGCCCGGGGCCCCGAGGAGATGGTCGCCCAAAACGCGGGACGAGCAAGAGGGTGGGCGAAGGCAGCCCGGTCAGCCGGAGCCGCCCACCGTGAAGCCGATCACCGTGCCGCCCCCGTCCCGCCGGAAGGCGAACGGCGCTCCCGCGTGGGCCAGCGCCACCTCCCGCACGATCGACAGGCCCAGCCCCGATCCGGGCAGCGACCGGGCGTCGGCGGCGCGGTAGAACCGGTCGAAGACCCGGATCAGATCGTCCTCGGCGATGCCCGGCCCCCGGTCGAGGATCTCGACCCGTACGGTGCCGGGACGGGCGGGCCCGGCGACGTTGATCTCGATGGGTGAGGTGCCGTCGCGGTCGAACTTCGCGGCGTTCTCCACCAGGTTGGTCACCGCCCGCTGAAGCATCGCCGGCCGCCCCTCGGCCGTGGTGTCCCCGCCGGCCCGGACCACGATCCGCCGCCCGGTACGCCGCCGGGTGAGCCCGGCCACCTCCTCGGCGATGTCGGCGAGGTCCACCCGCTGGACCGGCTCGGTGTCGGACTGCCCGGCCGCCAGGTCGACCAACTCGTTGACCAGGTCGGTCAGTTCGCGCGCCTCCTGGCCGAGGTCGGCCACCAGCTCGTCCCGGGTCGCGGGCGGCAGCTCGTCGATGCGGCGCAGCAGGGAGATGTTGGTGCGCAGGGAGGTCAGGGGGGTGCGCAGCTCGTGGCCCGCGTCCTGCACGAGCCGCCGCTGGTCCTCCTCCGACTGGGCCAGCCGCCCCAGCATGCGGTCGAAGGCCCGGCCCAGCCGGCCGACCTCGTCGTGGCCCGCGACCGGCACCTGGATGCCGAGGCGGCGGGTGCGGGCGACGCCCTCGGCGGCGGCGGTGAGGACGACGAGGCGGCGGGTGATGCGCCGGGCCAGCCACCAGCCGAAGAGCCCGGCGAGCGTCACCACGGCCGCCATCAGCAGCAGGGTCCGCTGTTGCAGGGCGCGCAGCAGATCCTCGGTGTCGCTGAACTCCTGGGCCACCTGCACCGCGCCCCGTCCCTCGCCGAGCGCGACGGTCGCGATGCGGTAGACGTCGCTGTCGACGCCGACGTCCTTGTGCTGGATCATCCGCCCGGCCGTCGCGTCGGTCGCGATCCGCCGGTCGGCGGCCGTGACCGGCAGCCCCGGTCGGCCGGGGTCGACGACCGTGCCGTCCGGGCCGAGCACCTGCACATCGGTGCGGGCGGGTCGTACGAGATCGTGCCCCGGCGCGGAGGAGGAGAAGTCCCCCGGCGTCATCGGCCGCTGCCGGACCTCGCCCCGCAGATCCTGTACGACCTCGGAGAACACGGACTCCTGGTCCACCCGCACCAGCCGGGCGGCGGCTGTGTACGACAGCAGACCGACCAGGACGGTGACCACGGCGGTCACGGCCGCGAAGGAGACGGCGAAGGTGGTGCCGAGGCCGGTGCGGCGGCGCCCCGTCAGCAGACGCCCGAGCCGTCGGCGGGCCGGGCCGTGTCCGCGGCCCACCTCAGTCCTCCCGCAGCACGTAACCCACCCCGCGCACCGTGTGGATCAGCTGCGGGGCGCCGGGCTCGTCGAGCTTGCGGCGCAGGTAGCCGACGTAGACGGCGAGGTTCTTGGAGCCGGGCCCGAAGTCGTAGCCCCAGATGCGGTCGTAGATGGTGCCGTGGTCGAGGACGATGCCGGCGTTGCGCACCAGGAGCTCCAGCAGCTCGAACTCGGTCCGCGTCAGTTCCAGCTCCCGCGCGCCCCGCCACGCCCGCCGCGCCTGCGGGTCCATGCGCAGCCCGGCCCCCTCGATCAGCCGCCCGGACGGCTCGGCGGCGGCCTGCTTCGGTACGTCGGCGGGGGCGGGGGCGCCCGCGTCGGCGGCGCGGCGCAGCAGAGCGCGCAGCCGGGCGAAGACCTCCTCGACGTCGAAGGGCTTGACGACGTAGTCGTCGGCGCCGGCGTCCAGGCCGGCGATGCGGTCCTGGGTCTCCACGAGCGCGGTCAGCATCAGGATCGGGGTGCGGTCGCCCTCGGCGCGCAGGACCCGGCAGACCTGGAGGCCGTCGATGCCGGGCATCATCACGTCCAGGACGAGCACGTCCGGGGGTGTGCGGTGGGCCTGCGCCAGCGCCTCGACGCCGTCGGCGACCGCGGTGACCTGGTAGCCCTCCAGGGTCAGCGCGCGCTCCAGCGCGTTGCGGATGGCGCGGTCGTCTTCGGCGAGGAGAACAGTCGGGGGCACGGGGTTCATCCTGCCAAGCCCTCCCGGTCGTACGACGTGCCGAGCGGCTCTCCGGGCGCCCTTCTTACCGGCCTCTCACCCGGCCGGTCGCAGTGCCGCCAGCTGCTCCGCGAACGGCACCACCGCCGGCTCGTCCCGGGCGGGTGCGCCGGCGCCCGACAGCCCCCGCATCAGCCCCGCCAGCTCCCCCGCCGCCCGCTCGATGCGCGCCTCCAGCCCCTCGGCACCCCAGTCCTCCGAGGCGGCGTAGACGCCGGTCGGGACGACCACGGCCCGCAGGTGGGCGAAGAGCGGACGCAGGGCGTGCTCCAGGACCAGGGAGTGGCGGCCGGTGCCGCCGGTCGCCGCGATCAGCACCGGCAGACCCGCCAGCGCGTCCTTCTCGATCACGTCGAAGAACGACTTGAACAGCCCGCTGTACGACGCGGAGAACACCGGTGTGACGGCGATCAGGCCGTCGGCCGAGGTCACCGCGTCGATCGCGGCGGCGAGCCGCCTGCCGGGGAAGCCGTTGGTGAAGTTGTGCGCGATCTCCACGGCGAGGTCGCGCAGCTCGACGACCTCGACCTCCACGGGGTCCGCGGCCGACCGCTCGGTCGCCGCCGCCAGCCGGTCGCCGAGCAGCCGGGTGGAGGACGGGACGCTCAGCCCCGCGGACACGACGACGAGCTTCATGCGACGGTCACCTCCTGCGAGCCCTTCTTCGCCAGCAGGGAGGCGTGCGTCGGCGCGTCCGGCACGTCGGCAGGCCGCCCGGCGGCGAACTCCTTGCGCAGCACCGGCACGACCTCCTCGCCGAGCAGGTCGAGCTGCTCCAGGACGGTCTTGAGCGGCAGCCCGGCGTGGTCCATGAGGAACAGCTGGCGCTGGTAGTCGCCGGCGTACTCGCGGAAGGCCAGCGTCTTCTCGATGACCTGCTGCGGGGAGCCGACCGTCAGCGGGGTCTGGTCCATGAAGTCCTCCAGCGACGGGCCGTGCCCGTACACCGGCGCGACGTCGAAGTACGGCCGGAACTCACGGATCGCGTCCTGCGAGTTCTTCCGCATGAAGACCTGGCCGCCCAGCCCGACGATCGCCTGCTCGGGCGTGCCGTGGCCGTAGTGGGCGTACCGGGTCCGGTACAGCTCGACCATCCGCTTGGTGTGGTCGGCGGGCCAGAAGATGTTGTTGTGGAAGAAGCCGTCGCCGTAGTAGGCCGCCTGCTCGGCGATCTCCGGGGAGCGGATGGAGCCGTGCCAGACGAACGGCGGTACACCGTCCAGCGGCCGGGGCGTGGCGGTGAAGCCCTGGAGGGGCGTACGGAACTTGCCCTCCCAGGTCACGACGTCCTCGCGCCACAGCCGGTGCAGCAGGGCGTAGTTCTCGATGGCGAGGTTGATGCCCTGGCGGATGTCCTGGCCGAACCAGGGGTAGACCGGGCCGGTGTTGCCGCGGCCCATCATCAGGTCCATCCGGCCGTCGGCCAGATGCTGGAGCATCGCGAAGTCCTCGGCGATCTTCACCGGGTCGTTGGTGGTGATGAGCGTGGTGGAGGTGGACAGCACCAGCCGCTCCGTGCGCGCCGCGATGTAGCCGAGCATCGTCGTCGGCGACGACGGCACGAACGGCGGGTTGTGGTGCTCACCGGTCGCGAAGACGTCGAGCCCGACCTCCTCGGCCTTCAGCGCGATGGCGACCATGGCCTTGATGCGGTCGCGCTCGGTCGGCGTACGGCCCGTGGTGGGGTCCGGCGTGACGTCGCCGACGCTGAAGATCCCGAACTGCATGGTCGCTCACCCTCCAGATTGTTGATGGTTCAACTATACCTGGAGAACGGAGACCCCGGGCGGGCTATTCCCGGCCTTCGCGGCTTGCCCCGGTGAGGCTCCCCCAGTGGGGATCCCTGCCGGTCCGCGCGAGCAGGCGCTCGAAGGGGGACGCGCCCTCCGGCTCGGGGGCCGGCTCCCCGAACACCCCCATCCTCCGGGCCGTCGGCGCCAGGGTGTCCACCGCGCCGGTCAGCTCCGCCACGACCGCCTCGCCGGCACCCGCGTAGTCCTGGCCGGTCGCCCGTGCCAGGTCCCACACATGGACCGTCAGATCGAGCAGCGCCATCGAGCCGACCAGCCGCGCGGGCATGTCCATCCCGCCGGTCCGCCCCTCCTCGGCGCCCGGCGCGGACCAGGCCGCCACCAGCAGATCCGCCTCCCGGGCGAGCCCCTCGCGCCACCCGGCGTTCCCCGTGACCCGGTCCGGGGTGTCGCCGAAGTCCGACGCCTCCTTCGCGGCCAGCCGCTGGAACTGCACGATCACCTGGTAGAGGTGATTGACGAGGGCCTTCACGTCGTACTCCGCACAGGGCGTGGGTGCCGTCAGCGCCTCGTCGGGAATGCCCCGCACCACCGGAACCGCCCGCTCGCGCGCCATCGCCAGCAGCTCGCCGATGCCGTACGTCTTCACACCATTCGCGTCCATGCCCCGACGGTAGGGACATCGACGGCTGCCCTTCTTGAAGAAACGCGACGTACGATCCCGCCATGGAGGCACCCCGGCACGACACCCGCGGGATCGTCGACCCGTCCGGGCTGCTGAACCGCGTGCGGTTCCGTCGCCACGAGCCCGCCGAACCGCTGCGCCGGTACATCGAGTGGTACTGGCTCATCGACTGGGACCTGCCCGCGCCCTACGCCTCCCACGTCGTCCCGCACCCCGCCGTCAACCTCACCTTCCAGTGGGACGAGGACGAGGGGCCGCCGTACGGCGAGGTCACCGGTGTGGCGCTCGGCCTGTACACCAGGAAGCTCAGCGGGCGGGGCCGGGTCTGCGGGGCGAAGTTCCGGCCCGGCGGCTTCCGGCCGTACGCCCCGACGGCACCGGTGACGCGCTGGACCGGCCGCGCGCTGCCCGCACAGGAGGTGTTCGCGCAGGTCACCAAGGACACCGCCGACTCGATCGTCACCCCGGCCGACGACCGCGCCCGGGTCGCCGCCCTCGACGCCTTCCTGCTCGCCGTGCCCTGTGCACCGGATCCGCAGGCCGACCTCGCCATCGACCTGGTCCACGGCATCCGCGCCGACCGCACCGTGCGCCGCGTCGGCGACTTCGCCGAGGCGCGGGGCCTGTCGGTGCGGGCGCTGCAACGGCTCTTCTCGGCCTACGTGGGAGTCAGCCCCAAGTGGGTCATCCTGCGCTATCGCATCCACGAGGCCCTGGAGCACGCCGGCACCCACCGCGACGTCGACTGGGCTGCCCTCGCCGCCGACCTCGGCTACGCCGACCAGGCCCATCTCGTCAGGGACTTCACGGCGACGGTGGGGGTACCGCCGACGGCCTACGCGGCGGAGACGCAGGCGGACCGCCGCGGGCCGGGGACCTGAGGGCGGGGCTCGCGGGCACGGGACCCGCGGCGAGTCCTTGAGGGCAGGAAACTCACGGCCACGGCCCGCACGGGCGCGGCGTCAGGGCACCAGCACCAGCCGGCCCCGCAGGCCGCCCTCCGCGAGCCGGGCGTGTGCCTTGGCTGCGTCGTCCAGTGCGAAGGTCTCGGCCACCCGCGTCGTCAGCACGCCCGCGTCCAGCAGCCGCACCAGCTCCGCCAGTTGTGCACCGTCGGCGCTCACCTCGACCGCGCCGGTCCGCACGCCCCGTACCGAGGCGGGCTCGGCATGCGGGATGACGCCGAGGTACCGGCCGCCGTCACGCGCCTGGGCCAGCGCGCTCTCGCCGAGGAAGGCGGCGTCCAGCACCGCGTCGAAGCCGCCCTCCGCGACGGCACCGCTGATGAACCGCGTGGCTCCCAGCGACCGTACGAGCGCCTCGTCGCCCTCCCGTGCCAGCCCGGTCACCGACAGGCCCCGATGCGCGGCCAGTTGGATGGCATAGCCGCCGACCGCGCCCGCCGCGCCTGTCACCAGCAGCGACGTATCCGGCGTCAACTCCAGCGAATCCAGGGCCTGTACGGCCGTCAGCGCGTTCAGCGGCAGGGTCGCCGCGTGGACGACGTCCACCGTGGCCGGCGCCTTCGCGACCGCGTTCGCGGGTACGACGACGTACTCGGCATGAGTGCCCAGCGGCTCGACCATGCCGTAGTGGAGCGCGACCACCGCGTCGCCGACGGCCCAGGGACCCCCGGCCGGGCCGCCCACGGCCGCACCGACCGCGTCGACCGTCCCCGCGACGTCCCAGCCGAGCCCGATCCGCGTCCCCTCACCCCCGAAGACGCCGGACCGCAGTCCTGCGTCCACGGGGTTCAGCGCGGCGGCCCCGACCTTGATCCGTATCTGCCCCGCGGCGGGCTCCGGCACCTCGGTCCGCACGACCTCCACGGCCTCCGGACCACCGAACGAGTTCACCACAACAGCACGCACAGCGACTCTCCTCAGGGTTTCTGATCTGTCCGCGTCCGGGATGTCCTCCCGATCACTGCGCACAACCCTAGGAAGAGTTACTATCTATCGGTAAGTAGTTACCTGAGAGTGCGTATGTACCCCAGAGGTGAGCCATGGCGACCACGACGGCGGCCCAGCGCCGCGAGCAGGCCCGTGTCGAGTACGACGCGTTCCTCAAGAGCTGCCCCACCAACCAGCTGCTGGACCGCATCAGCGACAAGTGGGTCGGCCTCGTCGTCTCCGCCCTCGCCCCGGGCCCCCTGCGCTACAGCGATCTCGGCCGCAAGATCGCCGGAGTCAGCCCCAAGATGCTGACCCAGACCCTGCGCTCACTGGAACGCGACGGGCTCCTCACCCGCACGGTCACCCCGTCGGTCCCGGTGCGCGTCGACTACGCGCTCACACCCCTCGGGCAGAACCTCGCCCTGCTCCTGACAGCCGTGAAGGACTGGGCGGAGACCCACTTCGACGAGGTCCGCGAGGCCCGCGTGCGCTACGACGCCGACAGCCCCGGTGTTCAGAAGTAGTACGTGTCCCCCGTGTCCAGCACGAGCACCCGCTGCGTGCCGGCCCCGCCGCCCGGCGTGGTGGCGAACTCCAGCAGCACCTCCGACGGCGCCCCCGTCAGGCGTACCCGCACGGCGATCCGCTGTCCGGTCCTGCCCGCGGCCAGCGCGCCCACCGGGCACGTCACCGTCCGCTCATCCGCCCGCGCACACCCCTTGGGCAGCGTCTGCCGCTCCGCCAGCGGCGCCGACCAGCGCAGCCGTACCGTCGAGTCCGGCACCGCCTTCGGCCCGTCGTTGCGCGGCGTGAACCGTACGTCGACGCGGCCCGCGGACAGGACGGCGGAGCCGTGATACGCCAGGCCCGCCGCGGGCGCGTCCGCCGCCCCGGCGCCCGGCGCCGCCCCGCCGACCACCGCCAGCACGGCCGCCCCGCACACCGCCACAATCCGCATCCGCCGCATACCGTCCGCTCCCGGCCGCCCAGTCCTCGCTCCACCGTGGTCGTACGGATGTATCCCACGCGGCGCCACGGGCAGGCGCCGTCCAACAGGTGACGCGAGGACCCGGGTGCGGGCATGCGAAGCTGAGCCGCATGCTTGTGCTGCGCTCCGCCGCCCTGTTCGTCGTCGCCGCGCTCTTCGAGATCGGCGGCGCCTGGCTGGTCTGGCAGGGCGTGCGCGAACAACGGGGCTGGCTGTGGATCGGCGCGGGCGTCATGGCCCTCGGCGCCTACGGCTTCGCGGCGACGCTCCAGCCCGACGCCGAGTTCGGCCGCATCCTCGCCGCGTACGGCGGCGTCTTCGTCGCCGGCTCACTGGCCTGGGGCATGATCGCCGACGGCTACCGCCCGGACCGCTGGGACATCACAGGCGCCCTGATCTGCCTCGTGGGCATGGCAGTGATCATGTACGCACCACGCCGCTGAGAGTCGGAGCGTCAGGCCGGCGGCAGCAGCCCCAACTGGTCCAGGAAGTCCATCTCGTCGAAGTAGAGCCGGTAGTCGACGATGTGTCCGCTGTCGTCGACGGTGGCGAAGTCCACGCCGCGGATCCTGATCTCCTTCTGGGTCGCGGGCAGCGTCTCGCCGGTGGGCAGCTGGATCGGCCCTGTGTTGCGGCCGGTGAAGACGCCCTCGTCGATGGCGGTGTCGCCGACCTCGTAGGAGTGCACCGTCTCGTACCTGCCGTCCGGGACCGCTTGCGTCATCTGCCGCCAGTACGCGGCGATGTCGTCCCGCCCGTGCAGCTCCCCGCCGTCCGGGGTGACTGCGGTCGCGTCCGTGGCGTAGAGCTCGGCGATGGCGGTGGAGTCCGCCGTGGTGATCGCCGCGGTGAGCCGGTCCATGACTTCGCGTGCCTGTCCCATGATCCACCTCCTGCCCAGGGGATCACCCATCCCATTGTCGCACCGCATCGCCCGCCTATCCTGGCCGGACAGTCCCTGGACTCGACCATGCACGAGGAGCAGCCATGCCCACCGCAGCCCCGTCCCCCGCCGCCCGGATCGCCGTCGTCACCGGCGCGAGCGGCGGAATCGGCGCCGCCGCGGCACGGCAGCTCGCCGCGGCCGGTTACCGGGTCGTCCTGACCGCCCGCCGCAAGGACCGCATCGAGGCGCTGGCCGAGGAGATCAACGCGGCCGGTCACTCGGCCACCGCCTACCAGCTGGACGTCACCGACCGCGCGGCGGTCGACGAGTTCGCCACGGCCTTCAGGACGATCGGCGTCCTCGTCAACAACGCGGGTGGCGCACTCGGCGCCGACCCGGTGGCCACCGGTGACCCGGCCGACTGGCGCACGATGTACGAGACGAACGTCATCGGCACCCTGAACCTCACCCAGGCCCTGCTTCCCGCGCTGGACGCGAGCGGCGACGGCACGGTCGTGGTCGTCTCCTCCACCGCCGGCCACGCCACCTACGAGGGCGGTGCGGGCTACGTCGCCGCCAAGCACGGCGCCCATGTCCTCGCCGAGACCCTGCGCCTGGAGATCGTCGGGCGCCCGGTCCGCGTCATCGAGATCGCGCCCGGCATGGTCAAGACGGACGAGTTCGCCCTGACCCGGTTCGCCGGCGACAAGGAGAAGGCGGAGAAGGTCTACGCGGGCGTCGCCGAGCCCCTCACCGCGGACGACGTCGCCGACACCATCACCTGGGCCGTGACCCGCCCCAGCCACGTCAACATCGACCTCCTGGTGGTCCGCCCCCGCGCCCAGGCGTCCAACACGAAGGTGCACCGGGACCTGTAGCGGCGCAGTAGGTCACGCGGTGCGGACAGGCACATACCCTTCGCTGTGCTGCACAACTTCCGTGACCTGGGCGGCTGGACGACGACGGACGCGGACGTGGACCCCGGCCCCTATCCGGCCGAGCGCTGCACTCAGGTGGCGCAGGACGGCACGAAGGAGATCCGTGCCGCCCTGGAACTCGTGGCGGACGCAGCGGAGTCGGGCACCCCGCCGGCCTTCCACTGCGCTTCGGGCAAGGACCGCACCGGCCTGCCGGCGGCCCTGATCCTGGGCCTGCTCGGAGTGCCGGAGCCGACGATCGCCGAGGACCTCACCCTCACGGAGCGAGCACTCGCCGCGTCCGCCCTCGACCTCGCCGCGTCAGCCCTTGACGCAGACGACCTGCTTCAGCTTCGCCACGACCTCCACGAGGTCCCGCTGCTGATCGATGACCTGCTCGATCGGCTTGTAGGCCCCCGGGATCTCGTCCACGACGCCGGAGTCCTTACGGCACTCCACGCCCCGCGTCTGCTCCTCCAGGTCCTTCGTCGAGAAGCGCCGCTTGGCCGCGTTGCGGCTCATGCGCCGCCCGGCGCCGTGCGAGGCGGAGTTGAAGGACTTGGCGTTGCCGAGGCCCTTGACGATGTAGGAACCCGTGCCCATCGAGCCCGGGATGATCCCGAACTCGCCGGAGCCGGCCCGGATCGCGCCCTTGCGGGTCACGAGCAGGTCCATGCCGTCGTAGCGCTCCTCGGCCACGTAGTTGTGGTGCGCGCTGATCTCGGCCTCGAAGGTCGGCTTGGCCTTCTTGAACTCCTTGCGGACCACGTCCTTCAGGAGCGCCATCATGATCGTGCGGTTGTACTTGGCGTACTCCTGCGCCCAGAACAGGTCGTTGCGGTACGCCGCCATCTGCGGGGTGTCCGCTACGAAGACGGCGAGGTCGCGGTCGACCAGGCCCTGGTTGTGCGGGAGCTTCTGGGCGACGCCGATGTGGTGCTCGGCCAGCTCCTTGCCGATGTTGCGGGAACCGGAGTGCAGCATCAGCCAGACATGACCGGTCGTATCCGTGCAGACCTCGACGAAGTGGTTGCCGGAGCCGAGTGTCCCCATCTGCTTGCCGGCCCGCTCCTGACGGAACTTGACGGCGTCCGCGATCCCGTCGAACCGGCCCCAGAAGTCGTCCCACCCGGCCGAGGCGAACCCGTGCAGCCGGCCGGGATCGACCGCGTGGTCATGCATCCCACGGCCCACCGGAATGGCCTGCTCGATCTTCGAGCGCAGCCGCGACAGGTCCCCCGGCAGGTCGTTGGCCGTCAGCGAGGTCTTCACCGCCGACATCCCGCAGCCGATGTCCACACCAACCGCCGCGGGGCACACGGCCCCCTGCATGGCGATGACGGAACCGACCGTCGCACCCTTGCCGTAGTGGACGTCCGGCATGACCGCCAGGCCCTTGATCCACGGCAGCGTCGCGACATTGCGCAGCTGCTGAAGGGCCACGTCCTCGACCGTCGCGGGGTCCGTCCACATCCGGATCGGCACCTTCGCGCCCGGCATCTCCACGTACGACATATCGTCCTCTATCCCCCGGAAACCCAACACAAGTCTGAAATCGCAATACCGGCGCCAGGGTCGATGAAAAGGGACATCGGACCGGCGTTCACGGCAGTGCGTGCGATACACATTGTCTGCAGGGGTCGCACCCGCGCGGCAAGCGATTAACCAGCGGGGACACTGAAGAACCGGCAACGGACCGACCACCCGGCCACCGTGGAGAGGAGCCTGACCGTGCAGCGGAAGGCGTACGTATCCGGCGTCGCCGCGCTCCTCGCGGCGCTGCTGGCCGGCTGCACCGGCGGCTCCGACGACGGCGGCACCACCGACGAGTCCAACCCCGACGACTCGGGTACGGCGACCGCGGTGGCCGAGCCCGGCCGGTACCGCACGCTCCCCGAACCCTGCGGCGTGGTCGGCGAGGAGACCCTCGACTCCCTGCTGCCCGGCATCAAGCAGCTCGCCGACGCGGAACAGCGCGAGAAGACCTACGAGGGCACTCCGACGCCCACCTACGACACCGACCGCAAGGCCGGGTGCCGTTGGAAGGTGGAGTCGGCCGAGGCCACCGACCATCTCCTCGTCGACTTCGCGCGCGTGGTGTCGTACGACACATCGGTCAGCGACGACAGCGAGGCGGAGCAGCTCTTCGCGAAGGAGCAGGAGGCCGCCGACCTGCCGGAGCCGGTGAGCACCGACACCGCCGAGACCGGTGACGCCGGTGAGACCGGCGAGACGGGTACGGGCGCCCCGTCCGGCCGCCCCAGCGGCTCACCCTCATCCTCGGCGTCCTCGTCCGCCTCGGCCACCGCGTCCCCCTCCGCCTCGGCCTCCGCCGGCACCTCGGCACCGGCCGGGCTTCAGCCCCGCGTCCTCGAGGACCTCGGCGACGAGGCCTTCCTCGACGACCAGCTCGGCGGCTCCGGTTCGACCGCCCAGCAGCGCACGGTGACTGTGGTGTTCCGCACGTCCAACGTGGTCGTGACGATCGAGTACGCGGAGCAGCCGGCAACCGTCGGCACGGTCCCGGACAGCGAGGAAATGCAGGACAGGGCCCAGAAACTGGCCGCGCAACTGGCTGACGAACTGGCGGAGTAGCGCCCCTCGGGCACCCCGGTGCGCCCGGGTGCGACGTAACCGAAACGAGACCGCACAGCTTCTTCACCGCGTACCGTGGCCCCTCGGACCCGATCCGACCGCAGGAACCACGAGTGTCACTCATGAGTGAAGGAACCATGCAGCGAGCAGCTAAGCGAGACCAGCATGAGCAGCGTGAGAAGCGGGTGAAGGGCCTGCACCGCGTCCTTGCCGGCGCGGTCGCCGTCCCCGTGATGCTGATCACCGCGGGCTGTTCTTCGGACTCCGGCTCGGACGACGGAGCCGGAGACGGCGCGGCGAAGGACTCGGCCTCGACGTCGGCCTCCGCGAGCCCCACGCCGACCGTGCAGGCGGCGGCGTACAAGTCGCTTCCCCAGTCGTGCAAGGTGCTGTCGAAGAAGACCCTGGAAGACCTGGTCCCCAAGGCCAAGTCCGGCAAGGCCGGCAAGTCGGACAGCCCCTCCTCGCGTGGCTCCTGCTCCTGGAGCAGCCTCGACAACAACGGCGTGAAGGGCTCGCAGTTCCGCTGGCTCAACGTCTCCCTGCTGCGCTTCGACTCGGACGCCGCGCGCGGCTCGGGCGACAAGCTGGCCCGGGAGCACTACGAGACGCAACTGCAGGACGCCCGGGCGGTCAGCGGCGCGAAGAACACGAAGTCGGCGCCGGTCGCCGGGGTGGGCGACGAGGCGACCGCGGTGCGCTACGACCTGAAGAAGAAGGAGGGCGCCTTCAAGCAGCAGACGGTGGTGGCCCGGGTGGAGAACGTGGTCGTCACGCTCGACTACAACGGCGCCGGTTACGCCGGTGACAAGACCCCGAGCGCGGACACCCTGGACAAGCTGGCGCGCAAGGCGGCCAAGGAGGCGGTGGCCGCGGTCAAGGAGGCCAACGGCGCCGGCGGTGCGGGCACGCCGAGCAGCACCCCTTCGAAGTCGGCTTCGAAGTCTCCCTCGAAGTCCCCCTCCGGCAGCCCCTCGAAGACGGCGTCGAGCTCCCCGTCCAAGTCAGCGTCGAAGAAGAGCTGACCGTCACACCTGTGTGCCGCTGAGCCCGAACTCCCTGCTCAGCAAAGCCCTTTGGCCGAGCCCGGTTCCCCATGGGGGCCGGGCTCGGCTGTCACGGCGATCCGCCCGCCGCACAGATGTGCCACCCTGTTGCGCGCAACAACACGCAAGGGGAGGGGAGTACGAGTGGCCGCGCCACCGCAGCTGACCCGGATGCACCGCGTTCTCATCGGCGTGGTCGTGTTCGGCGCCGTGATCATCGCCGGCATCGGCTTCGCCGGTTCGTACGCGGCCGTACGCGAGCTGGCCATCCAGAAGGGCTTCGGGAACTTCAGCTATGTGTTCCCGATCGGTATCGACGCGGGCATCTGTGTGCTGCTCGCCCTCGACCTTCTCCTGACGTGGATCCGCATCCCCTTCCCGCTTCTGCGGCAGACCGCCTGGCTGCTGACGGCGGCGACGATCGCGTTCAACGGCGCGGCGGCCTGGCCGGACCCGCTGGGCGTCGGCATGCACGGCGTGATCCCGATCCTGTTCGTCGTGTCGGTGGAGGCGGCCCGCCATGCGATCGGGCGCATAGCGGACATCACGGCCGACAAGCACATGGAGGGCGTCCGGCTCACTCGCTGGCTGCTGTCACCGGGGCCGACGTTCCTGCTGTGGCGCCGTATGAAGCTGTGGGAGCTGCGCTCCTACGAGCAGGTCATCAAGCTGGAGCAGGAGCGCCTGGTCTACCAGGCCCGGCTGCGCTCCCGCTTCGGCCGCTCCTGGCGCAGGAAGGCCCCCGTGGAGTCCTTGATGCCGCTGCGCCTGGCCCGGTACGGCGTCCCGCTGGCGCAGACGGCCCCGGCGGGTCTGGCGGCGGCGGGCATCGAGCCGGCCCTGCTGCCCCCGGTGCCCAAGCAGGCCCTGGACGCGGTGCCCGCGGCGAACGTGTCCGCTCAGGCCCCGGGCCTGGCCGCGGCCGGCCCCGCCGCCGTGCCGGCAGCCGTTCCCCAGCAGTCGGCGCAGCCGAGCGAGCGGCGCCCGGAGCCGGCCGCCGTCCCGGACGCCGCCGAGGAACCGGACTATGTGCAGGACTGGTTCAACACGCCTCGCCAGGTCGAGTACCAGGGCGGCTACAACGCCTCGTACGAGCCCCAGGAGCACTACGAGGACTGGTACCAGGAGCAGCTGCGGGCGGAGCAGTACCAGGACCAGTACCAGGAGGAGCCCCCGCTCCAGGAGCCCTCGCCGGAGGAGACCGGAAGCTTTCCGATCCCGGTGAGCCCCGGCCGCACACGTGAGCTCGGTGAGGGTGGCGGCACGCCGGAGCCCGCGGAGCCGGGTGAGGACGAGTACTACCAGATCTTCCGTCAGTCGATCGACGGCAGCTATCCGACGCCGCGGGTGCTCGGCGACAACATCCAGGCGACGTACGGCACGTCGCTGAGCCCCAGCGCGCTGAAGACCATGGCGGAACGCTTCCAGCAGCGCCACTCGGCGGAGCTGGAGGAGGACCACATCGCCTGAGGGGACGGCGTACGACGATGGGGCCGCCCGGTGTTCACCGGGCGCCCCCATCACCGTGGAACCGGTGTCACTCCCCGAGCAGGGCCCGCACCCGCTCCTGCCCCACCGCCAGCAGCAGCGTGGGCAGGCGCGGTCCCGTGTCCCGGCCCACCAGCAGGTGGTACAGCAGCGCGAAGAACGACCGCTGGGCGGTCTTGATCTCCGGCGGCAGCTCCTTGGGCGTGGCGTCCGCGGAGAAGCCGGCCTGCACCTTGGGCACGCCGTAGACGAGATGGGTCAGCCCGTCGAGCGACCAGTGCGACTCCAGTCCGTCGAGCAGCAGCCGCAGCGACTGCTGGGACGCCTCGTCGAGGGACTTCAGCAGCTCGGCGTCGGGCTCGTCGCGGACGATGGTGCGCTGATCGGCGGGGACCTGGGTGTTGATCCAGGCCTCGGCCTTGTCGAACCGGGGACGGGCCTCGTCGAGCGCGGCCAGCGGGTTCTCCGGGTCCAGCTCGGAGAGGATCCGCAGCGCCTGGTCCTGGTGGCCGGCGGTGATGTCGGCGACGGACGCGAGCGTCCGGTACGGCAGCGGCCTGGGCGTCCTCGGCAGCTCGGCGCCCGCCGTGCGCACCGCGCGGGAGTGCGCGGCGACGTCGGCCGGCAGCGCCGAACCGTCCGCCACCTTCGCGTCCAGCTTGTCCCACTCGTCGTAGAGCCGCTGGATCTCCTGGTCGAAGGCGATCTTGAAGGACTGGTTGGGCCGGCGGCGGGCGTAGAGCCAGCGCAGCAGCTGCGGCTCCATGATCTTCAGCGCGTCGGCCGGGGTGGGCACCCCGCCCCGCGAGGACGACATCTTCGCCATCCCGGAGATCCCCACGAAGGCGTACATGGGCCCGATCGGCTGCTTGCCGCCGAAGATCCCGACGATCTGGCCGCCCACCTGGAAGCTCGACCCCGGCGACGAGTGGTCGACGCCGCTGGGCTCGAAGACGACGCCCTCGTACGCCCACCGCATCGGCCAGTCGACCTTCCAGACCAGCTTGCCGCGGTTGAACTCGTTGAGCCGGACGGTCTCGGAGAAGCCGCACTCGTCGCAGGAGTACGACAGCTCGGTGGTGTCGTCGACGTAGGAGGTGACGGTGGTGAGGTCCTTCTCGCAGTTGCCGCAGTAGGGCTTGTACGGGAAGTACCCGGCGGAGCCGGAGGAGCCGTCGTCCTCGCTGGCGGCCCCCGACCCCTCGGCGGCCTCCAGCTCGGCCTCGTCGACCGGCTTCTGCGACTTCTTGGCGCCGCCCTTGGCCTTGGTGCGGTACTGGGCGAGCACGGCGTCGATGTCACCGCGGTGCTTCATGGCGTGCAGGATCTGCTCGCGGTACACCCCGGAGGTGTACTGCGCGGTCTGGCTGATCCCGTCGAACTCGACGCCCAGCTCGGCGAGCGACTCGACCATCGCCGCCTTGAAGTGCTCGGCCCAGTTCGGGTACGCCGAGCCCTGCGGGGCCGGGACGGAGGTCAGGGGCTTGCCGATGTGCTCGGCCCAGGACTCGTCCACGCCCGCGATGCCGGCCGGCACCTTGCGGTAGCGGTCGTAGTCGTCCCAGGAGATCAGATGCCGGACCTGGTGGCCGCGCCGCCGGACCTCGTCGGCGACCAGGTGCGGGGTCATGACCTCGCGCAGGTTGCCGAGGTGGATGGGGCCGGAGGGAGAGAGTCCGGACGCGACGACGACCGGTTTGCCCGGGGCCCGACGCTCCGACTCCTCGATGACCTCATCCGCGAAACGGGAGACCCAGTCGGTGGTCTCGGTGCTCTGAGCCACGATCGGCACGTCCTTCTTTCTCCAGGGCAGCCGTACGGTCAACGGCCGGTGCCCATTCTCCCAGACGGCATCGCGCCCGGGAAAACCCCTTTACCCCCCATGGGATACTGAGCGTGTCTATCAATTCCCACGAGGAGAACGGCACCCATCCCATGACCTCGGTCACGTCGCTCACCGCTCAAGTCCAGCAGCGTCTCGCGAACGCCCTGTCGGCCACCCGGCCGGAGGCCGACGCCGACCCGCTGCTGCGACGCAGCGACCGGGCCGACTTCCAGGCCAACGGGATCCTGGCCCTCGCCAAGAAGGCCAAGTCGAACCCCCGGGAGCTGGCGACGGAGGTCGTCGGCAACATCGTCACGGGTGACGTGATCAAGGACGTCGAGGTCTCCGGCCCCGGCTTCCTCAACATCACGATCGCCGACCGGGCGATCACCGAGAACCTCGCCGCGCGGCACGCGGACGGCGAGCGGCTCGGCGTGCCGCTGAAGCAGGACGCGGGCGTCACGGTCGTCGACTACGCCCAGCCGAACGTGGCGAAGGAGATGCACGTCGGCCACCTGCGGTCGGCGGTCATCGGCGACGCCCTGCGGGGCATGCTCGACTTCACCGGCGAGAAGACGATCGGCCGGCACCACATCGGCGACTGGGGAACCCAGTTCGGCATGCTCATCCAGTACCTGTTCGAGCACCCCGGCGAGCTGGCCCCCGCGGCCGACGTCGACGGCGAGCAGGCGATGAGCAACCTGAACCGGGTGTACAAGGCGTCGCGTGCGGTCTTCGACGCGGACGAGGAGTTCAAGGAGCGGGCCCGTAAGCGGGTCGTCGCCCTCCAGTCCGGCGACAAGGAGACGCTCGAGCTGTGGCAGCAGTTCGTGGACGAGTCGAAGGTCTACTTCTACTCGGTCTTCGAGAAGCTCGACATGGAGATCCGGGACGAGGAGATCGTCGGCGAGTCCGCGTACAACGAGGGCATGCCGGAGACCGCACGCCTGCTGGAGGAGATGGGCGTAGCGGTCCGCTCCGAGGGCGCGCTGGTCGTCTTCTTCGACGAGATCCGGGGCAAGGACGACCAGCCGGTGCCGCTGATCGTGCAGAAGGCCGACGGCGGCTTCGGCTACGCGGCCTCCGACCTGACCGCGATCCGCAACCGCGTCACCGACCTGCACGCGACCTCGCTGCTCTACGTCGTGGACGTACGGCAGTCGCTGCACTTCAAGATGGTCTTCGAGACGGCCCGCCGGGCCGGCTGGCTGAGCGACGGCGTCACCGCGCACAACATGGGCTACGGCACGGTGCTGGGCGCGGACGGCAAGCCGTTCAAGACGCGTGAGGGCGAGACGGTACGCCTTGAGGACCTGCTGGACGAGGCGGTGCAGCGGGCCGCCGAGGTCGTCCGGGAGAAGGCGCAGGACCTCACCGAGGACGAGATCCAGGAGCGGGCCACGCAGGTCGGCATCGGTGCGGTGAAGTACGCGGACCTGTCGACGTCGCCGAACCGGGACTACAAGTTCGACCTGGACCAGATGGTGTCGCTGAACGGCGACACGTCCGTGTACCTGCAGTACGCGTACGCCCGTATCCAGTCGATCCTGCGCAAGGCGGGCGAGACGAAGCCGGCCGCGCACCCGGAGCTGGAACTGCACGCGGCGGAGCGGGCGCTCGGCCTGCACCTGGACGCGTTCGGCGACACGGTCTTCGAGGCCGCCGCGGAGTACGCCCCGCACAAGCTGGCCGCGTACCTGTACCAGCTGGCGTCGCTGTACACGTCGTTCTACGACAAGTGCCCGGTGCTGAAGGCCGAGACGCCCGAGCAGGTGCAGAACCGTCTGTTCCTGTGCGACGTGACGGCCCGGACCCTGCACCAGGGCATGGCCCTGCTGGGCATCCGGACGCCCGAGCGGCTCTGACCACCCGCACCACGACCACGGCCCGTCCTCTCCCGCCCGGAGGGGGCGGGCCGCGGTCTTGTCGCGGGCCGTGGCGGCCCGGGAGTTCATTGTCAGTGCCACCCCCTACAGTCACCGGCATGGCGACACTTCCGAATCATCTGCCGAAGCTGGCCACCGACCCCACGGGCGCCGCCCTGGGACTTCAACTCCCGCCCGGGAGGCTGCTGGACGCGACGGATGAAGGGCCGTGGCACGAGCCGCTCATATGGCTGGCGGACGGCCGGGCCGCACTCAGCGGCTGGGCCGCGCTGCGGCGTACGGCACCCGCCGTCGGACTGCTTCCGGTCCTTCTCGACGTCGGCTCCGGTCATGGCGGGCCGGAGAGCTGGGAGTTGATGCCGGGCGAGATGTCGTATCCGGGTGATCATGACGTCGAGGAGGTGCTGGCGGAGCTCTGGGACGCGTGCGCGCAGGACGACGCGGACTGGCCCGGACAGCGAGACGCGGAGCGCGCGGACGCCGCCGACGCCGGCCACGTCACGGACCCGGGCCTGGACCCCGAGTCCCTCGCCGCCGACTTCGTGGGTTCTCTCCTCGACGGCGACGGCCCCCTGGAAGAGCCCCGGCTCGCCCTCGTCCCGGCCCGCCGCAGCGCCGACATCCCGGCGGCGCTCGGCTGGACGGGCCCGGTGAACCACGAGGACGACACCGGCCGTCTGTCGGCGGTGCTCCGCTCCTGGGAGGACCGGTTCGGCATACGGGTCGTCGCCCTCGGCTTCGACACGCTGCTGGTGTCCGTGGCCGCCCCGCCCACCACGCTCGCGGAGGCGGAGGCCCTGGCCGCCGAGCACCTCGCGTTCTGCCCCGACAACCTCTGGCAGGGCAGCGAGCCGACCCTTCGCGGCTACGCCGAGAACCACCTGCTCGGCCGGCCGGCCTGGCACTTCTGGTGGGACTGACCGAGCCGCCCGATGCGTAGGGGGTGGCCAGACGTGTAGGAGGCGGCCCGATGCCTGGGGGGCCCGATGCCCAGGAGGCGCTAGGGCAGCAGTCGCATCCCGTCCGGCACATCGATGCCGAACTCCTCGTCCAGCAGGCGCCGCGCCTCCGCCTCCCCGCCCACCTCCCGCTCGACGACGGTCCCGTCGGCCCTGGTCTCCGTGAGGATCCGGCCGTCGAGCAGGAGGTGCCGTCCGCCCCGGACACTCTGCACGTAGGCCCGCTGGGTGAAGGGCGAGCGCGGATTGGTGCCGATGTGCCAGTTGATGACGTCGAAGTCGGGCTTCTCGAACGGCTCCAGGGTGAAGGCGTACTGGTCGGCCCAGTCGCCCTTCACCTGGTCGTAGGCCTGGAGCAGCCACAGCTGGAGCGGCCCGTCGTGTGCCGCGTGGACGAGCCGGTGCCGGCGTTCCGCGTCCCGGAACTCGACGCCGGCCGTCAGCGGCACCGCCTCCAGCAGCGCGCCGATCGCGCCGAAACCGACGTCCGCGAGGTACGGCTGCGGATCGCCGGGCGCCTCGACGAGCAGCGCCATATGGGTGCGCGGGCGGCTCTCGACGCGGTCCGCTCCCACGACGACCCGCGCGGCCAGCCGGGTCACCCGGAAGCCCAGCGTCTCCAGCGCGCCCGCGAACAGGGTGTTGTGCTCGTAGCAGTAACCGCCGCGCCGGCTGCGCAGCAACTTGGCCGTCAGATCGGCCGGTTCGAGGGAGGGCGCCGTGCGCCGCAGCGCGTCCAGGTTCTCGAACGGGATGCTCCGCATATGCGCCAGGTGCACGCCCCGCAGCGTCGCCGCGTCGGCCCGCCGCTCCCCCTCCCAACCGATCCGCCGGAGGTATTCGTCGAGGTCGAAGCGCAAGGTGTCGGACATGACCTCACTCTATGAAGATCCGCCCCGGCCCGTTCGCGGTCCCGGGACGGACCCGTCCCGGATAGTCGGTCCTAGGACCGCAGCCCCTGGGCCAGCCGCCGCAGCCCCTCCGCGATCTCCTGCGGCGTCTGCGTCACGAAGCACAACCGCAGCGTCGACCGGTCCGGCTGGCCGGCGTAGAAGGGTGCCCCTGGCACGTAGGCGACCTCGTGCCGCACCACGTCCGCAAGCAGCGCGGTCGTGTCGTACGACTCCGGGAGGCGGGCCCACAGGAACATGCCGCCCTGGGGCCGGTTCCAGGACGAGCCTTCCGGGAGCGCGCCGGCCAGACCGGCCAGCATGGCGTCGCGGCGTTCGCGGTAGACGTCCCGGATGCGGGCGACATGGGCGTCGAGGCCAGGAAGACAGCGGGCGGCGGCGAGTTGGTTGAGGGTCGGGGTGTGCAGATCGGCGGCCTGCTTGGCGACGGCACACGCGCGGCGCAGTTCGGCCGGCGCGCGCAGCCAGCCCAGCCGTATCCCCGGCGCCATCACCTTGGAGAAGGAGCCGAGCAGCACCGTACGGTCCTCGGCGCCCGGGTACGCGGCGATCCAGGGAACCCGCTCGCCCTCGTAGCGGAGTTCGCCGTACGGGTCGTCCTCGACGATCCACACCCCGCGGCGCGCGGCGGCCCGGGCGACGGCCGCCCTGCGCTCGGCGGGCAGGGTCCTGCCGGTCGGGTTCTGGAAGGTGGGGACGGTGTAGAAGAGCTTCGGCCGCTCCCGCAGGACCAGCTCCTCCAGGGCTTGCGGATCGACCCCGTCCGCGTCCGAGGGGACGGCGACGACCCGCGCTCCGGCGAGGCCGAAGGCCTGAAGTGCCGCCAGATAGCAGGGGTCTTCGACGAGGACGGTGTCCCCGGGTTCCAGCAGCGCGGTGGCCAGGAGCGACAGGCCCTGCTGGGAGCCGGTGGTGACGAGGAGGTCGTCGGCGTCGGTGGGCAGGCCCCGCGCCGAGAACCGCGCGGCGAGCCCGGCCCGCAGGCTCGGCTCGCCCTCCGTCGTGGAGTACTGCAACGCCCGCTCCGGCGTCTCGGCGAGCACGTCACGGAAGGCGGCGGCGATGCCCTCCCGGTCGAACAGCTCCGGCGCGGGCAGGCCGCCCGCGAAGTTGATGACCTCGGGGCGGGCGGTGACGGCCAGGATGTCCCGGACGGGCGAGCCGCCGACCACCTGGGTCCGCGCCGCGAGCGGCGGCAGGGCGCCCGAGGCGTGGTGGGGGGCGGGCTCGATGACGGTCATGACACGGCTCCTTCGGCTGCGACGACACGGGGACGGCTCGTGCCGGGCAGCCTAGAGAACTGCATGGCGCCTACAAGCAGGTTTCCGGAATACGGACCCGCCGTCGGCCGAACCGCGTCGCCGGCGCAGTCGGGCGTCCCACGCCGGGCCCTCGGGACGTGGCGTCCCCGCAGGTCAGGGCCCCCACTTCCACCCGGGCGTCCCGAATTCCCGGCCGAAGGTGGCGGCGGGGACAGCTGATCGCTCAGGCTGGGGTCCGACCTCCGCCCCCACCCGAGGAGAGGGCCGCACCATGTCCGCGTCCGCACACCCCCTTCGCGCCCGCGCCCGGCTGCTCGCCGCCACCCTGGTGGCGGTCTCCGCACTCGGGCTCACCGCGTGCGAGGACGGAGAGGGCCTGCGCGATGAAGGACCGTCCTCCTCGACCGCCCCCACGACCACAACGCCACCCCGCCCCACGGCCCCCACTCCGACCCCGCCCCCGGCGCCCGCAGGGCCGTGAACAGGAGCCTTACGGCGGCCTCTTACGCGGGCGGCCGGATCCTGCGCGGACCTCTTACCCGGCGGCCAGATCCAGCGCGGCCCCGCACCCTGCGGCCCGGATCCAGCGCGACCCCTCACCCGACAGGCAGACCCAGCGCGGCTCCATACCCAGCAACCAAACCCGACGCGCGGCATGGCGACCGCGACCTCGCCGGACGCGCCCACGGTCACGGACTCGACGAGCCTCCACACGGCCCGGCCCACCCGGTCGCCGAACCCGCGCGGCCCCGAACCCAGCGGCCCGGATCCAGCGCGACCTCTCACCCGACGGCCGAAGTCCTGATCCGGCCCGTTCCCCTGCGGCCGAGCTTCTGCGCGGCCCGCTACCGTCGGCCGAGGTCCCGCCCGACCCGCTACTGCCGGCCGAGCTTCTGTGCGGCCTCCGTCGCCCAGTAGGTGAGGATGTTGCGGGCGCCGGCGCGCTTGATGCCGGTGAGGGTCTCGAAGATCGCCCGGTCCCGGTCGATCCAGCCCTTCTCGGCGGCGGCCTCGACCATCGAGTACTCGCCGGAGATCTGGTAGGCGGCGACCGGCACGTCCACCGTGTCGGCGACGCGGGCGAGGATGTCGAGGTAGGGCCCGGCCGGCTTGACCATCACCATGTCGGCGCCCTCCTCCAGGTCGAGGGCGAGCTCGCGCAGGGACTCCCGCGCGTTCGCCGGGTCCTGCTGGTACGTCTTGCGGTCGCCCTTCAGCGAGGAGCCGACGGCCTCCCGAAAGGGCCCGTAGAACGCGGAGGCGTACTTGGCGGTGTAGGCGAGGATGGCCACGTCCTCCCGGCCGATCTGGTCGAGGGCGTCCCGGACGACCCCGATCTGCCCGTCCATCATGCCGCTGGGCCCGACGACATGGGCGCCGGCGTCGGCCTGCACCTGGGCCATCTCGGCGTACCGCTCCAGCGTCGCGTCGTTGTCGACACGGCCGTCCGCGTCCAGCACACCGCAGTGCCCGTGGTCGGTGGTCTCGTCCAGGCACAGGTCGGACATGACGAGGAGGTCGTCGCCCACCTCGGCGCGCACGTCCCGGATGGCGACCTGGAGGATCCCGTCCGGGTCGGTCCCGGGCGTACCGAGCGCGTCCTTCTTCTCCTCCTCGGGCACCCCGAAGAGCATGATCCCGGAGATACCGGCCTCGACCGCCTCTGCGGCGGCCTTCTTCAGGCTGTCCCGCGTGTGCTGGACCACGCCCGGCATGGCCTCGATCGGGACCGGCTCACCGACGCCTTCGCGAACGAAGGCCGGGAGGATGAAGTCGGCGGGGTGCAGCCTGGTCTCGGCGACCATGCGCCGCATGGCGGGAGTGGTCCGCAGACGCCGTGGCCGCGCGCCGGGGAAGGATCCGTACGTCGTCATGGCACCTACGCTACGCCCGCCCCGGCGGCACCTTTGCCGACGAGCCGTCGGCACCGGAGCGGGCCGGGCAAGCCCGCATGCGGGCCCCCGGCCACCGGGTCCATCCTGAGGAGGAGACCCGCAAGACCCCCTGGCCCCCGGCCCCCGGCCCCGGCCCCCGCCCGCCCCGCACCCGCCCCGCACCTGAGGACCCCGACGGCCCCGCCCCTCCCGCCCCGCCGCCGCCGTCCCTCCGTACATACGCCCACCGCGGAGGACGCGATGACTGCCACCCACCATCACAACACCCCCGATCTCTTCGCCCTGTCCGATGTGCGCGGCCCGGTGCTGCGCCCGGGCGACGACGGCTACGCGGAGGAGGTCACCGGCTTCAACCTGGCCGCGCTGCGCACTCCCGACGTGGTGGTGGGCGCGACGGGGGTCGACGACGTCGTGTCGGCCCTGCGCTGGGCGTCGGCCACCGGCACCCCGGTCGCGGTCCAGGCGACGGGCCACGGCGCGAACTTCCCCGTCGACCACGGCCTGCTGATCAGCACGGCCCGGATGACGGACGTTCACGTCGATCCGCAACGGCGCCTCGCGACCGTCGCGGCCGGGGCGAAGTGGCGCCAGGTCCTGGACGCCGCCGCGCCGCACGGGCTCGCCGCTTTGTGCGGCACGTCCACGGACACGGGGGCGGTCGGCTACACCCTGGGCGGCGGTCTGCCCGTGCTCGGCCGGACCTACGGCTACGCCAGCGACCGAGTCCTCTCCTTCCAGGTCGTCACGCCCGACGGCACGCTCCACGACAGCGACCCCGACCACGAGCAGGAGCTGTTCTGGGCGCTGCGCGGCGGCAAGGGCAATGTCGGCGTGGTCACCTCCCTCACCTGTGAGCTCCTCCCGGTCCCGACGCTCCTCGGGGGTGGCATCTACTGCCCGGGCGAGCACGCGGAGGCGCTGCTGACCACGTGGGCGCAGTGGACCCGCCGGATCCCCGAGGAGATGTGCAGCGCCTTCACCATGCTGCGGCTGCCCCCCATCCCGCAGATCCCCGAGCCCCTGCGCGGCGGATTCTGGGCCCGGGTCGCGATCGCCTGGACGGGCTCCCCCGCGCAGGGCGAGGAACTCCTGGCCCCGGTCCGCGCGGCGGCGCCGGTGACGGTGGACACCGTGGAGGAGATGCCGTACACGGCCCTGGACCGTATCCACATAGAACCCCAGGACCCGCTGCCCGCGCGGGAGTCCTGCTCCCTGCTCCGCGATCTGACACCCGACGCCATCCGTGCTCTGCTGGACCAGGTGGGCCCGGAGGCCGCCGACTGCCCCCTTCTCGCGGCGGGGCTGCGCCACATGGCCGGCGCCCTGTCCCGTCCCGCCCGGTCGGCGGACGCGATCTGCGCCCGGGACGCCGGGTATCTGCTGGAGGCGGTGGGAGTGATGGCGGCGCCGCCCGCGGCCGAGGCCCTCGAGGCGGCGACGGCCTCCCTGCACACGGCCATGGCCCCTTACGGCACCGGTCGCACCATGGTCAACATCCACGGCACCCCCGGCGACGACGCCGACCGAGCCCGGGCCTGGAGCCCGGAGGTGTACGACCGGCTGTGCAGGGACAAGGCCACCTACGACCCGGCCAACCTGCTCCGCTTCGGCCACACGGTACCCACGACCTGACCGGACCCCGCGACCTGACCTTGCCCGCCGCCCGACCCGGCCCACCGCCCGACCTGCCCCGCGACCTGACCCGGCCCCACCGCCTGACACGGCCGGGCGGCCCGACGCGCGCCCGGTCGTTCCGACGCGGCCCCACGAACTGACACGACCAGACGTCCCGACGCGACCCGGCGGCCCGACACGACCAGACGTTCCCACACCGCCCGGCGGCCCGACCTGCCCCACGACCTGACCCCGCCTGACCAGGCCCGCCACCTGCCCCGGCCCCGCCACCTGACGCGGCCGGGCGGCCCGACGCGCGCCCGGTCGTTCCGACGCGGCCAGACGTGGCGGCGCAGCCCCACGACCTCACACGCCCCGACGTCCCGACCCGACCCGGCGGCCCGACACGACCAGACGTTCCCACACCGCCCGGCGGCCCGACCTGCCCCGCGACCTGACCCCGCCTGACCAGGCCCGCCACCTGCCCCGGCCCCACCGCCTGACACGGCCGGGCGGCCCGACGCGCGCCCGGTCGTTCCGACGCGGCCCCACGAACTGACACGACCAGGCGTCCCGACGCGGCCCGGCGGCCCGACATGGCGCCCGACATCTCGCCGCGGCCCGCCACCCCAATCGTGCCCCGACGCCCGATCCCGCCCCGGTCCCTCAGAACCAGCCCCGCTCCCGGGCCAGCAGCGCGGCCTGGAAGCGGTTGGTCGCCTGGAGGCGGGTCATCAGTGAGGCGACGTGCTTGCGGTACGTGCGTACGGAGATGCCCAGGTCGCGTGCCCCGCTCTCGTCCTTCTCCGCGGCGTACAGGGTGCCGAGGATCCGCCGTTCGATCTCGGTGGGCAGGTCGTCGTCCTGCGCGGGCAGCTCCTGCGCCATCGCCCACATCCGGTCGAAGAGGGTGACGAGGGTGGCGACGAGACCGGGTTCGCGGGTGAGCAGCGCGCCCTTGGCGGTACTGGCCGGGTCGATCGGGGTGAGGGCCGCGGCCCGGTCGCAGATGATCATGCGTTCCAGGGGCTGGTGGGAGATCCGGATCTCCGCCCCCTTGGCCGCGAGCTCCCGCAGATAGGACAGCGTGGTCGGATCGTCCAGCGCGGGTGCCCCCATGAGGGTGCGCATCCGCACCCCGCGGCGCAGGATCCGCAGATCGATGGGGCGCGAGAAGTCCGCGGACTCGGGTGTGATGATGCCGCCGGGGTTGGTGGTCAGGCTCTCCGTGCGGGCGAAGAAGGTGAGTTCGTCGATGACGGCCCGTACGGCCTCCATGCCCTCGATCTGCTGCACGGTAGGCGCCTGGGACGGCGCGGACGGCAGTGCGGTCACCGCCTCCCGCTCCGCGCGCAGCGAGTCCACGATGCCGTCGGCCTCGGCGGCGTCCTCCAACTCGCCCCGCAGCCGGTCGAGCCGGCGTTCGATGAGCCGTTCCACGGCCCGGGCCGGCGGTACCGGCCGCAGCGACCCGGTGTGGGTGCGGGTGGCGATCCCCAGCTCGACGAGCTGGTCGGCGATCTCCCCCGAGACATCCGCGACGGCTTGGCCGGGGTCCGTGGCTGGGTCCCGCAGGAGCCGGCGATAGGCGGCCTCCTCCTCTCTGCCCACTCCGAGGAACTGAAGGCTTGGCTGCGTCATGGACTCCCCCTGCACGACATGGTCATGATCCCGCCACAAGAAATACCTCGGGTCACACCCCTTTCGCCATGGCCGTGCCGCGTCCCGGGTTGCCGGGGGGCGTGCAGGAAACGGCACGAGCGGGGCGCAGCAAGTTGCACGATCCACATCTCGTTTGGGGCTGGTCGCCACGGCAGAGTTGTTCTCGCAAGGAGGCCAGACCGCAAGAGAACGGAACCTCGAGCGGGAACCGGCTCCCTTGCGGACAGCACAGACCATTCGCACTTCAGGGGGAAAGTCATGAACCGCTCTGCTGCCGCCACCAAGTCCGCCGCCGCCCGTCTCGTCCGCACCGGCGCCCGCGCCACCGCGGTCGTGCTCGCCGCCGGCGCACTCGCCCTGACGGCCCAGGGCACCGCCCAGGCCGGCGAGGCCCGGCCCGCGGCCGAGCAGCGGGCGTCGGTCTCCGCCCACCTGGCGCTGCCGGACCTGTCCCGCCTGCCGCACCTGCCCTCGCTCCCGGGCGGCGTCCTGGGCCCGGTCGTCGACGTCCTCAACGGCGACAACCACGACTGGGGAACGCCCCCGCTGCGCTAGGCCGCGGGCGGCCGGCCCACGCACCGCCGAGCCACCAAGTCACCGAGTCGCCGGGTCGCCGAGCCACCAAGCCGTCGAGCCGCCAAGTCCCCGAGGACGGTGCCCGGGCGCCGGGCGCCGGGCGCGCCGGGTCACCGAACCGCCCGTAGCACCGCCCCGCCCGCCCCACGCGCCCCGGCCCCACCCGACACCCCGCCGATACCGCGCCCATCCAGGACCTTCCCTGCCCTCAAACGAGAGAGATATATGCCGCTATGACGGACTATTCGGTTCTTATCCCGTTCGTGCCGCGCCGCCTCGAGCAGACGCTGCCGTTCGCGGGCCTGGTGAACTGGACGCCCGCCGTAAGGCTCTGGCAGGGACAGTCGATGCTCCTGGAGCCCCACCAGACCTTCACCGGGGCGGCCGGAGCAGGGTTTCGCGTCCCGGTCGGCTTCGGGGTCACCCTGATGCCGCTGCGGCACCCCTTCGAGGCTGCCAACCAGGCTCGTTCGGTCGCCCTGGCCACCGGCCACCCGGTGATCGCGGGCTTCGGCCCGGGCGCCCCGGCCTTCCAGGAGAACATGCTGGGCGCGCCGTACGCCAAGCCGCTCGCCGTCGCCCGTCAGTACGTGACGGCCGTACGCCGGCTCCTCGACGGGGAGTTGGTGCGGATGGACGGCCCCGAGTGGAGCTTCCAGGCCCAGCTCGCCCCGGCCGCCGCGCCCCGCGTGGACGTCGGACTGGGCGTCCTGCGGCCGGGCATGGCTCGCCTCGCCGGTGAGGTCGCCGACACCGTCATCACCTGGCTGACCCCGCCCTCCTATCTGCGCGAGGTACTGCTGCCCGCGGTGGAGGAGGGCATGGCCCGGGCCGGCCGCACCGAACGCCCGCGCATCGTCGCGATGGTCCCCGTCGGCCTCCGGCGCGAGGACACCGCGCCCGAACGGCTCGCGCTGGCCAGCAACTTCGCCCACCTCCAGGCCCCGCACTACCTGGACATGCTCAGGCGGGCCGGCGTCGAGGTCGACGGCCAGGACGTGCATGCCGTCGCACGCGGCGCGGTCGACGTGGGCGCCTTCGTCACCGGCGATCTCGACGAGGTCGTCAAACGGCTCGACGAGTACCGGCAGGCCGGTGTCGACGAGATCGTCCTCAACACCACGGGTGTCAACAAGATGTTCGGCACCCAGGAGGCCATCGGCGACCTCACGGAGATCCTCCGCAGCGCCGTCTAGCCCCGCCCGGCCGCTTCACGCCCGCCTCCCAAAGCCTTCCGCCCTTCCCACCCACACAGGACAAGCAGGACAGACAGCCATGGACTCAGCCACGCGCAGACGCGCGAAGGACCACATCATGTCGTGGGGTTCCGGCGGCCGGCGCCCGGCCTCCGTGCCCGAGGGCTCCGTCGCCACGATCGTCCTCGCCGACGCCCGCCACCTCGACGCCGTCACCGCCTCCGGCCTGGCCGGCCCCGGCACCCTCGTCTTCGTGCCCGGCACGGGCGAGGCGAGCGGGAACACGATCCCCTACGGCGGCACTCTCGCCGAGGCCGGCGCGGACTTCGCCCTGGGGGAGGACTTCTATCTCCAGACCCAGGACTACGCCTCCAGCGCGTACATGTCCGTCCTCGGCCCGACCCTGATCCGCGTGTTCGGCATGGAGGACTTCTCCGCCTTCCTCGCCGACGCCGACCGCGCCCTGCACCAGGGTGGCTTCCCCGAGTTCCTGATCACCCCGGCGGTCCTGCTCGCCGACACCGCCGCGCTCGGCGGCACCCTGGACACCGACGGTCCCACCCTGCGGCTGTACGTCGACGCCGAGGGAGGGATCTCCACCTCGCCGTCCGGCTCCCCGCTGGGCACCGTCGGCGACGACCTGGCCACCCTCGCCACCCGCTACGCCCACGTCAACGCCGCCACCGAGGCCCCGTGCGCGGTCAGCCTGGGTGCCGCCGTGCCCGAGGAGGCACGCACCGCGGCCCTCCAGACCCGCCCCTTCCTCGGCCGCTACCTGGCCGCCGTCAAGGCGCTGCGGGCCCTGACCGCCCAGGACGTCGGCGGCCTGAAGGTCTCCGGCTTCGGCAACCGTCTGGCCGCCGCGGTCACCGGCGACGCCGACCTGCGCGACCCGTCGCTGCCGCTGGTCCTGTGGAACCCCGAACAGGCCTATGTCGTCGTCGGCACCCGCGTGTTCGCCGTGGACCACTCCTTCGCCACCGCGGTGGAGGGCCTGATCTCGGGGACCACCGACCACCTTCCCGTCCATGTCCAGGACCAGGTCCGCGCCTTCTTCACCGACCGCGGCCTGCCCCTGGCCACCCCGACCACCCGCATACCGGCAGGTGCCCGATGACCGTCCTCACCCTCCCGCCCGGCCTCGGCGGCGAGCGCATCACCGCCCTCGGCGACCGCGCCCGGCTCTGCGGCCTCTACGACACCCTGGGCGCCCCCGTCTACGACGATCTCGCCGCCGCCGACGGCTTCGAGATCGGTGACATCGTCGCCGCCATCCGCACCGGCATCGAGGGCCCCGTCCTCGACCTGGCAGCCGGAGCCGGCCGCTTCACCTTCCCGCTGCTGGCCACCGGACGCGAGGTCACCGCCCTCGACCTGTCCGCCGACATGCTCGACCTGCTCAAGTCCCGTCTGGCCAGGGCCCCGCGTTCGATGCGGGACCGCTGCACGGTCGTCCAGGGCGACATGTCCACCTTCGACCTGCGCCGCGGCTACGGCCACATCGTGCTCGGCACCACCTCGCTGTCCCTGCTGGACGCCGAGGGCCGGGCCGGCCTGTACCGGTCGGTGGCCGCCCATCTCGTGCCGGGCGGACAGTTCCTGGTCTCGGTGATGGAACGCGCCGACGACGAGGCCCCCACCGAGGTGCACTCCCGGGTGAGCGGCGCGAGCGGGAGGTCGTACGACCTGTACGAGTACTGGCCGGCCGGCGCCGACCACCGCTATGTCACCATCGCCCCCGCCGACGCGCCCGCCGACGGCCCCGTCACCGTGTGCGTCGACGAGGTCGGCACGATGAGCATCGCCGCCATCGAGACCGAACTCGCCGAGGCCGGGCTGACGGTGGCCGGACGCCGCCCGCTGACCGGCATGGGCGACCGGCACCGCGTGACCCTGCTGAAGGCGGTGGCCGCCCGATGAGCAGCGCCCTGTGGCCCTATCTGATCCCGCCGAGCACCCACGGCGACGACGCCAACTGCGCGGTGAGCGCCCGCGGTCACCGCATCACCTTCGCCGACGGCAGCGAGGTCCTCGACGCCGACAGCGGTCTGTGGAACGTGCAGATCGGCTACGGCAACGAGGCGATCGCCGCCGCCGTCACCGAGGCCGCCGTCAACGGCTCGTACCTGCACTCCTTCCGCTTCGAGAACACCTACGCCCGCAAGGCGGCCGACGACCTGCTCCAGGTCTGCGGCCCCGAGCACTACGGCCGGGTCATGCTCGCCGGCGGCGGAGGCGTCGCCAACGACGCCGCGATGAAGCTCGTACGGCACTACCACGCCCTCAAGGGCAGCCCGCAGCGCAACCTCGTGGTGGCCCTGCGCGGCAGCTTCCACGGACTGACCTTCGGCGGCTTCGCCCTCACCGGCGAGGACCTCGGCCAGCGCGTCTACGGTGTCGACCAGCGGCTGATCCGCCATGTCACGCCCAACGACGTGGGCGAGTTGAAGGACCTGATCGCCCGCAGCGGGCGGCAGATCGCGGCCGTGGTCGTCGAGCCGGTCCTCGGCACCGGGACCATCCCGCTGACCGACGACTACCTCGCCGAGCTGGTCCGGCTGCGTGACGAGACCGGGTTCCTGCTGGTCGCCGACGAGGTCGCCACCGGCTTCGGTCGCACCGGCACCTTCTTCGCCTCGCAGACCTGGCCGGGCCGGCCCGACGTCCTGCTCTCCTCCAAGGGCCTGACCAACGGCACCTGTCCCGCCTCGGCGGTGGTCTTCTCGCAGGAGATCGCCGACGCCTTCACCGGTCACGACGCGATCCTCACCCACGCCGAGACCCAGGGCGGCTCCTCGATCCCGGCCGCGGCGATCAGCGCGGCCATCGCCGAGATGCGGCGCCTGGACGCGGTCGTCGCCGGCCGCAGGGTCGCCGCCCGACTGGAAGCGGCCATCGCCGACCTCGTCGAACGGCACCCACTGGTCACCGGCTCCTCGGGCCGGGGCTGCTTCCACACCCTGCACATCGGCGGCCCCGGCGGCCACCGGCTCTCGCCGCCCGGCGTCGCCCACCTCGTGGCCGCGATCCGCAAGGCCGGCGCCATCGTCCACCCGGGCCCCGCGGGCATCCAGCTCGTGCCCAGCCTGACGTACTCCGACGCGGAGGTCGACGAGCTCATGACCTGCGTGGAGTCCGGCCTCAACGCCCTTGTTCCCAGCGCCGCTTCGGCCCCCCGTCACTGACCGCCCCACCCCGCCAAGGAGACCCACCATGAGCAAGCAGACCCCGCAGACCGAGCAGCCCTTCGCCACCGAGGACTTCTCCACCGACGCCACCGAGCTGGAGATGCAGGAACTGGAGGCCCTGGAGTCGCCCGGCTTCTGGACCGGTGTGTCGATCGGCACCGCCGTCAGCGTCTCGGTCGTCGTCGCGACCTGAGCCCGCTCCCCCGACCGACCCCGCCGTACCCCGGCGGCCTCGACCGCCCCCGGCGACCCGGGGGTTCGTACCGGCCGCCAACCCTGCCTCGGCCCCACTTCCGGCAAAGGAATGAGCTGGGCCGAGGCAGGTGAACCCACCGTATCCGACGCAGAGCGACCCAGCGACGCAGAGCAGAAGGAGCTGCCGTGCCCACCGAGACCACCGCCGCCGCGACACGCACCACCCGGCACCGCACCACGCGGCCGGCGAAGGTCCGCAAGGGTGTGATCCGGCCCGCGTTCGTGCCCCCGGCGCCCCCGCTGCGCGGCATCGACGAACTGGCCGGCTGGCTGCGCGAGGACGGCACCCGAGCCGTCACCGTGGTCGCCGACCCGGCGGTCGCCGAGCAGAGCGTGACCAGGGGGGTCCTCGCCCAGGTCGAGAGCGCCGGCATCACCCCGGCTCTCGTCGTCCTGGACGGCCCCACCGGACTGGACGCGGTCGCCGGCCTGGCCGCCCGGCTGGCCCCGGACGAGCTGGTCATAGGCGTCGGCGGCGGCACCACCCTGGACTTCGCCAAGCTGGCGGCCCTGTCCGCCCGCCACCCCGACTTCCCCCGCTATCTCACCGCCCCGCAGCGCAGCGGCTTCCTGGTGCTGCCGGCCGCGCTCGGCACCCGCGCCCGCGTCCTCGCCGTCCCGACCACCCTCGGCACGGGCAGCGAACTCGGCACGGTCGCCTGCTTCGAACGCGACGGCGGCAAACTCCTCGCCACCGGTCCCTGTCTACGGCCCACCGCGGCCCTGTGGGCGCCGGAGGCCACCGAGACCCTGCCCGGCGAGCTGATCGCCGACGGCGTCCTCGAAGCCCTCTTCCGCACGGTGAGCCCGTACGTGGGCGACCCCACCGAACTCCCCGAGCAGGACGCCGAAGTGGAGTCCCTCGCGACCCGGCTGGTCGTCGCCGGGTACGAAGTGGCCGCCCTGCGCGCCGAACAGCGAGCCGTACCCGCCGAACTGCGGCTGCGGATCGCCGAGTCGAGCGGCGAGAGCCAGATCGGCCGGATCAACATCGGCCGCAGCCCGTACGCCGTCAAGTGCTGGGCGATGGCCAACGAGCTGTCGACCACCCTGGACCTGGCCAAGATGCGCACGGTGTCGGCCCTGTGGCCGGTGCTGTGGCGGCACACCCTCGCCGGCGACACCCGGCTGGGCAGCCCCGCCCGCATCCACCGCCTGTGGACACACCTGCGTACGGCGGCCCCCTGGCTGCCCGACGACCCGGCCGCCGGTCTGCTCCGGCTGATGCGCGACTGGCGCGTCGACCGCGAGGTGCGCGCCGACGCCGGCCGGATCGACCGGGCCACCACGCGCATCATGCGCGGCTGGGGAGCGGGCCTGCCCATCCTCGACGAGTTGAGCGCGGCCGATGTGCGCGCGCTCCTCACCGAGGCCACCGAGCCGGCCTCGGGCGCATCTTCCCCCGCCGCCCGAGGCCCCAAGACCCGCACGGACACCGCCCGGTGACCGTGCCGGAAACCCACCGCGGTCCCGGATCCCCCGGGACCCGACCAGAAGGAGAAGCACATGAGCGACAAGAACAACATCGTCGAGACCGAGCTTCAGGACCTCGCCGTCTCCGAGCTGGAGATGCAGGAGCTGGAGACGCTGGAGGCCCCGGGCTGGGCGACCTCCGCGGGCGTCAGCGTCGGCGTCTCGCTGGTCTCCGTGGCCTGGAGCCTCACCTGATCCGCACCGCTGCGGGCGTCGACCACCGGCACATCCACCACCACTCACCGATCCGACAAGGGAGAAAACCATGAGCGAGAACAACATCGTCGAGACCGAACTGCAGTCCGTCGCCGCCGACTCGGAGCTGGAGATGCAGGAGCTGGAGGCCCTGGAGGCCCCGGGCTGGGCGACCTCCGCGGGCGTCAGCGTCGGCATCTCGGTCGTCTCGGTCGCCTTCAGCCTCACCTGATCCGACCTCATCCGGTCCGATCTCAGCTGATCCGACCTCACCTCACCGCACACCCGACGAAACACCCGACGAAACGAAAGGAAGCCGTCATGGCCGACATCAAGCAGGACATCCCCGTCGAGACCGCCGTCGACGCCAACGTCGAGCTGGAGATGCAGGAGCTGGAGGCCCTGGAGGCCCCCGGTTTCTGGACCGGCGTCTCCATCGGTGCCGGCGTCTCCTCCGCGGTCGCCACGTCGATCGCCCTCACCTGATCCCGAACACCACGACCACACCACCACAACTGCGAGTAGGGACAACGGACATGGCTGACATCAAGCAGGACATCCAGGCCGAGACCGCCGTCGACAGCAACGTCGAGCTGGAGATGCAGGAGCTGGAGGCCCTGGAGGCCCCCGGTTTCTGGACCGGCGTCTCCATCGGCGCGGGCGTCTCCTCCGCCGTCGCCACCTCGATCGCCCTCACCTGATCGAGCCCCACCAAGGGAACGCGACCCCCAGTGAGCAGCACTCACTAGGTCTTCGGTGACGCGCAGAGCGCACCGCAGATCCTGCCTCGGCCCTGCTTCCGGCAAACGAATGAGCTGGGCCGAGGCGGGGGGCGCCCCCCCCTTACAAGACCGAAACGACCCGTGAGGAACCCACCGTGAGCGCCACCACCGCATCACCCGCTGCGCCTGCCGCGCACACGCAGCGGCCGAACCGCGCACCGGGCACCGAGATCCACCCGCCCATGGGCGACGGCGGCACCTGGGTGCTGCAGCGTGGCCCGCGCTACATCCGGGTGAGCCCCGATGTCGCCGGTCTCGCCCAGCACTTCGACGGCGAGCGCGACCACGCGGAGCTCGCCCGCCTGATGGGCGGCAACTGGTCCGCCCCCATGGTCGGCTTCGCCGTCCGCCGCCTGGACGAGCTCGGCCTGATCGACGACGGCGAGATGAAGGCTCCGCGCCGCGAGGGCCGCTTCAAGATGGTCCCGCCGTTCACCTTCCAGTTCACGCTGCTGCGACCGGGCCGCGCGATGCAGTCCCTGCAACCGCTGTTCGTCCGCCTCGGCAACCCGTACCTGATCGGCGCCGCGCTGCTGACCGCGCTGGCCGGTGTCGCCGCGCTCGCCGTGCAGAACACCTTCGTGACGGGCGCGCTGTCCGGCCCGCTGACGCCGCTGACCTACCTCGGCGTCCTCTTCGGACTGATCGCCGGCACATCGATCCACGAGCTGGGGCACGCCGCCACCCTGATCCGCTACGGCGGCCGTCCCTCCCGTATCGGGATCATGCTCTTCTACCTGATGCCGGCGTTCTTCTGCGACGTCTCCGACGCCTGGCGCCTGCCCAAGCGCCGCCAGCGCGTCCATGTCGCCCTCGCCGGACCGGCCGTACAGACCTTCCTCGCCGGTGCCGCCGCCCTCGCGGCCTGGCCGCTGGCCGACGGAAGCCTGAAGACGACCCTCGTCTTCTTCGCCCTGGGCAGCTACATCACGGGCCTGCTGAACCTGCTGCCGTTCATCAAGCTCGACGGCTACATCGCCCTGATGAGCCACGCCGACATCCCCTACCTGCGCGACCGTGCCATCACCGACGCCCGCCGCGCCCTCGCCCGGCTGCTCTTCGGTGGCCGCTACGAACGCGAGCTCACCACCCGCTGGACCACCTGGTACGGCCTGGCCTGCATGGTCTTCCCGCTGTACCTGCTGTCCACCGCCCTCCAGCTGTGGATCGACCTGCTCAAGCGCGGCGGCTGGATCGGCGTGAGCCTCGCCGCCTGCGGAGTCTCCTACGGCCTGTACTTCCTGGGCCGCGGGATGCGCCGACTGGCCGGCGAGGTGCGTGCCGCCGGCGCCGCCCGCCCGAGGGTCGCCGCGGTCACCGGCGCGCTCGCCGCGGCCTGCGCGGCGCTGCTCTTCCTGCCCGTCCCGCACACCGTCTCGGCCGCGTACGTCACCCGTGCCGACGGCGTCGAGCTGGTACTGCTGGACGGCTCGGACACCGACCGGATCGAGCCGGGCCAGCAGGTCACGCTGACCGCCAACGGCCCGGTGCTGCACCCCACGACGGGCACCGCGACCGTGGGCGCCGAGGCGCCCACCGGCACCGCGCCCCTGTCGTCCTTCTTCCCCATCGCCCTCGGCGAGGGCTACGACCTGCCGGTCACCGGCTACCGGCTGACCGTCGACCGCGTACCGGACGAACCTACGGGAGCGGCCGAGGTCGCCACCGGCAGCCTGCCCCTCTGGGAGGTCGGCTACCGCACCTACGTGAGCCCCTTCCTCCCTTAGCCCGTCCGAACGCCCACCCACTCTTCCCACCCGAAACGGCCAGGAGACGTACCGTGCTCGACTTCCGCTTCCTCGACTTCTGCCGCGAGGACTCCCTCTTCTACGACGCCCCCGACCACGACGGCGCCACCGACCAGGATTTCCACGCGGGCCGCATCCCAGGACCCGGCTGGACGGTGACCCGCGGAAGAGAGTGGACGTTCTGCACCCCGCCCGACCTCGACGTCCCCGACCAGGGCTGGAAGATCCACGTCTCCGCCTCCCCGGAGAACGCGGCCGAGCTGCTGGACGTCGTCGCCCCGTACTGCGTCGAACGGGGGCTGATGTACAAGTACATCTCCACCCGCGAGATCCTCGGCCGGCGCGGCTCCAAGTACGGCGACCGCAGCGCCAGCGGCAAGTTCATCACCATCTACCCGCCGAACGACGAGAGCCTCGAGCGCACGCTCAACGAGCTGGAGGCACTGGTCGGCGGCACCCCGGCGCCGTACATCCTCAGCGACCTGCGCTGGAAGCAGGGCCCGCTGTTCGTCCGCTACGGCGGGTTCGTGCTGAAGATGGCCCGCGCCGAGAACGGCGCCCTGGTCCCCGGCATCCGCAACCCGCAGGGCGAGATGGTCCCGGACGTGCGCCGCCCGGCGTTCCGTCCGCCGGAGTGGGTGACGCTGCCGCCGTTCCTCGCCGAGGCCCACGCCGAGCGCAAGCAGGGCACGCTGAAGAACTTCCCCTTCCGGGTCCACAAGGCGCTGCACTTCTCCAACGGCGGCGGCGTCTACCGCGCCATCGACCAGCGCACCGGCGCGGAGGTCCTGCTGAAGGAGGCCCGCCCGCTGGCCGGCCTGGACGCCAGCGGAGCCGACGCGATCACCCGGATGGAGCGCGAGCACTGGGCGCTGACCAAGCTGGCCGGGCTGCCCGCCGTACCGGCACTGATCGACTACCGCGACGGTCACGAACACCGCTTCCTGGCCCGGGAGTTCATCGACGGCGAGGCGCTGATCGATGTCCTGCGCAGCCGGCACCCGTTCACCTCCGGCGACAACTCGCCCGAGGCGCGGGCCGCTTACACCACCTGGGCGCTGGACATCCTCGACCAGGTGACGGCGGGCGTGGCCGCGATGCACGAGCGCGGTGTCGTCTTCGGTGATCTGCACCCCGGCAACATCCTGCTCAAGGCCGACAACACGGTCGCGTTCATCGACATGGAGACCTGCACCCCGGTCGAGGACCGTCACCCGCAGGCGATGGGCGCCCTCGGCTTCCACGCCCCGCACCACCTGACCGGCGCGGACTGCGACCTGTTCGCCCTGAACGTGCTGCGGCTGACGATGTTCATGCCGCTGCCGCAGATCGTGCCGTGGGGTGTGGCGAAGGTACGCACCCTTCTGGACGTCGCCACCGAGCAGTTCGACCTGCCCGAGTCGCTGGTCACGACGATCGCCGACGGCCTCGGCCCGGAGGTGCTGACCGCCGGCCGCGACTTCTCCGTCGACTGGCCGGCCCTGCCGGACGCGGCGCTGCGCGAGGCCATCGCGCGCTCCATCGTCGAGGCGGCCTCCCCGGAGCGCGACGACCGCCTCTACCCGGGCGACGCCATGCAGTTCCTGACGCCGGGCGGCGGTACGACCTTCGCCTACGGCGCGGCGGGCGTCCTGTGGTCGCTGGCCCGCGCCGGGTACGAGATCCCGTCCGAGCACGTCCAGTGGCTGGTGGACCACGCCGCCGGCACCGAGACGGACGGCCCCGGCTTCTACACGGGCCTCGCCGGCATCGCGTACACCCTGGACCACCTCGGCCGGGCCGAGGAGGCCGACGCCCTGATGGAGCGCGCCTTCGCCACCCCGGCGGCCGGCGTCAGCGACTCGGTGTGCAACGGCTGGTCGGGCCTGGGCCTGGTCGCCCTGCACCTGGCCGACCGCCGCGACGATCCGGCGGCCTACCTGGACATGGCCCGCGCCGTCGCCGACCGCATCGGCGGCCCCGAGAGCGCCACGCCCGGCCCCAAGCGCGTCGGCCTGGTCTACGGCCGCTCCGGCCACGCCCTGTTCCTGCTGCGCCTGTTCGAGCGCACCGGCGAGCAGCGCCACCTGGACGCCGCCGAGGCCGAGCTGCGCGCCGACCTGGAGACGGTCGACCTGTCGCAGGAGGACAGCCGGCTGCGCCTGGGCCCCGGGCTGATCGGCAGCGCCGGCATGGCCCTGGTGATCCGCGCGATCTCCCGGCACCGCCCGGCCGGCGACCTGGACGAGGCCCACGCCCTCCTGCTGGAGACGGTCCACGCCCACTTCGCCAGCTCCTGCGGTCTGTTCACCGGCCGCGCGGGCGCCCTGCTGACCCTGACCGGCGACCACCACGACCCCGAGCAGATCCGTGCCCACCTGGACGCCCTCGGCTGGGAGGCGATGGCGGCCGAGCCCGGCCGTATCGACTTCCTCGGCGACCACGGCTACCGCCTGTCGACGGACCTGGCGACGGGGTCGGCGGGAGTGCTGCTGGCGCTGACGGCGATAGCGGAGGACGACACGCAGGCACTGCCGTTCGCGTCGACGCCCACCGTGCCCGAAGGCGCGGCCGAGGCGGTGCACCCGTGATCGACGTCCCCCGCACCCTCGCCCCCACCACCGGCATCGCCAGCCGCTACTCGCTCCTGCCCCCGCAGCCCGACAACCCCCTGTGGAGCACGGCCGTAGCCCTCAACCCCGTCCAGGGCTGGGACACCACGGACGTCCCGCTGTCCGCGCTGGTCGCCGGCGCCAACGGCCACTCCCGCGCCGACGCCCTCCTGCGCGGCGCCGGCGAGGCGGTGGAACGCCGGGCCCTGCACCCGGACGACAGCCTCCCCGTGGTGCACGGCACCGCGGCGGACCTCGGAGGCAGCGCCTTCCCGGCGCACTCCCACGCCCTCGCCCACCCGGCGGCGGCGACCGCCCCACTCGACTGGTACCGGGCGACCCGGCTGAGCGATCACTCGACCGTGCTGGTCCCGGCGGGCCTGGTCGACTGGCCCACCACCGCACCGGCGGCGCTCTTCGACCCGTCCCCGTCGGGCGCCGCCTCCGGTGGCAGCCGCGACATGGCGCTGCGTTCGGCACTGGTCGAGATCGTCGAGCGGGACGCCTTCACCACGGCCTGGGGCCGCCAACTGCGCCTGCCCAGCTACACCGACCCGCTCCTGGCGGTGGCCGAGGCCCCCGACCGCCCCACCGGCGACGCCCTGCGCACCCTGTGGCAGCGCGCCCTCGACCAGGGCATCGCGGCGACCTTCGCGCACATCCCGACGGCCGTACCCGGTCTGTGGTGCGTGGTGGCCTGCCTGGTCGAACCGGGGGGAGCAACGGGCGCGACGGCGACCGTCGGCATGAAGGCGTCCGACCGCCCGCACGACGCCCTGCTCGGCGCCCTCCAGGAGGCCTGGCAGGTCCGCGCCGCCCTGGACGCCACCCGCCAGGACGGCCCGGTCGAGGCGCCGGAGGCGGTGGTCACCGAGCACGACCGCATCCGGTACATGCTCACGGCCGGCGCCTGCACGGCCGTACGCGACTGGGTCGCCGGATTCACCCCGGCCGAAGCTCCCATGACGGCACGGAAGGTGAGCACCGACGAGATCGTCGCCGCTCTCCTCGCCGACGGCGCCGACCCGCTGGTCGTCGACCTCACACCCCGCCTGCCCGCCTCGACCCGGGCGATGGGCTGGCAGGCGGTGAAGGTCGTCCCGGCCGGCTATCAGCACCTGCGCATGGACGAGAACCATGACTGGACCTGGCATCTGCCCCGCCTGACCACCGCACCGCAGCGCACCGGCTGCCCGGCCCGCCTGACCGACCACCGCTCAGCCGCCCCCCACCCGCTGCCCTGACGGCCGGGCCGCACCCGAGACGAAGAGGAACACGCAATGCTGGAACTGGACAACGTGGTACGCCGCTTCGGCGACCGCTGCGTGGTCGACCACGTCTCCTTCCGCGTCGACGAGGGCCGGATGACCGGCTTCGTCGGCGGGAACGGCGCCGGCAAGACCACGACGATGCGCATGATCATGGGCGTCCTGGCCCTGAGCGGCGGCGAGATCCGCTGGAACGACGCTCCGGTCACGGCCGTCGACCGGCGCGGCTTCGGCTACATGCCCGAGGAGCGCGGCCTGTATCCGAAGCAGACCGTCCTCGGCCAGCTGGTCTATCTGGGCCGGCTGCGCGGACTGTCCGCCCGCGGCGCCGAACGCTCCGCCGGCGACCTCATCGAGCGGCTGTCGCTCACCGAGAAGCGCACCGAGCGTCTGGAGGCACTGTCCCTGGGCAACCAGCAGCGGGTGCAGATCGCGGCGGCGCTGATCGGCGATCCCCGACTCCTCGTCCTGGACGAGCCGTTCTCCGGTCTCGACCCGCACGCGGTGGACTCCATGGCCGAGTTGCTGCGCGAGCACACCGACCGCGGTGTCCCGGTGCTGTTCTCCTCCCACCAGCTGGAGCTCGTCGAACGGCTCTGCGACGACCTGGTCATCCAGGCCGCCGGCCGCACCCTGGCCCGCGGCACCGCCGACAGCCTGCGCCGCCGTGGCCGCGTCCGGCACCGCCTGGTGACCGCCGGCCCGACCGACTGGGTGCGGGACGTCAAGGGCGTCGACGTCGTCGAGGCCGGCCACGGCACCGCCCTGCTGGAACTGGCCACCGACGACGTGGCCGACCGGCTCCTGGCGGAGGCACTGCGCCGGGGCCCGGTCCGCGAGTTCGCCGAGATCGTCCCCAGTGTCGCCGACGTGTTCAGGGAGATGACCGCAGCATGACCACGCTGACGACCGAGCCGCAGACCCAGCCGGACGAGCCCACCGAGCCGACTCGTTCCGCCACCGATCCGTCCACCGAACCGACCCCCCAGAAACCCCGGCCCACCATGCGCACCGAACCCCCCACACCCAAGCTCCGTACGCCCTCGGCGTGGCGCATCGTCACCGGCCGCGAGATCTCCGTGAAGATCCGCGACCGCGGCTTCCTGCTCTCCACGCTCGCCACCCTCGCCGTCATCCTCGGCGCGGTCGGCCTCCAGTTCTACATCGCCTCGACGACCGGGAAGATCACGGTCGCCGCGGTCGCCCCCGCCTCCGCCGAGTTGGCGAAGCAGGCCGAGACCCTGGCCGGACAGGCCGACCAGGACATCGAGATCACGCTGCGCAAGGAGTCCTCCGAGGACGCCGTACGCGCCGCGGTCCGCTCCGGAGACGTCGACGCCGGCCTGCTGAACACCCCGGCCGGCTGGCAGCTCCTCGGCGACACCGACACCGACTCCACCGCAGCCACCTGGCTCGGCGCCGCCGTCCAGGCGAACGCCCTGGAGGCCAACGCCACCGCCGCCGGCACCAGCATGGCCGAGCTCGCCGAGGGCGCCACGCTCCAGCACTCCCTGCTCTCCCCCGACGAGACCCCGGAGACGGTCGTCCGCATGGCGACGTACTTCTTCGGCTTCCTCTTCTACCTGGCCGCCGTCCTGCTCGGCGTCTCACTGGCCACCAGCATCGTGGAGGAGAAGCAGAACCGGGTCGTGGAGATCATCGCCAGCTCGATCCGGGTACGCGACCTGCTCATCGGCAAGATCGTCGGCAGTACGACGCTGGCCCTGGCCCAGATGGTCGCGTTCACGGCAGCCGCCGCGATCGGCCTGGTCGCCGCCGGCCATGAGGAGACCTTCGGTCAGGTCACGGCGGGCCTCGGCTGGTTCCTCGTCTACTACGTCGTCGGCATCGCCGTCCTGGCCTGCGTGTTCGCCGCGGCGGGCGCCATCGCCACCCGCACCGAGGACATCCAGTCGACCACCACGCCGGTGAACGCGATCGTCGCCGTCGTCTTCGTCGCCGGCATCACCGCCTCCGGCGCCGCCCAGAGCATCCTGTCCTTCGCCCCCCTGACCTCGACCATCACGATGCCCGCCCGGATCATCGCCGGGGACACCGCCTGGTGGGAGCCGGCGGCCTCGCTGCTGATCTCGCTGGCCGCCGCCGCCCTGGTCGTCCTGGGCGCCGAGCGGGTCTACCGCCGGGCCCTGATGCAGACCGGCCGAAAGCTCTCGTTCCGGCAGGCCCTCAAGCTCGCCGACTGATCCGCTTCCTTACCATCCACTGCGCAACCACCCCTCACAGCAAGGAGAACACCATGAACGACAACACCAACCGCCCGAACTCCGTCATCCTGCTCGCCGCCCTGCTGGCCGTCCTGGTCGGCGCCGAGGTAGCCGTCCTCACCAGCGACCTGGACAACGGCATGCGCTACGGCATCGGCGGCGCGATCCTCGCCGGCATCGTCGTCGGCGTCTACCAGCTCAGCCGCGCCCGCCGCACCTCCCGCTGACCCACCCGCACCCCTCCAGGAGCCCATCCCATGCCCATCGAGCACCGCGCACGCATCAGCGGACCTGACGGAGCTCACCCGGAGTTCGCCGCGATCCGCCTGATCGCACTGCTGCCGGCGGGCTGGACGGCGAATCTGCTCGAGTGCTCCGGCCGCACCGCGGCGCTGACCTTCACGGTCCCCGACGACCTGACGGCCACCACCTTCGAGACAGCCCTGGACGAGGTCCTGAGCGCACCACCACTGCGAGGCTGGACCAGGGACTGACGCGGCGCGCGAGACGGCGCGACACAGTGAAAGGGCCCGCCCCGGATCACCGGGGCGGGCCCTTTTTCGTCATATCGCGAACGGCGTGCGCGTGCGCTCAGCTCGCGAGCAGCGGCGGCGTGCTCAGGTCGCCCGCCGCCGCCGGGCCCCCGGCCTGCGCTCGCTCGGCCGGGTCACCGCGTCCCCGGCCGCGAGGGACGCCGCCCGCCGCTTCATGCCGAAGTCGGCCAGCGCCTCGGCCAGCTTGTGCACGCTCGGCTCGGGAGCCATGACGTCCACGCGCAGGCCGTGTTCCTCGGCGGTCTTGGCCGTGGCCGGGCCGATACAGGCGATCACGGTCACGTTGTGCGGCTTGCCGGCGATACCCACCAGGTTGCGCACGGTGGACGACGACGTGAAGAGCACGGCGTCGAAGCCGCCCCCCTTGATCGCCTCCCGTGTCTCCGCCGGCGGCGGCGAGGCCCGCACGGTCCGGTAGGCCGTGACGTCGTCGACCTCCCAGCCGAGCTCGATCAGCCCGGCCACCAGCGTCTCCGTGGCGATGTCGGCCCGCGGCAGGAACACCCGGTCGATCGGGTCGAACACCGGGTCGTAGGGCGGCCAGTCCTCCAGCAGACCGGCGGCCGACTGCTCACCGCTCGGCACCAGGTCCGGCTTCACACCGAACGCGATCAGCGCGTTGGCCGTCTGCTCGCCCACCGCGGCGACCTTGATCCCCGCGAAGGCCCGGGCGTCGAGCCCGTACTCCTCGAACTTCTCCCGGACCGCCTTGACGGCGTTGACCGAGGTGAAGGCGATCCACTCGTAGCGGCCCGTCACCAGGCCCTTGACCGCCCGCTCCATCTGCTGGGGCGTGCGCGGCGGCTCGACGGCGATCGTCGGCACCTCGTGCGGCACGGCACCGTAGGACCGCAACTGGTCGGAGAGCGAGGCCGCCTGCTCCTTCGTGCGCGGCACGAGGACCTTCCAGCCGAACAGCGGCTTGGACTCGAACCACGCCAGCTGATCACGCTGGGCGGGGGCGGAACGCTCACCGACCACGGCTATCACCGGCCGGCCGCCCTCCGGCGACGGCAGCACCTTCGCCTGCTTCAGGGTCTGGGCGATGGTGCCGAGCGTGGCCGTCCACGTCCGCTGCCGGGTCGTCGTACCGGCGACGGTCACCGTCATCGGCGTATCGGGCTTGCGGCCCGCCGACACCAGCTCACCGGCTGCCGCGGCGACGGAGTCCAGCGTCGTCGAGACGACCACGGTCCCGTCGGACGCCCCGACCTCGGTCCAGCAGCGGTCCGATGCCGTGCGCGCGTCCACGAACCGCACGTCCGCGCCCTGCGCGTCCCGCAGCGGAACGCCGGCGTAGGCGGGCACGCCGACGGCCGTGGCCACGCCGGGCACGACCTCGAACGGCACGCCCGCCGCGGCGCAGGCCAGCATCTCCTCGGCGGCGTACGCGTCGAGCCCGGGATCCCCGGACACCGCACGCACGACCCGCCTGCCGCCCCGCGCGGCCTCCATGACAAGATGTGCCGCATCCCGCACTGCGGGTACCTCAGCGCTTTTTGACGTGCCGTCAACCAGCGTCGGGGGAGGCGTGCTCGCGCCCGGTTGCGGATCCGGCGTCGGCCCGGTCTGCGTGTTCACGACCGCGACCGATGACCGCGCGTGCGTCCGCACGACGTCGAGCACGTCGTGCTCGGCGACGAGCACGTCCGCGTTCGCCAGCGCCTCCACGGCGCGCAGGGTCAGCAGTCCCGGATCCCCGGGTCCGGCACCGAGGAAGGTGACGTGCCCGTGTTCGAGGCCGGCGGGAAGGGTGGTGGGGCTCACTGTGCTCGCTCCCCCATCAGACCGGCCGCGCCCTGCGCAAGCATCTCGGTGGCGAGTTCGCGACCGAGCGCCAGCGCTTGGTCGTGCGTCTCGGGCACGGGACCGGTGGTGGACAGCTGCACCGTGCGGGTGCCGTCGGTCGTCCCGACGACGCCGCGCAGGCGCATTTCCTTGACAATCTGCCCGTCGGCCAGAAGGTCGGCCAGCGCACCCACAGGTGCGCTGCAGCCGGCCTCCAGGGCGGCGAGCAGTGATCGCTCGGCGGTCACGGCGACCCGCGTGAACGGGTCGTCGAGCTCCCCGAGCGCGGCGATCAGGTCCGCGTCGTCCGCGGTGCACTCGATCGCCAGGGCCCCCTGGCCGGGGGCGGGCAAAACGGTGTCGACCGACAGGAAGTCGGTCACTTCCTCGATGCGCCCGATGCGGCTGAGGCCGGCCGCGGCCAGCACCACCGCATCCAGCTCACCGTCACGCACGTATCCGATGCGGGTGTCGACGTTCCCGCGGATCGGCACGGTCTCGATGTCCAGCCCGTGGCCGCGGGCGTACGCGTTCAGCTGCGCCATGCGGCGCGGCGAACCCGTACCGATGCGCGCACCGCGCGGCAGGTCGGTGAACTTCAGGGCGTCCCGCGCGACGATCACGTCCCGGGGGTCCTCCCGCACCGGCACGGCCGCGAGCGACAGCTCCTCGGGCTGCGTGGTCGGCAGGTCCTTCAGGGAGTGCACCGCGAAGTCGACCTCGCCCCTCAGCAGCGCGTCACGCAGGGCGGTCACGAACACGCCGGTGCCGCCGATCTGCGAGAGCGACTCGCGGGAGACATCGCCGTACGTGGTGATCTCGACGAGCTCGACGGGCCGTCCGGTCACCTGGCGCACGGCATCCGCGACCATCCCGGACTGGGCCATGGCGAGCTTGCTGCGCCTGGTGCCGAGCCGTAGTGCCTGCTGAGTCATCGTGGGCCTCGGTTCTCTTCGGTGCTGTCCTCGGCGCGCGAGACGGAGGCCACCGTCTCCTGGTCGAGGTCGAACAGGGTCCGCAGGGCGTCCGCGTACCCGGCGCCGCCGGGCTCGGCCGCGAGCTGCTTGACCCGGACCGTCGGGGCGTGCAGCAGCTTGTCGACCACCCGCTTGACGGTCTGGGTGATCTCACTGCGGTGCTTGTCGTCGAGGCCGGGCAGCCGACCCTCGAGCCGGGCGATCTCGTTCGCCACGACATCGGCGGCCATCGTGCGCAGCGCGACGACGGTGGGCGTGATGTGCGCGGCCCGCTGCGCCGCCCCGAAGGCCGCGACCTCGTCGGCGACGATACGGCGGACCTGGTCGACGTCGGCCGCCATCGGCGCCGCGGACGCGGTCCGCTCGTCGGAGGCGGTGGCGGAAGCTTCCGCCAGCGACTCGATGTCGACCAGCCGCACCCCGGCCAGCCGGTGCGCCGCTGCGTCGATGTCGCGCGGCATGGCGAGGTCCAGCAGCCAGAGCACCGGAGCGGGGCGGGGCGCCTCGACGACCGGCTCGGGCCGCCGGCGCTCCGGGATCCGGCCGACGGTGGCCACGGTCGCGGCAAGCGCGGTGATCAGCTCGGCGTCGGCCTCGGGGCTGCGCCGGGCGGCCTCCCGGCGGTCGACGGCACTGCCCGCCGCCCACGCCGCGTGCTGCTCCAGCGTGGCCGCGTCCATGCCGGCGACGGCGGCCTCCCCGTGCACGGAGAATCCTCCCTGCACACCGGCGAGGTCCAGCGGACAGTTCTCGTCCGTGCCGACGCTGGTGGGCGGCAGCGGAGTCTGCGGTACGTCGGTGCTGTCGCCGTGCGCCCGGGCTCCGGGCACCTGGTCCGCCGTACGACCGCCGTCGGCGGCCTCGTCGAAGGCGACCGGCCGGCCGGTACGGCCCTCCACCGCCTCCGCGATCGCCGCGGCGGTGAGGACCAGCCCGGTCGCGCCGGTGCAGGAGACGACGACATCGGCACGTGTCAGCTCGACCGGCACCGACTCCATCGGTACCGCGCGGGCGGACACGTCCGTGTCTCCGGCCTCGGTCAGGATCTGGGCGAGGCGCTCGGCGCGGTCGAAGGTGCGGTTGGCGACGACGACTTCGGCGACACCGGCACGCGCGAGGGTGGCGGCGGCCAGCGACGACATCGACCCGGCCCCGATGACCAGCGCCTTCTTGCCGCCGGCCCAGGTGGCCACGTCCGTCCCGACGGCCAGCTGCTCCAGGCCGAAGGTCACCAGGGACTGCCCGGCGCGGTCGATGCCCGTCTCGGAGTGGGCGCGCTTGCCGACCCGCAGGGCCTGCTGGAACAGGTCGTTCAGCAGCCGTCCGGCGCTGTGCAGGTCCTGAGCCTTGGCGAGGGAGTCCTTGATCTGGCCGAGGATCTGGCCTTCCCCGACGACCATGGAGTCGAGCCCGCAGGCCACCGAGAACAGGTGGTGGACGGCCCGGTCCTCGTAGTGCACGTACAGATAGGGCGTGAGCTCGTCCAGACCCACCCCGCTGTGCTGGGCGAGCAGCGTGGACAGCTCGGCGACCCCGGCGTGGAACTTGTCCACGTCGGCGTAGAGCTCGATGCGGTTGCAGGTGGCCAGCACCGCGGCCTCGGTGGCCGGCTCGGCGGCGACGGTGTCCTGGAGCAGCTTGATCTGGGCGTCCGCGCCGAGCGCCGCACGCTCCAGCACGCTGACCGGAGCGCTGCGGTGGCTCAGCCCCACGACGAGGAGACTCATGCCGGCATCACGGCGGGTACGTCCCCGTCGGGCCCCTGGTCGGCGGACTCGTCACGGGTGGCGGCGGCCGGGACACCGCCGTCGGAGGCGGCCTCCTCGCCGGCCTTGCGCTGCTCGTGGAAGGCGAGGATCTGAAGCTCGATCGACAGGTCGACCTTGCGCACGTCGACGCCGTCCGGGACGGACAGCACGGTCGGCGCGAAGTTCAGGATGGAGGTGACCCCGGCGGCCACGAGCCGGTCGCAGACGGCCTGCGCGGCACCGGCGGGGGTGGCGATGACACCGATGGACACGCCGTTGTCCTGGATGATCTTCTCCAGGTCGTCGGAGTGCTGCACCGGGATCCCGGCGACGGGCTTTCCGGCCATCGCGGGATCGGCGTCGATGAGCGCGGCCACCCGGAAGCCGCGGGAGGCGAATCCGCCGTAGTTGGCGAGGGCGGCGCCGAGGTTACCGATACCGACGATCACAACCGGCCAGTCCTGGGTGAGCCCCAGTTCGCGGGAGATCTGGTAGACGAGATACTCGACGTCGTACCCCACACCACGCGTCCCGTAGGACCCGAGGTACGAGAAGTCCTTGCGCAGCTTCGCGGAGTTGACCCCCGCCGCGGCTGCGAGCTCCTCGGAGGAGACCGTGGGTACCGAGCGCTCCGACAGTGCGGTCAGCGCGCGGAGGTACAGCGGAAGCCTGGCGACGGTGGCCTCGGGAATCCCTCGGCTGCGGGTCGCCGGTCGGTGTGCTCGGCCAGTTGCCACGGTGCTCCTGCGGGTAGAGCGGGGCTGTAGGCGGTCACACGTCCCTACATGACCGCCCCGTCGAATGCAGGCTATGTCTTTGTGAACGCGTGCACAAAGATGGTGTCCGATTTGCCCGCCCAACGTGACCGGGCTCACGCACGCCCGGCGCACTGGCTTGGAACCGGCGCATACGCACCACCGTTCCTCTGCTCCTGGGGGCAAAACCGCACACTCTCCTCAACGATCCCCGCCCCCGAGACCAACTCGCCGTCGATCCTAAGCCAGTTTCCCGACCAGTTGGACTAGTCGGTCAGTGCTTTGCGGAGGCGATCTTCGTTCACGCGCCAGAAGGTGTGCTGGGCTCCGTCGACCAGGACGACGGGGATCTGCTCCCAGTACTGGTCGTGGAGTTGCGGGTCCTGGGAGATGTCCTTCTCCTCCCAGGGCACGCCCAGTTCCCCGCACACCTTCTCGATGACGATCTGTGCGTCATCACACAGATGGCACCCGGGCTTACGGATCAGCGTGACCAGCCGGTCCTGCAGGGGCCTGGCCGCGCCACGGCGGAAGAAGGGGCTCATGTCAGCCATTCTCGCGCGACGCGGGCCACGGCGGAGCGGAAGGGGAACCACCGGCTGACCTGGCGGTCGCCCCGGCACGGCATCCGCTTCGGCAGCCGTCCCTTTAACGACACGGTCGCGGAGAGTTCACGGCCTTCAAACCTCACGAGACCGGTAGCTCCGAACAAACTGGCTATGCTCACGGTCATGGCCGCTCTCGGATGGCTCACTCCCCGTAGGCGCTCCGCCACGGCGCGGAGCGTGTTGGCAGGCGAGGCCTCTGCGGAGGCAGCGCGCAAGTCGTCGCAGGAGACGACGGAGGTCTCCGACCAGGAACCGGAGTTCCCGGTACTCGGCGACGAGCACGCCGCCGCGTTCTTCGATCTGGACAACACGGTGATGCAGGGCGCCGCCCTCTTCCACTTCGGGCGGGGCCTGTACAAGCGGAAGTTCTTCGAGACCCGCGAGCTCGCCAAGTTCGCCTGGCAGCAGGCGTGGTTCCGGCTGGCCGGGGTCGAGGACCCCGAGCACATGCAGGAGGCCCGCGACTCGGCGTTGTCGATCGTGCAGGGCCACCGCGTCGCCGAGCTCCAGTCGATCGGCGAGGAGATCTACGACGAGTACATGGCCGAGCGCATCTGGCCCGGCACCCGCGCGCTGGCCCAGGCACACCTGGACGCCGGCCAGAAGGTGTGGCTGGTGACCGCCGCCCCGGTGGAGATCGCCACGGTGATCGCCCGCCGCCTCGGCCTGACCGGCGCCCTGGGCACGGTCGCGGAGTCGGTGGACGGCGTATACACGGGCAAGCTGGTCGGCGAGCCGCTGCACGGCCCGGCGAAGGCGGAGGCGGTGCGCGCCCTGGCCGCCGCGGAGGGCCTGGACCTCTCCCGCTGCGCCGCGTACAGCGACTCGCACAACGACATCCCGATGCTCTCCCTGGTCGGCCACCCCTACGCGATCAACCCCGACACCAAGCTGCGCAAACACGCCCGGCAGCTGGACTGGCGCCTGCGCGACTACCGCACGGGCCGCAAGGCGGCGAAGGTCGGCATCCCCGCGGCGGCGGGCGTCGGCGCGGTGGCCGGCGGCACGGCCGCGGCGATCGCCCTGCACCGCCGCCGCCGCTAGAGACGCCGTCGGGCACCCCCTGGGGCCACGCCCGGCCGCGCAGGCCAATCCGCTCCCCTACCCCGGCATCCCGCTGTCCAGTCCCCTTGGCTGCACACGGCCACAACACGCCCCGGAGTCAGCCGGAACACGGACGACTTCGATCAACAAACGGTCACTCTCCGGCACTTGATCGGCCGTCAATCGGTTACAGAAGAGACGCAATCGGTGATTTGAGCAACTGGGCGTAGCAGTGCCTGCACGAAGCGTTATTCTCCTCAGACGCAATCCGGTACCCCTCCGTCGCTACGACGGGTGAACGGTCCCGCACTGCACGTGATGGAAGCTCTGCCTCTGGGAGTCCCGTGTACCCACACGTCGGGGTTGACGCCTCGGGCCTGGCTACGCTGCGCGCAACGGTCCAAGACCTGTTGCGCGGCTTCGTCCCCACCGCGTACGCCGTCCCCGCCCTCGCCGTAACCACCGCGCCCGTAGGCCCTTGCTACGCGCTCGCCGACGGCAGCGCCGCCGTCGGCAGACGCGGGCGCTCGGCCGGCGCCACGACCGCTCGGCGGCCTGCCGCGGACAGCGACAGCGCCCGCATGATGGATCTGGTGGAACGCGCGCAGGCCGGCGAGGCCGACGCGTTCGGCCGGCTCTACGACCAGTACAGCGACACCGTTTACCGCTACATCTACTACCGGGTCGGCGGCAAGGCCACCGCGGAAGACCTCACGAGCGAGACCTTTCTGCGGGCCCTGCGCCGCATCGGTACCTTCACCTGGCAGGGCCGGGACTTCGGTGCCTGGCTCGTCACCATCGCCCGCAACCTGGTCGCGGACCACTTCAAGTCCAGCCGGTTCCGCCTGGAGGTCACCACCGGCGAGATGCTCGACGCCAACGAGGTCGAGCGCTCCCCGGAGGACTCCGTCCTCGAGTCGCTCTCCAACGCCGCCCTCCTCGACGCCGTCCGCCGGCTCAATCCCCAGCAGCAGGAGTGCGTCACGCTCCGCTTCCTCCAGGGCCTCTCCGTCGCCGAGACCGCCCGTGTCATGGGCAAGAACGAGGGCGCCATCAAGACCCTGCAGTACCGGGCCGTGCGCACGCTCGCCCGGCTGCTGCCCGACGACGCGCGCTGAGCGCGTCACCCGTACCCGACCAATACTCTCCGCAACTCCAACTCACCGTCGGTGAAAGTCCGTTGACTTCGCGGTCCGTTCCTCCTCCGTCCGTAACCCAAGTGCCGCGCCGCTCGTTGTGCGGGATGCAGGCTCCCTGTGGTCACTCCCTGGCCGACTTCGATCACTCGATCGTGTGCAAGTGGTCAGGGCGTGCAACCCTCAGGACCCCCTGGGGAGTCGACCGTCATGACGAGAGGAGGTGCCGCCAGTGATCGCGAACGTATCGGCACACCGGCGGGCGAACGCCTTCGCCCAGGCCCTGGAAGAGCTGACCGACCAGGGCTCGGCGGCCGAGCAGGCCGAGCAGCCCGATGGATCGGCACCGGCACCGGCTGCTGCGGAACAGTCCGAGCAGAGGCGCCTGTTGGCCCTCACCGAAGGTCTCGGCGAGCTGCCCAAGCCCGTACTCGACCCCGAGGTCAAGGTCGTGCAGCGGGCTCAGCTCGTGGCCGCGATGGAGGCCATGCTCCAGGAGGGCACAGCGGCGGGCGAAGCGCGCCCCGGCCTACCAGGGCAGCGTACGGACCGGCCCCGAGGGGCGCACCGGGCGACCCCGCTGGGGAAGTTCCGGCCACGCTCACGGCTCGCCAAGGGCCTCACCGCGGGCGGGCTCAGCGTGGGCGTCGCCGCGGGAGCCTTCGGCGGCGTGGCCGCGGCGAGTTCCGACGCACTGCCCGGCGACTCCCTCTACGGCCTCAAACGAGGCATCGAGGACTTCAAGCTCAACGTCCTGGCCGACGGCGACGACGAGCGCGGGCGCAGCTATCTCGACCAGGCCTCCACCCGGCTGAGCGAGGCCCGGCGACTGATGGAGCGCGGTCGCGGCGGAGAGCTCGACCACGAGTCGCTCACCGCGATCCGCCGCGCCCTGTCCGGCATGCAGCACGACGCCTCCGAAGGGCATCGCCTGCTGCGCGAGGCGTACAAGCGCGACCCGAAGTCGCTGGGCCCCATCCAGGCCCTGTCCGCCTTCTCCCGCTCGCACCGGGCCGCCTGGGGCAGCCTCCGCGAGCGCCTGCCCATGCAGCTCGGGGACGTCAGTGACCGCGTCTCGTCGGTGTTCGACGCCATAGACGAGGAGGTCGCCCCGCTCCAGTCCCTGCTCCCGCAACCCCCGGCAGCCGACGGCGGCGACGGCAAGCGGCGCGGCGGTTCCGGGTCGGCATCGACCGGCTCGTCCGGTTCGGACCGCTCCGCCCGCCCCAGCACCGGCAGCGGCTCCTCCGGCAGCGGCCACTCCAGCAGCCCCAGCAAGTCGACCGAGGGCTCCGGCAGCGAGGGCGAGGGCCTGCTCGGCGGCAACACCGGCGGCCTGCTCGACCCCCCGAAGGACACCGGAAGCACCGGCACCTCACCGTCCACGTCCACACCGAGCACCGAGCCCGCGGTCACCCTCCCGCCCCTGCTCCCCGGCCTCCTCCCGGGCCTGGGCATCGAGGGCGACGACACGAACTAGCGCGCTCGGACAGCCGGTCTTACGCCGATGGGGCGCCCCTTCTCACGGGGGGGCACCCCATCGGCGTAAGAACCGAGAAGCAAGCGAACGAACTCAAAAGCAAGAAGAACTCAGAAGAACACCGACCGCCGCTGCACCAGCAACTTGTACAACGTGTGCTGGATCTGCTCCCTGACCTGGTCCGTCAGATTGAACATCAGCATCGGATCCTCAGCCGCCTCCGGCGGATAACCGTCCGTCGCGATCGGCTCCCCGAACTGGATCGTCCACTTCGTCGGCAACGGAATCGCACCCAGCGGCCCCAGCCAGGGAAACGTCGGCGTCAGCGGAAAGTACGGAAAGCCCAGCAACCGGGCCAGCGTCCTCGCGTTTCCGATCATCGGGTAGATCTCCTCGGCCCCGACGATCGAGCAGGGAATGATCGGCGTACGCTGCCGCAGCGCCGTCGAGACGAACCCGCCCCGCCCGAAGCGCTGGAGCTTGTACCGCTCGCTGAAGGGCTTGCCGATGCCTTTGAAGCCCTCCGGCATCACCCCGACCAACTCGCCCTGCCCCAGCAGCCGCTCCGCGTCCTCGCCGCAGGCCAGGGTGTGGCCGAGCTTGCGCGCGAGTTCGTTGACCACCGGCAGCATGAAGACCAGGTCGGCGGCGAGGAGACGCAGATGCCTGCCCGCCGGGTGATGGTCGTGCACGGCGACCTGCATCATCAGGCCGTCCAGCGGCAGCGTCCCGGAGTGGTTGGCGACGATCAGCGCGCCGCCCTCGGCCGGGATGTTCTCGACACCCTTCACCTCGACCCGGAAGTAGTTCTCGTACACCGGGCGCAGCAGGGACATCAGGACCTGGTCGGTGAGCTCCTCGTCGTACCCGAAGTCGTCGACCTCGTATTCCCCGGTGAGGCGGCGGCGCAGAAAGGCCAGGCCGCTCGCGACACGCCGCTCCAGACCGCCGTCGCGCTCGGGCTTCTGGGCCGGCTGTTCCTCATGTGTCACAGGAACATCATCCTGCGCGAAGGCCCGTCCCGGGAGGGGCTGGACCTCGCGGACCAGCGCGGATTCACCACTCTTGCGCCGGCTCCCCGCGCTCCGGCGCCGCGACGGCCGTTGCCCGGCGCTCCCACGGGACCGGTCGTCGTCGAACGGAATGACCTTGGCGTCCGCCATCGTTGATGCGCTCCTCAGTTGGCGCTCTGCGTCGGGGGGTGGCCGCCGCCCAGCACGGGCAGCGCGGCGATCCGGTCGACGGCCCCCGCAAGGGCCTCCGGCGGCAGCAGACCCGGCCCGCGGCTGCGTGCGAACTCCGCGAACGTCTCCGCCGTCGTGAACTTCGGCTTGAATCCGAGCGTCTCTCGCATCTGGTCCGTCGCCACGACCCGGCCATGTGTGAGCAGCCGGATCTGCTCGGGTGAGAAGTCCGACATACCCAGCGTACGCACCAGGGACCCCGCCCAGGTGACCGCGGGAAGCAGCAGCGGCACCGTGGGCCGCCCGAGCCGCCGGGCGCACTGCGAGAGCAGCAGGACACCGTCGCCGGCGATGTTGAAGGTGCCGCTGTTGAGCGTGCCCCGCGCCGGTTCGTGCGAGCCGATGCGCAGCACCTCGATCACGTCGTCCTCGTGCACGAACTGAAGCCGGGGGTCGTAGCCGAACCCGGTGGGCAGGACCGGCAGCGAGAAGTACGAGGCGAGCGGGGTGTCCGCGGACGGGCCCAGGATGTTGGCGAACCGCAGCACACACACGGCGACGTCCGGCCGCCGCCGGGCGAAGCCGCGCACATACCCCTCGACCTCCACCGCGTCCTTGGCGAAGCCGCCGCTGGGCAGCGACTTGGGCGGAGTCGTCTCGGTGAAGACGGCCGGATCGCGCGGCGCGGACCCGTACACGTTCGTACTGGACTTCACGACCAGGCGCTGCACGCTCGGGGACTTCTGGCAGGCGCCCAGCAGCTGCATCGTCCCGATGACGTTGGTCTCCTTGACCGTGGTCCGGCTGCCGCTGCCCAGCGCGGTTCCGGTCACGTCCATGTGGACGACGGTGTCGGCGCCGCTCTCGGCCAGCACCCGCGCGATGGTGGGCTGCCGGATGTCGGCCTGGATGAAGTCGGCACCGCCGAGATGATGCTCGGGCGGCACCGCGTCCACGGCGACCACCCGGTCCACTTCCGGGTCACGCTGGATGCGTCGTACGAACCGGCCCCCCAGTTGACGGGCCACTCCGGTCACGAGCACGACCTTGCCCAAGATCAGCGCCTTCCTTCCAGCACTCGTACCCCAGCCGAGTTCCCCGTGTGCGGCCAACTTAGCGGGTCGATGTTGCGCTGTGATGACCGCCCACTGCATGAAGTGACGAGAAACCCGTGTGGACGACCGGACCGCCGAACCTCTCGTCCGGACATACGCACACGGTACGGCTCACCGCACAGCATCCGATACGCATGTGGCCCCCCACCATGCGGTGGGGGGCCACAAGGGCGTCGCCGCGTCTCGCGGCGTCGCGCACTTCTTTTTGCTACTACTTCTTGTTGCGACGCTGAACGCGCGTGCGCTTGAGCAGCTTGCGGTGCTTCTTCTTGGCCATCCGCTTGCGCCGCTTCTTGATAACAGAGCCCACGACTACCCTCGCTCACTTCTCATCACTCGGTGTTTGGGCGCCATGGGCCCACACGACCTACGAGGGGCTAGCCTACCCGCCCGAGCGCTGAGGTCGTAATCGAGGGGGCGAGGGGGTATCCCGAAGAGCCCTGAGGATCCCCCTGCGCCCAGTGCCGTCAGGCGGTTTCCACCCCCACATAGCTCTCGCGGAGGTATTCGTGAACCGCTTGCTCCGGGACTCGGAACGACCGCCCGACCCGGATCGCGGGCAGATGACCGCTGTGCACCAGCCGGTACACGGTCATCTTCGACACTCGCATCACCGAGGCAACCTCCGCCACGGTAAGGAACTGAACCTCGTTCAGAGGCCTCTCGCCAGCTGCAGCCATGACACACCTGAACCTTCCGCACTCGACGGCCACCGGCTTCCCCTTCCGGTGACTCTTCGTCGTTGCGTGCTCACTCCCCAATGTAGGGGCCTGTGATGCGAGTGGGGAAGAGGTGCACCCATCGGCGGCCTACTGGGACAGACACGCTCGATTGAGTACGTAGCGGGTAAGCGGCCGGTAGTAATCAGACCGCACAGCGTCATCAAGTGGAACGGCGACGGCCACAACCCCCTCGGCCTCCCCCACGAAGAGCGCGGGGTCATCGATATCGGCCAGCCCAATGGCCTCAAACCCCAGCTGACCTGCCCCGCAGACCCAGCCGTGATCCCCGACGACCAGCTCGGGCAACGGCCCGCCGGCCTCGGCCGCGGCGGCCAGCGCGGTACGAACCGGGAGCGGTGAGTGCGTGTGTGCGCCGGGCTCACAACCGGGGCGAGAGGCGCCGGGTTCTCGCACCAGCGCGACTCCTCGTACGTAGTCAAGGTTGTACGTACGTAGGCCGAACCGGGTCGTTATGTCGACACAGCGACCATACGCAGGGGTGAGGACGGCACATCCCGCCGCCGACAACGCGTCCGCCAAGCCGGCGTAGAACCCGAGCAGCCGATGCGGATGTCCGGTCCCGATGAGCACGGGAGCCCTGCGCTGGGCGGCAGCACCGACCCGTTCGGCAAAGGCATCGAGCCTGCTCAAGGTTCGCCCCGGATCAATCACATCATGACCAGAAACACACCCCAGATCGGCCGAAACCCCGCACTTCTCCGCCATCAGCGCGACCAACTCCCGCTGCCCCCACGCCCCCACGGGATCCAGCCCGATGACGACCCGAGGGTCCCGGGCCGCGAAAAGCCGATAACTCCTGAGACTTGCCTCCCGACTGGTAGCCACGCACCCGGCAAGCCGAGCAGCCAACAGATGGGCACGGAGAGCTCCCCTACTCAACACGTCAGCGATCGTGACGGATGAAACAGAGCACGGGTCGGGGAACGAGGAAACACCGCACAGTCGGCCTAACACCCTGACACCGCCCAGGGCACCACGGAAGCCGGAAACCCGCCTCACGCACACCACCACACGCGGCGCGGCGCAGGACGCCCCCGGCCCCCTACGCCAACAACCCCCGCAGCGGAAACACCGCGCGCCGCGTAGCCAGCACCGCCTGATCCAACCGATCCGCGGGGTCGTACCCCGCCTCCCAGTCCGTCCAGGCCACGGGCCAGCGCCCATCGGTCATCCGCGCCGGGCCCAACTGCCGGGTACGGGCGAAGACTTCCTGCCGCCACCCCTCCGGAATCATCGCCGTAGGCTCGACCGCCCGCCCCGCCGCGATCCCCACCAGATGCGTCCAGGACCGCGGCACCACCTCCACCACCGCATAGCCGCCCCCGCCCAGGGCGACCCACTTCCCGTCGGCGTACTCGTGCGCCAGCTCATGACAGGCCACCTGCACGGCCCGCTGCGCGTCCAAAGACACGGCGAGATGCGCGAGGGGATCCTCGAAGTGCGTATCCGCGCCGTGCTGCGTCACCAACACCTGCGGCCGGAACTCCGCGATCAACTCCGGCACCACCGCGTGGAACGCCCGCAGCCACCCCGCGTCCCCGGTCCCGGCCGGCAACGCGACATTCACAGCCGTCCCCTCCGCGGCCCCCGCCCCGGTCTCCTCGGGCCACCCGGTCTGCGGAAACAGCGTCCGAGGATGCTCATGCAGCGAAATCGTCAGAACCCTCGGGTCCTCCCAGAACGCCGCCTGCACCCCGTCCCCGTGATGCACATCCACATCGATGTACGCGACTCGCTCCGCCCCCAGCTCCAACAGCCGGGCGATGGCCAGCGAGGCGTCGTTGTAGATACAGAACCCCGACGCACCCCCCGGCATCGCATGGTGCAGTCCGCCCGCGAAGTTCACCGCGTGCAGCGCGTCCCCCCGCCACACGGCCTCCGCCGCACCCACCGACTGCCCGGCGATCAGCGCGGACACCTCGTGCATCCCCGCGAAGGCCGGATCATCCAGCGTCCCGATCCCGTACGACTGGTCGGCCGCCCGCGGATCGGCCGAGGCCGCCTTCACGGCCTCGATGTAGTCCTCCCGATGCACCAGCCGCAACGTCGAGTCCCCGGCCGGCTGCGCCGCGACGACCTCCACGTCCTTGTCCAGGCCGAAGGCATCGACGAGCCTCCGGGTCAGGGCGAGCCGGACCGGGTCCATCGGATGGTCCCGGCCGAAGTCATAGCCCGTTACTGCCTCGTCCCACATCAGCTGTGCGCGGCCGCTCATGCCCGTCACCGTATCGGTCCGGTTGAGTGGCGAACGAACGGGCGTACACAAGCGTCACCAGCACCAACACCATCGGCACCAGCATGGCCCCGCGATAATTCCACACATCGCCCAACGCCCCCACCAAGGGCGAACCGATCAAAAAGCCCACGTAGTTGAACACATTGAGCCGCGCAACGGCCGTATCAGACGCCCCGGGAAACAATCGCCCGGCCGCCACGAACGTCTGCGGCACCAGCACACACAGCCCGAGCCCCAGCAACGTGAACCCCAGCATGCCGACCCGCGCCCCCGGAGCCGCGGCCACCACCGCGAACCCGACGGCAGCCACCAGCGCCCCCATCCGCACCACAGCGACAGCACCGAACCGCCGCACCCCGAGGTCCCCGAGGGCCCGCCCCACCAGCGTGGTGACCATATAGATGTTGTACGGCACGGTCGCCAGCTGCTCCGAACTCCCCAGCACATCCTGCAAGTACTTCGCGCTCCAGTTGGAGACGGTCGAATCCCCGATGTAGGCGAAGGTCATCACCAGACACAGCGGCAGCAGCACCTTGAAGCCGACCGCCCCCCGCTCACCAGCCCCCTCCTCCGCCCCGTCGCACCCCACGCGCCCATCGACATACCACCGGCTCCCCACCAGCGCCGCCGGCACCAACACCACGACAACCGGCAGATACGACACGCCGAGCGCGAGTTCCCAGTGCGCCCCCACCCAGGCCAAGGAGGCCCCCACAATCCCGCCCAGGCTGTACGCCGCATGAAAACTGAGCATGATGCTGCGCCCGTACGACCGTTGCAGGCTCACCCCAAGCATGTTCATCGAGGCGTCCAGCACACCCACCGCCAATCCGAACGCGGCGAGCGCCACCCCCAGCTCGAGCATCCGCTCCCCCGCCCCGACCCCGAGCAGCGCCAGCAGCACGACGGGCTGGGACCAGCGCAGCAACCGGCTCGCCGGTATCCGCTTCACCAGCCGCTCGGTGGCCACACTGCCGACACCGGCGAGGATCGGCACGGCGGCAAGGAAGGCCGGCAGCAGCGCGTCGGAGACTCCGTACCGGTCCTGAATGGCCGGAATCCGCGTCACCAGCAGGGCAAAGGCGACCCCTTGGGCGAAGAACCCGAACGCCAACGAGGCCCTACCGCGCCGCAGCACATCCGTCATGGCGGCGAGCGTAGGGCCCCGGGGTACTGGTGGGTAGATCCAGCCAAAGATGAATTTCCCTCAAGTTCAGTTCGGGCCGTGCTCAGCGCGCGTGCCGAGCAGAGCGACCAACTCCCCCATGCCGACGAAGAGTCGCGTGGCCCCGCTCAGCTTCGCGGCGGGAGTCATCGCGGTGAACCCGTACACGTCCATCCCGGCCGCAACGGCTGCCTGCACCCCCAACGGGCTGTCCTCGACGACAACACATCGCTCCGGCGCGACGCCCATCCGCTCGGCGGCGTACAGGAACAGATCGGGCGCCGGCTTCCCTCGCCCCACGTCCTGAGAACTGAAGATCCGCCCGTACTCGAAGAACCGGTCGAGCCCGGTCGTCCGATGTCCGACCCGAATCCGCTCATGGCTCCCGGACGATGCCACGCAGTACGGCACCCCGTCCTCCACCAGCTTCTCCAGTACGTCCGCCGCCCCGACCACGGCCTTCAACTCCCGCTCGAACGCGGCGAACACTCGCGCGTGGAAGACATCGTCGAAGTCCTCGGGAAGCCGCCGCCCCGTCCGCTCCAGCACCAGCTCATGAATCCGGTGCATCGCCGAGCCCATGTAGTCCCGAATGGAGTCCTCGTACGACGTGCGGTGCCCGAGCTCCGTGAGGTATGCGGCGAGAAGCCGATTGGAAATGGGCTCGCTGTCGACGAGCACGCCGTCGTTGTCAAAGATGACGAGGTCGTAGTCCATGGCCACGACCCTAAACGCAGAAATCCCCCGTGCCGAATGGCACGGGGGATTTCTCAAAATTTGTTCGGCGGCGTCCTACTCTCCCACAGGGTCCCCCCTGCAGTACCATCGGCGCTGTAAGGCTTAGCTTCCGGGTTCG